>JAKUUM010000003.1 GCA_022447065.1 SAR86 cluster bacterium | reverse complement strand
CACTTTCATTGTCCTCTATGGTTTTTAGTAAAGAATCAAGATGCAATGTTATTTTAGATTTAAAACCTACTTTTTTCCTCGACTCTAAAATAGAAATTAAGTTTGTATTCCAAATTTTTTGGTCCTCTATTGAATAAGACCCAGAATTCTCAATTCTCGGATAGAGTCTTTTTAACTCATTTTCTTGTTCCCTTGTCAATTTCACTCCTACAAATCTTGAGAATCTACTAAACGACTCAATTGAGTTTTTAACAGAGTCTTCGTTTTTTGATTCTTCTAAAGAAGACTTCCATTTATCTATTCTTTTTCTCAAACTCAAAGAAATTTCATCAACTTGTTGATCAGTTAATTCTTCACAGAAAGTTACTATATAGGGAGTAAAGAAATAATAACTTTCTTGAAAAAGTGTTCTTCCATTAACAATTATTTTTTCTATATCTTTGCTTGTATTTTTTTTATTCAAAGTTTTAACTTCAACTAAAAGATCCTTGTATTTGGGTAATTCAGAATTCGCATTCCAACTCTTAAATTCTTTAGTCGTTTTTCTGATGAAATATTTTTGATTATTAGTGAATTCAGCATATTCAAAGAAATAATTTGCAAGATAAATGTCAAGGCGGTCATACCACCACTGTCCTACCACAGAACATGAATTAAGCGAGACAGTAAAAAGAATAACAATAAATTTTTCAGCAAACCTTTTTAGTCTCATTTTATTTACCGTCATGAGTCATTGTAGATACCGTTCAAAATCTTGATGAATTGTTGCAAGGAAAGTTGGAATCAACTTATTTCAACTCACTCATTAAAGAACATTTATTACTGAACACAATAAAACTGATAGCTTTAACGTCTCTAATCTTCGTTGATTTCACCAAAAAATAAAGTGTGCCCTTGATTATCTACTATGGAGAATTCATTCTTGGAATAGTCAGTATCGTGAGCTTCAGTTAGAAACTTAACTCCTTTGGATTTTAGATCTTTTACCTTTTCCAGTGCATCTTTAGTAGGGAAATAAAGATGAAAGTGACCTCCTTGTTTCACAAAATCTATTGAAGGTTCCTTGTTATCTACAAGTTTTAAATGAAAAGTTCCATTTCCTGTTTCAATTCCTGCATAGAAATCCCGATAAGAGAATTCCAGCTTAAACCCAAGTTTGTTGATATAAAAATCTATTGATTCCTCAATATTGGTTGTTCTAATCTGAGCTATTACCATTTTCTAACTCCCCTTTATAACAGATCTGAAGAGTATTCCAAATTGGACTAAGCGGTGGAGCTAAACGGGGAAAGTTGGAACCGTTTGCTTCGTGGTTTTACAGTATTAAACTTTTCTCCCTTTTGAGGTTGTGAGGTTTCCCTGCTCTTTGCTATTTTCCAATGGGTGATCTTTAAAGGAATGGTTATTATTATGATCAATGACTGAGTGATCAAGTTTTGCAGTAGGTACAGCTGTTTTTGTGGTTTATTATTTCAGGATTGAACTTGGAGTTATTGATTTATTTCCACTTCCTAAAACATTAAATGTAATAATTACTAAGTAAAGGAGAAATTAATGAAACTAGGAGAATACGTTAAATACGATGCAATAGGCTTGGCCGAGCTAGTTGAAAAAGGGGAAATTACTCCAGATGAGCTCGCTACATTGGCTCAAGAAGCTGCTAAGAAAGTAAACGATAAGTTGAATGCTATTGTTTCAATTTTCGACGAACCTTACCAAGAGGAAGCAATAGAGGGAGCTAAATTCAGAGGTGTCCCTACTTTTATGAAGGACCTTGGGGCTAGTGTAATAGGCATAACACAAGAAAGTGGCTCTAGGTTAACCGCAGGATTAGTGTCACCTTTAACAACAAATTTTGCTCAAAATGTCCTTAATTCAGGTTTCCAGTTAATTGGAAGGAGCGCTTGTCCGGAATTCGGTTTAACTCTAACAACGGAGTCTGTATCTCATGGAATTACTCGTAATCCTTGGAATACTGATCACATTGCAGGAGGATCAAGTGGAGGGTCTGCAGCTTTAGTTGCTTCCGGTGTAGTTCCTTTAGCTCACAGTAACGATGGTGGAGGATCTACGCGAATACCTGCAAGTTGTTGCGGTAATCTAGGTCTTAAAACTAGTAGAGGCAGGGTGAGTTTGGGGCCCATTATGAATGATGTCTCTTCTCCTTTAATTGCAGAAGGTTGCAACAGTCGTACAGTTAGAGACACAGCAGCTTTTCTTGATGCAGTGTCAAAACCAGCCGCAGGGGAAGGAGTGATGAACAGCTTTATTCAAGAGTCTTTTTTAGCTGGATTAGAAAAAGCTCCAGAAACATATAGTATTGCGGTGAGTTTTGATGACTGGGGTTCAGGTCCACTTGAGTCAGGAATAAGGGATGAATTGGAACGAATTGCTCAGTCACTTAGGGAGAAGGGTCATAAGGTTGAAGAGGCTACGCCTACAGCTGTTCAAGCTGATTACTTCGATGCTTTTAAAGTTCTTTGGTATTCATTGGCTCATTTTGTTGTTCATAGTGTTGCGCCAATGACCAATAGAACTCCTGATTCAAGTACTTTAGAGTCAATTACTTTAAAAATGGTAAGAGAAGGAGAAAAAGTTACTGGTTTTGATGTAAACCAAACAATGGCTCTTTCAAATCAGATGAGCAGGGAATTCGGTGAATTTTTCCATAATTGGGATTTGTTACTCACACCTACTTTTATTAAGGGAACTCCTAAGGTTGGAGGCTCGATAACTCTGAATTCAGATGTTTCTCTTGAGCAGTGGTTTGATGAAGCTTCAAGTCTTATACCAGGCACACCAATTGCAAATATGACTGGTCTTCCCGCAATATCAGTTCCTTGTGCAATTGGTCCAGGCGGCCTTCCCTTGGGAATGCACTTCTTTGCAGCCATGGGCAATGAGAGAGTTCTAATTGATATTGCTCGTCAGTTAGAGGAGTCAGAACCCTGGATTAATAGGACACCGTCGGTATACGCAGTGTGAAATTATATTCATCCTTAATGCCTAAATAACCATGAAATACCTTCATACCATGTTGCGAATCAGTAATGTTGAATCTTCTCTAGAATTTTATTGCGACCATCTTGGTTTAAAAGAAATAAGAAGAATTGATAATAAGGAAGGCAGATTTACACTAATTTTTCTTTCAGCTCCAGATGATAAGTCTGCTCAGGTAGAACTTACCTATAATTGGGATGGAGATAATTTAGATTCTAGCTCAAGGAATTTTGGCCACCTGGCCTATAACGTAATAGATATCTATGCAATATGTTCACGTTTGAAAAAGGCTGGGGTGGTAATTAATAGACCACCTAGAGACGGCTATATGGCATTTGTAAGATCTCCCGACAATATATCTATTGAACTCCTCCAAATAGGAAAACCTTTGGAACCTAAAGAACCTTGGGTTTCAATGGAGAACACGGGAGAGTGGTAGAGAATTAGAATTAAATGTTTAAACCTCTAAGCCTTAGCGTAGTCGACGCTTAACCAGCGTTCAGGTTTTACTCGAACTATTACACCGCCTCCGGTTTCACTATTTTCGGTATATTGTTTACCAGCCTCGGGTCCCAGATAACGCACAGCCATGGCAAGCAAGTCGTCTTTGTTCGCTTCGTGAATGGACGTGACGGGCCCTTCGACACTGACGTACTTATAAGGTGGATCCTCTGATTGAGCCACTAGACTCAAATTAACTCCCACTTCAAGTAATTTTCCTTTGCGTGAATCAGGTCCCGTGATGAACCAGAGCTCACCACCTGGATCATAGTCATACCAAATGGGAACGGTTAGGGGCCCACGAGAGTCATCACTAAGTGATAAAACACCCACATGAAGATCGGCCAAAAAATCTTGTCTTTCTTGTTGTGTCATTGAGGTCATGGGCTTACTCCTAAGGGATAAGGACAAATCAGTAATCTTTTCGTCACAAATTCATTTTATTCTTTTCTGCATTTCTAACAATTAAAATATACTGAAATCAGATGAAGAATGAAAACATGCCTTTAGTAAAACCTCTTTCACCAGAAAGCAATTCAGAAGTTAAGAAACTGGCTGAGTTTTTTAATGAAACTCTTGGGTTTTGCCCCAACTCTGTATTGACAATGCAGATAAGACCGGAGATAGCTAGCTCTTTTATAAATTTAAACATGGCCGTGATGGCAAATCATGGAAGAGTCACTTCAGCTTTGAAAAGGATGATAGCTTGGGTAAGTAGTAATGCAGCCGGTTGCAGATACTGCCAAGCACACTCGATCAGAGCGGCTGAGAGATACGGAGCCAACCAAGAGCAATTAGATAATATTTGGGAGTATCGAACGCACCAAGCATTTAACGAAGCGGAAAGGGCAGCATTGGATTTTGCTTTGGCAGCCTCTCAAGTTCCTAATGCGGTTGATGAGAGCCTAAATCAAAGGCTTCACGATCATTGGGACGATGGAGAAATAGTCGAAATTCTGGGTGTTATATCCTTATTTGGTTATTTAAACAGATGGAACGATAGCATGGGAACTAGCCTTGAAGACGGTGCTATAGAATCTGCTGAAAAATATTTAATTAAAAAAGGATGGAACAAAGGAAAGCACGGCTAAGCAAAGCTTATAATGAAGTCTAAGTCCATCATTTTATTGCTGAGTTTAATGAGTATGAGTGGTTACGGATACGATCGATTGACGGGTGAACAATTTGCCAGTCGTTCTGAAGTCATTGGTCAACATGGAATGATTGCAACCAGTCATCCCCTAGCAACCCAAATCGGCCTTGATATTTTAAAAAAAGGAGGCACAGCTATAGATGCGGCCATTGCGGCAAACATTGCTTTAGGTCTTATGGAGCCAACAGGAAATGGCATTGGTGGCGACTTATTTGCAATTGTTTGGGATGCGAAAGAACAGAAACTCTTTGGTTTAAACGCAAGTGGCCCAGCGCCTCAGTCCATTACTCTCGATTACTTCAAAGAGCAAAAATTGAACAAAATACCTCCTTACGGTCCTTTGCCGGTTACTGTACCTGGTGCTGTAGATGGTTGGGTTAAATTGCACGAGAAATTTGGAAATCAAAGCTTTGCTTCGCTTTTTGAACCCACCATTGAATACGCCCGAAAGGGTTTCCCTGTTACAGAAACCATTGCTTATTATCTTGATAGGTCAAAAGATGTATTCAAAAAGTACCCCAATTTCGCTGAAGTGTGGATGCAGGGTGGAGAAACCACTAAAAAAGGACACATCTTTAAAAATCCTCAACTAGCAAACACTTTAGAAATCATCTCCAAGAAAGGAAGGGCAGGCTTTTATGAGGGAGAAGTAGCGAAAACAATTTCAGATTTTATTCAAGGCCAAGGTGGATTTTTATCTTATCAAGATTTGGCAGAATTTCATTCAGAATGGGTGGAACCGGTCTCTACAAATTATAGGGGTTATGATATTTGGGAACTGCCACCGAATGGCCAAGGAATCGCTGCACTTCAAATCCTTAATATTCTTGAAAACTTCAATTTAGAGAAAATGGGTCTGTTCAGCGCAGACTATATTCATGTATTTGTGGAAGCTAAAAAACTAGCTTTTGCGGATCGTGCCAAACATTACGCAGACCCAAATTTTGCCAAAATTCCCATTCAACAATTAATTTCGAAAAGTTATGCTAAGGAGAGGGCTGCAATGATAGATCTAGCAAAACCCGCGCTTGTCGATCAGTCAGGAATACCCAAAAACGGAGATACTATTTATTTGACCGCTGCAGATGAATACGGGAATATGATTTCTTTGATCCAAAGTAATTACAGAGGTATGGGTTCTGGCATGGTACCACCTGACTTAGGCTTCATGCTTCAGGATCGTGGCGAACTATTTAGTTTAAAAGAAGGTCACTTAAACGTCATAGAAGGAGGTAAGCGTCCCTTCCATACAATAATCCCAGCTTTTGTAACAAAAGATAACCAACCTTATATGAGTTTTGGGGTTATGGGTGGAGCCACCCAACCCCAAGCGCATGCCCAGATATTGATCAACTTAATTGACTTTGGTTTTAACCTTCAAGAAGCAGGCGATGCTCCTAGAATAGTTCATAGTGGTTCATCTCAACCAACAGATGAAGAGATGATTGATGGAGGCACTTTAAGCCTAGAAAAAGGGTTTGGAGAAGACATTGAACATGCTCTTAAGAAAATGGGTCATAATATCAAATATGAAAAAGGTATTTTCGGTGGATACCAAGCCATTATGTTAAAAGATGGAGTTTATTTTGGAGCTTCTGAAAGCCGAAAGGATGGACAAGCTGCGGGTTATTAATACTCTAATTATGAAAAATCTTATTCTAATCTTATCAAGCCTTTTCTTTGCAAACCTCCTAGTTTCTGCAGAGAATTTATCAAAGGATTGTTTCAGGGTTCAAGACATCAACAATTGGAAAGCAATTGACAACCAAAGGCTAATTGTCTGGTCACCTACTCAATCTCAGCCTTATTTGGTAACTTTGCTGAATCGCTGTCCCAGCCTTCCTTTTGAGCAAACATTAGTTTTTAAAAGTACTTTATCTAGAACTTGTTCTCATACTAGAGACACTATTTTCACGGAGAACATGCCTTGCCACATCAAGTCCATAAAAAAAATTGATAATGACACCGTAAAGAAAATACTTGCTGCATCCAAAGCTCTTGTCATAGATGTTCGTACTCTAGATGAATGGAATAAAGGACACCTCAGTTCAGCAAAACACATTGAGTGGCAAAACATTAGCAACGAAATTCAAAAAGAGAAGATAAAAAAAACTCAAAGAATATATGTCTACTGCCAAAGCGGTAGCCGTGCTGAGAAGGCCAAGCAGGCTCTTGAACAGCTAGGTTATATCAATGTAATCAACGCCGGTGGATTGATGGAAGCACAAGAATTATTGGGAACAGACCTACTAAAAGAATGAAGAGATTACTACTTCTTTTCTGTTTGTTATTGATGAATGAAGGCTACGCAAATATAACTCCTGATTTTATTGAGATCCCTGCTAATGAAAAATTGGAGTTGCCACTTCCACTTCCATATGAGAGGAAGGAGATTTCGTCTAATGAACTGATTTCTTTCATTAACGATGGCAAAAAGGGGAAACAACCGCTCATTATTTTTGGTGCCAACTGGTGCCCAGACTGCAGAACCCTTGAAGGGACATTACAACTGCCTACCGTTAAGAAATACATGCAAGAAAATTATTCAATCTTGCATGTAGACTTGGGAACATATGACATAAATATGTCCTTACTAGAAGTTTTAGGAATTCCAAAACAAGAAGGTGTGCCTAGGGTGGTTATATTTGATCACAAAGGAAAACCGCTTAACTTAGAGACCAATGATAGATGGAGAACTGCCAGAGATAGTAAACAACAAGAAATCTTTAATTATTTTCAGAAGTATTTGCTTAAGCCTTAAATTACTAGGAAGATAAATAGAGCCTGAACGAACTCAATTATGGAAGAATGAAGGGCTTTCTACCAGGCAAGAACCCGTTAAAAGAGTACTCAATTAGTTCTTCAGCACCTCTCAACAGATTGCATGAAATTGCAACAAGTCTGCCTAAATTGCTCTTGACAGGTCGAGTTCCAAGAACTATCAAATCGTTAAAAAAGAACGAACTTTCAATCGAAGAGCTGTTGGTAAAAAAATCAAAACGAGATCTGAAGCTAGCAATGGTTCAGCTTAGTTTTATTGCCCACTCTTTTGTCTGGGGAGGACGCAAACCTAAAGAGAGGTTACCTGAAGTGATAGCGAAACCATGGGTGCAAGTGGCTAGGTTTTTGGGAAGACCTCCCGTACTAAGCTATGCTAGCTACTGTCTTGATAATTGGTTTCTATTAGAAAAAGAGCCTATTTCTTTAGAAAATGTAGGACTTATTAATAACTTCTTGGGTGGAGTAGATGAAGACTGGTTTGTAACAGTCCATGTTTGCATAGAACATGCTGCAGCGGAGGCTGTAGAAGCTGCTGAAGCTTTGTCTCAATGCAATTCAGATACGAAAGAGAAAGAGATAAAAAGCCTTTTAATAAAGATACATAAATCTCTAGTTGAGGTTATTGAAATTTTTTCCAGGATGACAGAAAGATGCGATCCATATATTTATTACCACAGGGTTAGACCATTTATTTTTGGATCAAAAGACAACCCTGATTTGAAAAGTGGTTTAATATTTGAAAACCAATTTGAAAACACAGCACAATTTTATAGAGGAGAAACCGGGGCACAAAGCAGTATTGTGCCAAGTCTAGATGGAGCTTTAGGAATTCAACACTCAAACGATACTTTAAGGCACTATCTTAATGAAATGCGAGAGTACATGCCCCCCAACCATAGAAGATTTATTGAAAAACTTGAATCTTCATCCCAAATTAGGGGACTGATCAATCAATCGGCTAAATTAAAAGATTCATACAATAATTGTTTGGAACAATTGACTAACTTCCGTTCTCTTCATCTAAAGTATGCAGGTATGTATATACATCAACAATCTCAACAAAAGAATCCTTTTGGGAGGGGAGGGTCGACTATCAGGGGTACTGGGGGAACGCCTTTTATGTCCTACCTAAAGAAGCATCATGATGAAACAAGAAAACACAAAAAATAAGTTTTTTGAACTAGTACCATGTGAGGTTTACTTTATACCTTTGTAGAGCTTAAGATGGAGTCCAGATTAACTATATTGGAATGAAACAAATCATACTATTATTAACTATCTTCAGTTTGGCGAGTAGCTCGCTAGCTGAAGATGTTACCTATAAAGTTGGAGATGTTTATCAATCGAAAAAACATACCAGTTTCGTTCTTCTTTTTCACTTTAAACAGGACTTATTCTACGAAATGCGGAGAAGCCATGAAACCGTAGGCTTATCGGGCTACAGAGAAATCGACTCTAGGCATACTTATGACTTAGAAAAAGGTGACAAAATTGTACTTCTTGAGAGCCTGAAGGATGCAAAAGCCTTCCGAGTAGCCTTAGTTAAGAAAAAGAAGAAAAAGATAAAAGAAAGTCCTCATTATTTCGTTCAATCCGAAAACTTTAGACACTTGGTTTTTACTGAACACTTGACTGAGTAAGGAGCTTGGGCTTATTAGGATTTATTAAAAAGTAAATCTATTTTTATGTCCTTCTTTTTCCATAACAAAGAAGAAGCAATAAAGTAGAAGAAAAGCAGAAAAGAAATATTCCACTCAAGAACATTTTCGAACCAATCATCATTCTCTAAGAATCCGTAAGAAGGGGCTGATATAAGAATAAATACACCTATTAAGAGAGTTATTAATTTCATTCCTTTTAAGTAATTTAAACTTTCAAATTCTTTACTAGACGACAATAGCCTAATTTCTAAAATTTGAGCTATGAAGGTACCGAGAAAAAATACGTAGATACCAAATCTTCTTAATAGTTGGTACACATCACCTTCAGAACCTAGAAAGGCTGAATACAAAATACCGAACAGGGAACCAATTACCCCTGTGATTAACATGAACTTATTTTGAACAGTGCTTACAGAAGTAATTTTATTTAAGTAATTCCACGATATGAGCCAATAAATAGTCAATAAAGTCATCACGGGCAATATAGTTAATTTAAATAAAATGGCAGCGAGGCCGTGACGGCCAGATGCACTGATAGATGCACAGCCTTCAAAATAAGGAAAACAAGTTTCTACATGACCTTCAATAACTGAAATTAAAAAAACCAGATTGGCAGAAAGAATAGCTAAAATTCCCAGAAAACAAGGTAGCAGCCAGATTTTCATGGACTATACTATAACCCATAGAATAGGGAGGCCTTAGAATTGCCTTTAGTTACAAAGCGAATAAAAAAGTTACTGATTATCTTCGGGTTGATGATGGCGACAAATGCAATTGGAAGCAGTCCTACTGAATCAAAAATAAATGAGGTTAATATGAATAATTCACCATTAGAAGGAGTTAAATTTAGTTTTATTGAAACCAATGGTATAAGAATGCGTCTGGCTGAAATGGGATCTGAAGGTCCCTTAGTTTTATTCGTTCACGGTTGGCCAGAGTCTTGGTATTCTTGGAGGCACCAATTAATTGCACTTTCTAATGCAGGTTATCGAGTAGTTGCTCCAGATATGAGGGGATATGGGGAAACCGATGCGCCGGAAGAAATTGACCAATACGATATTGAACAACTTAGCTCTGATATGGTAGGTATTCTTGATGCATTAGGCGAAGAAACTGCAACCATTGTAGGGCATGATTGGGGAGCGCCTGTGGCTAGTCACAGTGCATTACTCTATCCAGATCGGTTCACAAAATTGGTGATTATGAGTGTCCCCTACAGCGGCAGACAGGATCAGAATCCTCTCGAAGGTTTGAGGGCAGTATTTAAAGACAATTTCTTTTACATTCTTTATCACAACGAACCGGGCGGGGTTGCGGAAAAAGAATACGATAGCGATCCTCGATTATTACTCAGTAGCTTCTACCTCTCTCCAGATTCACCCAGAGAAAAACCTCAAATTACTGATTCCAAGCGCAGTGCAGGCGGATTTTTACCAAGAATAGGTGCCGCCAAAGGGTTACCAGACTGGTTGACACAAGAAGACCTTGATTATGTGGTTAGTCAATTTGAAAAGGCAGGGTTCCGAGGAGGAATAAATTATTACAGGAACATAGAAAGAAACTGGAAAATAACCGAAGATTTAGAAGATTTATCCATCAAGGTACCTACTTTATTCCTTGCTGGAGCTCAAGATATGGTTATCAGAGGTGCAACTAAGGAAATGTTGCAAAGTTCAATGGAAAAATCGATTCCGGACTTACAAGAAGTAATCTTGCTGCCAAATATAGGTCATTGGGTGCAACAAGAAGCTCCAGTAGAGACTAACCAAGCATTACTTAACTTCCTTCAATGAAAGAAAAAACCTTAGAAGATTACGTTAAATTAATAGAGGGTATGAGAATGCCAGAAAGACTGACTGCTGGTTTGAAAATAACTCAGAAACAACAGACGATAGTCGATACTTCCGTTGCTGAGATTAAGGATAAAGGTTATTCGGCTGTTCCCTCTTTCCTAACCCAAAACCAGGTAGACGATTTGTGTACTCAACTTGAGCCTATATTTGCAGTAACTGGAAACCGCCAAGTCGATGACAAAAAAAGAGGTTGGCCGGGTTATCAAACGGTGCATATACCTAATTTGTATGCTAAGACTAGAGCGATTGATGAGCTTTCTATTGACCCTTTATTGCTTTTTATAGTTGAAGGTGTCCTTGGTCGTGCTTTTCAGATGTCAGTAGCAGTTGCAATGAGTCCTGGACCAGGAAGTGATAAACAGGGACTGCATCAAGATGATGGTCACTACCCAGTACCCAGACCTCATCAACCACTTGTGGCTAATACTTTGATAGCCTTGGATGATTTTACTCTTGAAAATGGAGCAACGATGTTGGTGCCTGAGAGTCATAAATGGGAAAAAGAATTGGATCCAAAAGCAGAAGTTTCCAGAGTTGAAATGAAAGCTGGATCGCTTCTTATATGGGATGGAGCCGTTTGGCATGGAGGAGGTGAAAATAAGACAAAGAATGAAATTAGAAGATCTATTAACCTCAACTTCAATGTCTCTTGGTTACGGCAGCAAGAAAATCAATATATAGGGATATCTAGAGAAGTTATCAGAAACATGCCAGAAAGATTGCAAAGGTTATTGGGGTACAACCGGGTTAATTACCTTTGTGGTGGAGTGGATTACCAGGATCCTCTAGAATATTTTAGAGCCAACTAAGGAAATTTATCATTTAGATTAAATATATAAATCCATAAGATAATATTGCTTCATGAATAAGGAACATTTTTCAGTTACTAAATTAGATAAAACCTTTGGTGCAACAGTAAGGGATGTAAAGTTATCAAAGTTAACAGAAGGAGAAGTAAAGGAACTCTATAGTCTGTGGTTAAGACACTCCTTACTTATTTTTCCTGATCAACATCTTAGTACAATAGAACAAATTGAATTTGCAAAGTTATTTGGTGTAATGGAATTTGATCTAGCACCAATTAGCAATGTACGGAGTGATGGCAGCATAAGAGATCCGGTAGATGATGACGTAGTTAAATCTTTAAGAGGTAATATGGAATGGCACCACGACAGTACATACATGCCCATTCAGGCAAAAGGATCGGTTTTTACAGCTCATCAAGTACCCGAAGAAGGCGGGGAAACAGGTTGGGCGGATATGACTGCAGCTTATAAGGCTCTCGATCCGAAAATGAAAGATAAGATCGAAGGGTTAAGTGCTTATCATTCTTATGTGTATAGCCAGGCAAAATACAAACATAAGCCCCAAGAGGAAAGCGAGTTTAGTGGATATGGTTTTGACGTGGACCCACATCCGTTTCGTCCTTTGGTTAAGACTCATCCGGAAACGGGAAGAAAATCATTATTGATAGGTAGGCACGCTTATGGAATACCTGGAATGTCTAAAAAAGATTCAAAAGCTTTACTCGATGAGCTTAATGACTTTGCCTGCCAAGGAGATCGTGTTTATCATCATTCCTGGACTCCAGGAGATGCCGTAATATGGGACAACAGAAATTTAATGCATCAAGCAAGTCCTTGGGACTTAAATGAGGCAAGAGTGATGTATCACTCAAGAATTCAAGGTGATGCCTCCTCTGAATCTGGGTTAAATTATCTTTAATAATTTTTAGCAATTGGAATGCAAGAAAACCACGAAGTTTTTTTAGGACAGAAAGAATCTGTTGCAAGATATAACTTAGATGCAAAAGAAACTGTTTGGTCGACAAAAATTAAAGGTACGCCCACTTTAATCAGTACTTTCAAAGGTTATTTAATCATTCAAGGTTTAAATAAATGGGGGACTAAATATATTGTGCACTGTCTAAATGCTTCTTCAGGTAGTTTGTTGTGGTATTCAGAAGAATTTAAAAACATCATAGTGCCGCACTTTAATGCGGACGATATGTTCTTCTTAGATCAAAAAAGGAAAATCTGTAAAGTTTCTTTACCCAAGGGTCAAGTTTATTTCAGAGAAAAGTTTGCCGGAGCTTTTAGACAATATACCTTTCATCTAGCTGTATCAGGAGAAGACGTTTACCTCATCTCTAAATCGAAGACCTTACTGGTAGATAAATCAAATGGATCCACTTCCAAGATAAAAGGCCTGCGTGATTTTGCAAAAGGAAAGATCAGCGCAGTGTGTGGTAACAATTTAGATCAAATCTCTAATATCTCCTCCCGTATTGCAGCAGCTGCCCAGTCAGGTGGATATGTTGCCCCCATGAATGGCGGAGCCAATGGAAGCTCAGGTGGGGGAGATGGAGGTTAAAAAATGCTTTGGATTATGCGAAATCGACACAAAACATGTAAATGAGAAAACTCCTTCTACTTTTATTTTTATTGTTACTTACCTTAAATCATCCTTTGTTTGGGGACGATAAAGAAATAACTATTCTGCATACTAATGATTTCCACAGTGCTTTTGATCCCATCCCAGCTTACTGGTTAGAAGGATCACCTAAGTTAGGAGGTGCAGCTCATTTATCAACTCTAATTAAGCAGTTAAGAGATAAAGAAGATACCGTCTTTCTCTTTGATTCAGGTGACATGTTTACTGGAATGTTGGCTAATCTTACTCAAGGTGAGGCTTTGATGGAGATGATGATGACCATGGAATACGATGCTTTTGGCATTGGCAACCATGAGTTTGATTATGGAATTGAAGCCTTTAAGAGAGGAATCCATAGAGTTTCTTTTCCTGTTCTTGGGGCTAACATTTTTTATAAAGAAAGCGGCCAGTTATTTAGTAGAGCTTCTACCATCTTAGAACGTGATGGTATTAGATTGGGTGTGATAGGGATTATAGGACTAGATGCTAGAAGTGTAATTTTGCCATCTTATGTAGAAGCTTTAGATTTTCGTGATCCGATCCCCTATGTTAGAAATGAGGTTGAAGAACTCAGATCTCTAGTGGATGTGATAGTGGTTTTAACCCATCAAGGTAAGACAGGTCCGATGCAGACTGATGCAGAACATAGGCCTGAAGTACAAAGAGATTTTGAAGAAGACATTAAATTAGCAGGTGCTGTTGAAGGTATTGATGTCATTGTTAGTGGACACGCGCATCGAGGAATAGAAGTTCCATATGTACATCCCAAAACAGGAACCATAATCGTACAAACCTATGGGTACGGAACTCGGCTTGGTTATTTAAAACTTTTTTTTGATGGTGAAAGAATAACCAGACACGAAGGAAAATTATTAAAAGTTTGGAGTGATAAGTTGAAGCCCGACCCTTTAGTGGAAAAAAAGATTTCTTATTACAAAGAAAAAGTAGACCACATAATCGGAGAAGTTGTTGGCTATTCAGATATTAGGTTGGTAAGGGACTATGTAGCTGAGTCTTCTTTAGGAAACTTTGCTGCCGATGTTATAAGGGAGGTTACAGGTTCAGAAATTGCTTTTCAAAATGCTGGTGGATTAAGAGCTGATCTGCCTGAAGGTCCAGTTACTAAAGGAAATATCTTAGATGCCTTTCCTTTTCATAATACTTTGGTCTCAACAACTATGAATGGAAAGCAAGTTAAGACAATTCTTGAACAAGGCTTGTCTATGGAAAGAGGAATGATTCAAGTATCTGGTATCAAGGCAATATATGATTTAAAAAGACCCATCAATAATAGGCTCTTAAGTGTTGAAATTAATGGAAAGCCTTTGGGGATGAAAAAAAAGTATAAAGTCGGTACTCAAAGCTTCTTAGCTCAAGGAGGCGATCTCTACGATACTTTCTTAGAAGGTGAATACCAAGACAGAAAAGTTAATTTTTCTGAAGAAATAATTAACTACTTGAAAGTTAATAAAGAAATAAGAAAACCAGAAATGGGACGCCTCATCCTAAAACAATAGAGGTTAATTTGAACGAATAAACTTAATGAGAACTTTTGAGAGTTCTTCGGCACGATTCCATTGAAAAAAATGACCTCCACCAATATGCGGTGCACTTTTTGCATTGGGTGCCATCTCCAGAACATCTCTTTCTATACCATTAGTAACTGGATCATCACCTGCGAATACAGACAGAAAAGGCTTATCCGAAGTCCTAAAAAACTCTCTGGCTACCTTTTGTGCCTCTAATGAAGTATCAGGTATTATGGGCACTTGGTTAGGCATTGCTCGCGGCCCCATTTTATAAGATGAATCAGGAAAAGGTGCCTCGTATGCTCTAACAAGATCAGAGGAACAAGGAGAAATACTTTCCAGACCTAATCTTTGGAAAATATAATGAATTGACATAGAGAGCATAGATCTTGTCTCCATCTGGGATGAACTTATTAGTCCTATAGGCAAATTGGATGTATCCCAACAGAATTTCTGCCAATACATAAATTTTAATGCGGGGTGAAAGGTCGTCTTTTTATCATTACTTAAGTTTGCTCCGTCCATTTGCATTACATGTTTCATCATGACTGGGAGAGTAAGCTTAATATCACTTTTTTTAAAAGCCTGTACTTCTTCAATAACCTCATCCGGTGTGTCTGGATTGTAGGGTAATCCAGTATTGCCCATGGAGATTCTGGCAAATCTATCTGGTTCTTCTGTAATCATTCTCAAGCCTATTAAGCCTCCCCAATCTTGACCAAAAAAAGTTAGATTTTTGAAATCATTTTGAATTAGCCATTGTGTCATCCAATCAACCTGCCTTTGATAACTATAGTCTTGCCTCGTAGCTGGTTTATCTGATTTTCCATAACCTGGAAGGTCAGGGGCTATGACTCTGATTCCTTCTGCAACTAGATGTGGAATCATTTTTGAATACAGATAGCTCCATGTTGGTTGTCCGTGCATTGCCAAAAGTATTGGACCATCTTTAGGGCCTTCATCAATATGGTGTATTCTTAGGTCAGAATTATCGTGTGTTTGGATTACCGTATAGTGTGGTTCAAAAGGGTAACCTTTAAGATTTTTGAATCTTTCATCAGGTGTTCTTAGTATTTCCATTTTTTTCCTTGGGTTATTTAAGTATTAGAATCTATTATAAATAGGAACTTAAAGGATCATCATGAAAAAAATAGTAATTCTTCTTACCTTATTATCTCTTTATGGTTGCGACACTGAATTTGAAGTTAGAACAAATAATGGTAATTCTGATGTTAACGAGAAAATCTTTGAAAGCAAAATAGAAGGTCCAACGCCTTGGACACACAGTCAGTTCGACAATACCAATGAAAAATTTACCTTTGCAGTATTTTCTGATCTAAACGGGGGAGAGCGAGAACGTATTTTTGAAGTTGCAGTAGCTCAATTAGCATTGTTGAGACCTGAATTAATTATGAGTATAGGTGATCTCATAGATGGGGATAGTGAAGACCGTTCTGCATTAATAGAAGAATGGCAATGGTTTGATCAAAGGGCTTCTAGAACGCAAGCTCCAGTCTTCTATGTTGGAGGTAATCACGATCTAACCAATAAAGTTATGCAAGATTTATGGTCCGAAAGATACGGTCCTAAGTATTACCACTTTATCTATAAAAATGTTTTGTTCCTTGCTTTAGATACTGAGGATTACTCAGAAGAAGTGAGTAAGAAGCTTTCTTCTGCTAGAGCAGCTTTTAAAGCTGTGCAAAAAAGTGGGGATTTGAAAAAAGCTTCACAAATGGAGTATATGAGAATGCCGGAAAGGTTGACGGGAGATGTAAGTGGGAATCAAGTGGATTATTTTTTAAAAGTCTTGGCTGAAAATCCTGATGTTCACTGGACTTTTCTGTTTATGCATAAACCGGTCTGGTTAAAAGAGGAAGAGCCAGACTTTCTAGCCTTGGAAGACGCTTTATCAAATCGTCCCTATACTCTTTTTAACGGACACTTGCACACTTATTCTCATCAAGTTAGAAAAGGGAGAGACTACATCATGTTGGGAACAACCGGAGGCGCACATCGTCCAAACCAAAAAATGTCTTTTGACCATCTGACTTTGGTAACTGTAGATACAGAGGGGCCTACGATAGTAAACTTGAAGTTGGAAGGCATTTTGGATAAAACTGGAGAAATTCCTGAAGAAGGTCAGGATTTATGTTTTCAGGCCTTAGAATGTAAAAAAGGAGGTTAGAAATGCCTGTAATGACAGAAAAAGAAGAAAAGATGTTTTTAGAGGAAGATGGGATATTAATGAGGATTGGTGTGGTCAGGGAAGATGGTTCGCCATTGGTAACTCCCATTTGGTTTTTGTACGAAGATAGTTGTATCTATTTTACTCCAAGGGCTAAGTCCGAATGGTTTGGCTGTTTGAAACGAGATTCACGTGTTTCTTTATGCATAGATGAGCAAACTTTGCCATATCGAAAAATAGTAGTAGAAGGTTCAGCTGAACTGTTGTACGACTTAGGAGATGATGATACTTGGAGAGATCTTTATCGACAGATAGCCAAGCGTTACGGCCCAGAAGAAATGGCTGAAGCTTACGTTCAGAATACGATCGACCAAGAAAGAGCTCTTTTCTGCGTAAGGACAAAAGAATCAAAAGTAAGGACTTGGAGAATGCCTCTTACTGGAGAGCCGCCGTCAGGTATATGGCATGATCGATATTATGCTCCAGGAACAAAGTTTTCAAAAACTTAAGCGATTATGGGCAAGTTTATTTTAATCTTGATGTTACTTAGCACTCCTAGTCAAAGCTTTTCTAATAATCACTTCTTATTGATTAAACCTTGTTATGACTGTGAATGGTTTAGATATGTAGAACCTTTTCGTTTAAGAGAGCAGTGCGAGATAGCTAGGCAAGGTCTTTTTTTTAAAGGTATTACAAAATGTGTCAAAACTTCCAAGATTTAAAACTTCTTACTTTTTTTCTTCGTGGTTAAAATGGAGAATAATTTTGGGGAGTAAATAATGGGTGTGGAGATAAATAAATTATCCATAGAACAAAAGCACGATCTCTATCGTAATGGTTACATTGTTCTGAAAAATGTGATTTCCATGGAACTGATAGAAGCAGCACTAAAAAGGATCAGCAAAGCAAAAAAAGGTGAGAATCTAGGCGGTGAAAAAGAAATGACTGATTTGGTTAATGCTTCTCTTCTTACCCCAATACTCCATGAAATTATGGGTCAATTTGATCCACCCATTTACTCCCAAGTGGGAGTGCTGAAAAAAACTGAACCTGGAGATCATTTCAACAATCTTGGATATAAAGACAAAGACATGCCGTATTACGGCGAACAAATCCATATGGATGGTAGTCAAACCATAGCTGCGCCCCAAGAAGTTCAAGAAGGTACGGAAGAAGAAATTTACTATCGGTACATCGCATCTGGTCCAAAAGGAGATCTAGGTAGGAGTGCGGATGTAATGGGTCATAACATGGTGCCCTTGTTTCAAGATCCAGAAATGACACTGGGTTTGGGCAGTTTTACTGCTTTTGTGTTTGCTTGTCTTAATGACCAGATGGAAGAAGGAATGGGTCAGACTTCTGTTTTGAAAGGAGCCCATCATGAGACTGAAAAATTCTTTCGTTGGCAATATGAAACCAACGGACGTCTTGGACCTGAGGGACCAGGCTGGCCTCGAATAAACTACGATGCTCCTAATCGATGTGGTTTATTTTATTTACCCGAAGCTGTCCAACAAAAATTTGTTGACGAGACTTCTGAATCAACTCCAGATGGGAAAAAATGGGCGAGACCTACCCAAGTCCTTATGGAACCGGGCGATGCATGCATTACGATGTATCACATTCCACATTCTGGTTCCCGCAACGAAAAAGGAACTGAGTCTCGAAAAAACATAATTTTCAGATTACGTAATAAGAAACGACAACCGAACAAACTTGTTAATGGAGTATCAGACCATCCTGATAGAGGCCAAATGGGCGAATGGCTTGAATTCGAGGAAGGCAACGATCCTTGGGAACGATCTAAACACGCCATGTGTAATATGTGGGAAGAATGGGAAGGTATGCAAGACATTGTTGCGGAGGAAGAAACGAAGAGTTAGGGTGCCATGACTGTAGATGTAGACAAACAGGACAGGGTGACTGTAATAACAATTAACAGGCCCAAAAGCAAAAATGCAGTGGATAGGGAAACTGCAGAAATTCTATCTGAAGCATTCAAAGAATTTGATAAAGACCTCGATAGTAGTGTAGCTATCTTAACTGGAACAGGGGATGTATTTTGTGCAGGTGCAGATTTAAAGGCATTTTCTAAAGATGGAAAGGGCAACAAGATTTCTCTTGATGGAGATGGTCCTATGGGTCCAACTAGATTATTAATGTCCAAACCTGTAATAGCTGCAGTTGAAGGCTATGCAGTTGCCGGTGGCCTAGAACTCTCTTTGTGGTGTGATTTAAGAGTGGCAGCCGAAGATGCAGTATTTGGAGTTTATTGCCGAAGGTGGGGAGTTCCCTTAGTTGATGGTGGCACCATTAGGTTACCTAGAATGATAGGGATGAGTCACGCGATGGATTTAATTTTGACGGGCCGAGGTGTTTCGGGAGAAGAAGCCAAAGCAATGGGTTTAGTCAACAGATTATGTCTTCCCGGAAAAGCTTTAGAGGTTGCAATGTCATTGGCACAAGAATTACTCAAGTTCCCTCAACTGTGTATGAGAAATGACCGAATGTCCGCCTATGAACAATGGAATATGTCTCTTCCTGAAGCCCTGTTAAATGAAACAAAATTAGGTAGGGAAGTAATAGAATCAGGGGAAACCAAAGAAGGTGCTGCCAGATTCTCTAGTGGAAAGGGACGACATGGAAGTTTTGAGGATATCTAGATACAATAGAATTTAAGCTAAACCTATGAAGATTGTAACTTTATTCTTTGAACATATAACTAACTGGGGGTTAGTTTGGTTTGGATTAATATTTTGGGGAAGTATTTTTAATGCAACATCTGCATACTATTTCCAGGACTCTCATGAGTTTGGTTTCGTCTTATTAACTTACTTGCTGGGTTTAATCTTAGGCCTATTAGCTAAGTACAGAGGATGGGTGTGGATAAACTAGCAAACCAAGACTACCAAGATCTTTCCATAGAACAAGAGAGGAAGGTTGCTAGAACTTTAATGGGTCGAATTGAATGGGAAATGATTGTAATTGGACTAGGGCAATGTGCTTTGTGGGTGGTGATTTGGTCTTTAGTTGTGCAAAGCATTATTCCTTTGTGGGCGGGATTCTTAATGTCTACTATAACAACAGCCTTTTCTTACCTGCCTTCTCACGCAGGTCAACATGGCCATCTCTCGGGAAAACATAAGAACTTAAAGTGGTTGAACTCTGTTGTGGGACAAATTTCTCTCATACCTCTAGCTCAAGCCCATGATGTTTTAAAGGCCACTCACTTGAAGCATCATGCCCACACCAATGATCCTGAAAGAGATCCAGATTATGGACATACCCATGTTGATCATTGGTGGCAATCAGCTCTGAATGTACACCTTCAAACAGGAACTGATGGAAAATTAGCCAAAATGGTGGAAGAGTTTTCTGTAGAAGACCCTTCGTTCAAACAAGCCATGGAAAGGGGAGGTCTGTTTTCTATGTTGTTCCTCTTTGCTCAGATGGTTGTTGTTGTATTTTATCCTCTAGAGACCTTAGTCTTATGGTGGCTTCCAAGAAAATTAGCCACGTCTTTTATTGGTATTTTCTTCTCGATGGAACCCCATAGTAAACTGCCTAAAGGTAGATACCTGGACACAAGGTTTTGGAGTAATGGCATGCCTAGATTTTTCAATCATTCCATGCAGATTCACGTGATGCACCACATGTACCCCAATATTTGTCATTTTGATGAACCCAAAGCTATTGAAGCACTTTTACCATTTATGATTGAACGCGGTATCCCCGGAGCAGACAAAGTACCCGAAAGAGTCAAATTAAATTCTTTATTGACTAACTTTTCTAGCTGAGACCTTAAGCCTTCTAATCAAATACCTTACCTGGGTTTAGAATGTTATTTGGATCAAGGCTCTTTTTTAGCTTTTTCATTAATTTTATTTCTTCTTCTGTTTTAGAAATATTTAAGTAAGATTTTTTTTCTAGTCCAATACCATGTTCTGCTGAAACAGAGCCTTTAATAGCTCTCAGAGGTTCATAAACACACTCTTCCATTAGTTTAATGGCTTTTTTCTCGCCCGATCCAACTGCGGTTATGATGTGCAAGTTACAATCAGCTACATGTCCAAAAACTGTACAATGGAAATTCTTCCAATGTTTTTTTAGGTTAGCCCTTACTTCTTCTATATAAGCTTCCATAGAGTTAATAGGTAAGCTGATATCAAATATTTTAATAGGACCATATTGGAACTGTTGTTCGACGTCATCTCGAATGCCCCAAAGACCACTTCTATCTTTTTCATTCTGTGCTATGACAGCTTCTACGATCATATTTTTTTTTAAGGCTGCATCTAAAAGACCATTAAAATGTTGGGTGTCAACAGCTTGGTTAAATCCTGAGTACTCAACAAGAATGTAGTATGGATAGTTTTGCTGAATGGGTGGATTACTCAATGCAGGGGGTGTGGTAACCAAGGTGTAGAATTCATTCCACATCACCTCAAAGGCAGTGAGATTACCTGCTAAACCTGAGTCTAGGTGTTTTAGAATTTTTTTAACTTTGTCAAAAGAATCTGCAGCTAATAAAGCAGTGCATTGACTAAGGGGCTTTTCTTGCAAACGCAAAACTACTCTAGTTATTATTCCAAGAGTGCCCTCGCTACCTATAAACAGCTGTTTCAAGTCATAGCCAGTGTTGTTTTTTATCATGCTGTTCATAGAAGAAATGATGGTACCGTCTGCGAGCACTGCTTCTAGGCCAAGTACTAAGTCTCTGGTCATACCGTATCGAATAACTTTGTTACCACCGGCATTAGTAGAAGCATTTCCACCAATAGTGCAGGAACCCCTTGCTCCTAAGTCCAATGGAAAGTACATATTTTCAGATTCAGCAGCTTCTTGAATAGTTTGCAGTTTTACTCCTGATTGTGCAGTTAATGTGCGACCTATAGAGTCTATATTTTCAATCTTTGTCATACGTTCCGTTGAAATTACAATTTCGTTACTTTTGGTAATTGCAGCTTGAGATAAACCGGTAAGCCCCCCATGAGGGACAACAGGCAATTTATTTTTGTTGCACAAAGTTAAAATTTCAGATACTTCTTTTGTGTCTTTAGGCCTGATAATAGCTTGAGCTGCTATTGGCTCTTCAATCCAGATACCTGCTTTTCTTTCAGAAACATCCTTGCCTAGGAGAAGCCCAGAGTCTCCTGTTATCTTTTTTACTGCACTGACAAAACTTACATCCATTATTTACTTATTATTCTTACTAGAATGTAATCAAGCCTAACATTAGTAATACTTAAAAATACAGTATCCATTTTAAGGTTTTATCAATACGATAGAACTGAACTTTTAGAACAAAGTGATGGATACATTTGTAATTGTCAATCTACTTATCATGCTCATAATAATTGTTGCGGCAGGAATAGATGCTTACAGGAATCAAGACGAATACAAAACATGGAGAAGTTATGTTTGGATTGCTCTCTTACTGCTGATACCGATAAGTCTTCTTTTCGTACACTTATATAGTTAAGGAACTGGGTCTCGTCGTATGGTCTAACAAATAAAATTCTATGAAAATACACAACTATCTCATAATTTTGTTTTAGCTTTTTCAACTGTGAAGGAGGGGGGGATTAACGGTTGCTCCTATCTGCAGCTCACCAAGCAAACTTTCCAGATTGGTATTGAACAAATAGCTTGATTATTTGTTTGGATTAATCAGGTACTTTTCGCCAGTTGCTTGTTTTGAGTAAACATTAATATTTTCAGGTTGTAGAACTTCAACCAAAGAAATTTCTTTTGTGTAATGACTCGCAAAAGTGGTCTTTATTTCATCAGCAACTTTTTGTTTAAGTTCTTCGAACCTTTCAGGTCCTATGCGTCCTATGAATGGGGTTAGAAGCCATCCCCCGAGACTCCACGAGAACCCGAAGGATCGGTTTAATGTCGTTGGTGACCTATCCAAGCCACCATAAATATAAACCTGTTTAAAGGTATTAGAACCGTATCTGTTGTATTCAGTAGCTGTGCGACCGGCCGCAACTTCCATTGCAGTGAGTATTAGTCCAGAAAGTCTACCACCGCCGGTGGCATCAAAACCAATTGTTGCTCCAGTTTCAATCAGAGCTTTAATTAAGTCCTCCATAAAAGTATCCCGGCTGGAGTTACAGACAAATTTGGCCCCAAGACCGGTCAACATATCAACATGCTCCTCTTTACGCACGATGTTAACCAGAGGTACTTCTTCATTGAGGCAGATTTTTATTAACATTTGACCTAGATTTGAAGCGGCTGCAGTGTGGACCAATGCTGAGTGATTTTCCAGTCGCATGGTTTCTACCATCCCCAATGCGGTCAGGGGGTTTACGAAACAAGATGCACTTTCGGCAGGTGTAACCCCTTCATTCATTACAAAACATGCCGAAGCTTTGACGCACCGAAATTGTGAATACATAGAACCACCAGCTACTCCTACAGTCTTTCCAATCAGATCTACAGGAACTTTATCCCCGGTTGCCATTACTATTCCTCCTCCTTCATTACCCACAGGTAGAGATTGATCAATTCGTGCATCTAACGTTCGGAGTAAACCATTAGGAATATCCATACTTACAACGGCATTTTCTCCCTCGCCTGACACTGCAAGAGAAGACACGTCTGCTGGTCCAATTAGTAGACCTAAATCGGAAGGATTTATTGGAGAAGCTTCAATCTTTATAAGCACCTCGTCTTCTTTTGGTTCTGGGATTTCAGTGCTTTGAATTGAGATTAATAACTTTCCTTCTTTAGTTACTTCTGATCTGATCTGTTTTGAACCGTCTTCACTCATCTTTGCTCCTTCTATTGTGATATTGAAAAATTGTTTTCTACCCAAGCACTAAAACCTCCACTCATCGAGGATACATTCTGGTAACCCATTTTATTCAGGCTTTCAGCTGCCAAAGCAGACCTGAATCCTCCTTGGCAATAAAGGATTAATTCTGTGTTTCTATCTTCAACAGTGGACTCTATGTCTCTTTCTATAATACCTTTTCCAAGGTGGATAGCTGTCGGGATTCTTCCGAGGTTCCATTCATTGTCTTCGCGGACATCGATCAGGGTAAATTGCTCACCCTTTTCTAGCCTATTTTTTAATTGGTACACATCGACTTCTGGAACTTTGCTTAACGCTTGTTCCACAAGACCCAAGAATCCTATGGCATGATCTTTCATAGTCCTATGACTATAAAGGTCTATTACTTAGGAATAAATAGTTTTTTTAATTTTTAGAGAGAAGATTTAATAAGCCCAGGAACATTTGTGGTTATAGAAGATAAGCCTATTGCCTTGTAGTTTTTTGCTTCTTCCACATTATCGACCGTCCACACATGAACCTTCTTACCAGCCTCCAATATCTTGTTAACAAAAACAGGAGAAAGCCTGGGGTGGTTCTGAGCTCCTACACCATCAAGATTACTTTCTAGAAGTTTGTTTAGAACCCCTTCATCTGTATTGTTTTCATTGCTCTCAAAAAAGACTAAAAGATTGGTGGTAATCTTTTCCATTTCTTGTTTCATCTTCTTCACAACTTCTTGATGGAATGAATTGACAGAGATCTGCGTGGTATTTAGATTACTTGTTTCAATACATCTTATTAATGGGTCTATGGTATGTAGGCCTTCTTTCATTTCAATAAAGATTTTCTTCCCCTGAGGAATAAATTCAAGTATTTCTTGAAGCGAGGGGATGGCCTCTCCTTTCCATTGCTCGCCCTTCCATTGTCCAGCATCCATAGATTTAAGTTCAGCCAAAGTTTTCTCTTTAATTAAAGCCTCTACACCTGTTGTTCTTAAAGTATTTTTATCGTGGATACAGACAAGTTGTCCATCTTTAGTCATACGAACATCAACTTCCACGCCATCAGCCTGCTCAGAAAAGGCTAACCGGCTTGATGCCAAAGTATTTTCAGGAGCTTCTTTTGATGAGCCTCTATGTCCTATTACCTCAACCATCAATCCCAGTTGAGCGCGCCCCCCGTTTGATATTCAATAACGCGAGTTTCAAAGAAATTTTTCTCCTTTCTCAGGTCCATGATTTCAGACATCCAAGGAAAAGGGTTCTCAGCATTTGGAAATTCTTCAGATAATCCTATCTGAACCAATCTTCGGTTAGCTATGTAGTTTAGGTATTCCTCCATCATACTGGCATTCATACCTAGAACTCCTCTTGGCATCGTGTCTTTGGCATATTCTATTTCAAGCTCCATTCCTTGAAGGATCATCCCAGCTGCTTGATCTTGCATTTCTTCATCCCACAGTCGAGGATTTTCCAACCTGATTTGGTTGATCATGTCTATGCCAAAATTAAGGTGCATAGATTCGTCCCTTAGTATGTATTGGAACTGTTCTGATGTTCCCGTCATTTTGTTTCTTCTTCCCATAGAAAGAATTTGGGTAAATCCACAATAGAAAAAGATTCCTTCGAGAACACAGTAAAATGCAATGAGGTTCCTTAACAGTTTCTTGTCTTGTTCCAATCCACCTGTTTTGAAGTTTGGATTGTCTAGCTCTTTAGTAAAATCTAAGGCCCAGGATGCTTTTCTGGCTACAGAAGGGACTTCTCTGTACATGTTAAAGAGTTCGGCTTCGTCCATGCCGAGCGACTGGATAACATGAAGATAGGCATGAGTGTGAATGGCTTCTTCGAAGCTTTGACGAAGCAAATACTGCCTGCACTCAGGATTTGTTATGTGTCTGTAAATAGACAAAACAAGATTATTAGCCACAAGAGAGTCTGCAGTAGAAAAGAAACCGAGGCTTCTCTTGATTATCTTTCTTTCGTCTTCTGAGAGTCCTTGGTCGGATTTCCATAATGCTACATCAGCGGTCATATTTATTTCTTGGGGCATCCAGTGATTGGCACACCCATCCAGATATTTTTGCCATGCCCAGTCATATTTAAAAGGGACCAGTTGATTTACATCAGCTCTACAGTTGATCATAGCTTTTTGGTCTACATCCACCCTAGACCCCATTCCTTCCAGCGCCTCTTCTCCTATCTGCTGGTCAAATTGTTCAATCGCTTTTTTTGCTCTTTCTAGCCTGTTTGTTGAGTTGCCTACACTAAGAGCTACTCTTGGCTGTTCTTTTTCTTCTTTTACAGTTGTGCTTACAGGCGCTTTTTGTTCCTTCTTATACTGCTTTGGTTTTACCAGTTGCGTTTCTTTTTCTTTTTCGTCAAATTCTTCCCAACTTAACATATCTTTCTCCTTTATTTATTGGCAAGCCTCACAGTCTGGATCCGATGTGAAACCAGCTTCAGGCATGTCTTCAGCTTCTGGTTCTTGTGATGCGGTTACAGCATTTAGCTCCCCTGTTGCAATAGTTGATTTTTCTATTGTTGTCGCTCCCCTAGATCTCAGATAATAGGTTGTTTTTAAACCCTTCAACCAAGCCATTCTGTACATAATGTCTAGTTTTTTTCCATTAGGTTCGTCAATATAGAGATTGAGGGATTGGCTTTGATCTATCCACTTTTGTCTCCTACTAGCTGCTTCAATAAGCCACCTAGGCTCCACTTCAAAAGCAGTGGCATAAATGGTTTTAATGTCGTCCGGCACTCTCGGTATTTCTTTTAGGCTTCCGTCGTAGTATTTTAGGTCGTTAATCATTACTGAATCCCAAAGCCCTAGCTCTTTAAGAGCATTTACTAAGTGTAGGTTGGTTACGGTGAATTCTCCGGAGAGATTCGATTTAACATAGAGGTTCTGATAGGTAGGTTCGATAGATTGTGATACTCCTGTTATGTTGGCTATGGTTGCAGTCGGTGCTATTGCCATTACATTCGAATTTCGCATACCTTGTTCCAAGACTAACTCCCTTAAAGAATCCCAATCCAAGGTAGTGCTTCGGTCTATTGCTGTGTATTCTTCTCCCCTGTCTTCCCTCAAGTGACTTACCGAATCAATTGGCAGAATGCCTTTGCTCCACAAGGACCCCTCATAAGAAGAATAGCTTCCTCTTTCTTTAGCTAGATTGCTTGAAGCCTTGATTGCAAAGTAGCTTACGGTTTCCATAGATCTATCTGCAAATTCTATGGCTTCGTCTGAGGAGTAAGGCATTTTAAGCATGTACAAAGTATCGTGGAAGCCCATGATTCCCAAACCTATTGGTCTGTGTTTCTTGTTCGAGTTTTCAGCTGCTTGCACAGCGTAATAATTGATGTTAATAACATTGTCCAACATCCTAATTGCAGTGTTTATGGTTTGCTCTAGCTTTTCTAGGTCTAGTTTTCCTTCTTTTAAATGGTGTGTTAGATTCACTGAGCCAAGATTACACACGGCTATTTCATCCTGGCTTGTGTTCAGTGTGATTTCGGTACATAGGTTTGAAGAATGAATCACCCCAATATGTTGTTGTGGCGATCTAAGGTTGCATGCATCTTTAAAGGTTATCCAAGGGTGTCCAGTCTCAAAAAGCATTGACAACATTTTTTTCCAAAGCTCTGCAGCATCAACTTTTTTATAAAAATCCATTTCTCCTGTTTGAGTTAAGCCTTCATAATATTGGTATCTTTCTTCAAAAGCCTTACCGTAAAGATCATGCAGGTCTGGTGTATCGCTTGGAGTGAACAGAGTCCAAGGCTTTCCTTCTGAAACCCTTTTCATGAACAAGTCAGGTACCCAATTGGCTGTATTCATATCATGGGTACGTCTTCTATCATCTCCCGTGTTTTTTCTTAGTTCTAGAAACTCCTCGATATCTATATGCCAGGTTTCAAGATAAGAACAAACAGCCCCTTTTCTTTTCCCTCCTTGATTCACAGCCACCGCCGTGTCATTAACAACTTTTAGAAAAGGCACGACTCCTTGTGATTTACCATTGGTTCCCTTTATGTGTGAACCAAGACCTCTGACAGGTGTCCAATCATTACCCAAACCTCCGGCCCATTTAGATAGCATGGCGTTGTCTTGCATAGCTCCGTAGATCCCATATAAGTCATCAGGTACTGTCGTTAAGTAGCAAGAAGAAAGCTGTGAATGAATTGTTCCCGAGTTGAAGAGAGTAGGAGTAGAACTCATGTAGTCAAACTTGGATAACAAGTTATAGAACTCTATTGCTCTTTTTTCTCTTTTTTCTTCATTTAAAGACAAACCCATTGCCACCCTCATAAAAAATACTTGTGGCAATTCATACCTAATATTATTTTTATGTATGAAGTATCTATCGTAGAGCGTTTGTAGCCCCAGATAAGTAAAGTTCTTATCTCTTTCCGGTTTTAGTGCCTCTCCTAGTCTTTTGATGTCAAATGTCTGTAGCTCAGGGTCGAGAATTTCATTCTCTATCCCTTTTTTAATAAATGTTTCCAGAGCCTCAGGATATAGGTTCTCCATCTCTGCTTGTGTTGCTTCCTTTCTTACGTCCAGGAAAGTTAGGGCTTCTGTTCTGAGATTATCAAGAAGAATACGCGCAGTTACGAAAGTGTAGTTGGGTTCCTTTTCAACTAATGTTCTAGCTGTCATCACTAAAGATGGTCTAACATCGGACATAGAGACGCCGTCGTAAAGGTTCTTCTTAGCTTCTTCTATTATCTCGTCAATTGAAACATCCTGAAGACCTTCACAAGCTTCTGCTACCATAGTGTAGAGTCTTTGTTCGTCTAGGTTAGACTCCGTTCCATCATCGAGAACGACTTTTATTCCTGTTTTTTCTTGTTTCTTTTCTCCTTCTTCTTCTCCGGTTCTTTCCTTTCTTGCTTTGGTTCTTTCTTCTCTATAAAGAACGTAAGATCTTGCTACTGTTCTTTCTTCAGAACGCATAAGTGCAAGTTCTACTTGGTCTTGAATTTCTTCTATATGGAGCGTTCCTCCTGATGGCATTCTTCTAGAAAAAGTCATTGTTACGACGTTTGCTAATTCGTTCACTTTATTATGAATTCTTGTTGATGCTGCTGCCGCTCCCCCTTCAACAGCTAGGAATGCTTTTGTTATTGCTATCGCTATTTTTTCTTGATCGTAAGTAACAACGGAACCGTTCCTTTTGAT
Organism: SAR86 cluster bacterium; assembly: GCA_022447065.1. Lineage (GTDB taxonomy): Bacteria > Pseudomonadota > Gammaproteobacteria > Magnimaribacterales > Magnimaribacteraceae > AEGEAN-183. Next base: position 85,920 of record JAKUUM010000003.1, on the reverse strand, counting down.
CACTCTCATTTGTCCTGGTGTTATTGCTGGGGCTTTAGTCTTTTGTTCTGTTTTTGTAGGCGCTGGGTTTTGTTCTGATTCTCTTAAGTTTTCCATGGTTTTGTAGTTTTTTTTTGGTATTTTTCTGTTTTTGCTTAAATACTATATATAGTGTTGTTTTCTTTCTAGAGACACAAGATACTGTGTCTTTAGGGAAATTACAAGCCAATAAATACTAAAAAGTTTTGTGGATTTCTTGTGGATATCAAGTTACTGATGAATAAGATTAGATTATGATCCTAAACACGGAAATATAAGCCAGATTAGATGCCTAAAAAGATTATATCAATAGATCAAGGAACAACCAGTACAAGAGCTGTGCTCTTTGATAAGAAATGTAAATTTATCAACTTTGAACAAATGGAACACAAGCAACATTTTCCAGCTGATGGTTGGGTAGAACATAATCCTGAAGAGATTTGGAAGTCAGTTGTTAAGGTTACAGATAAGTTAATTAAAAAAAACTCTCTTAAGCCAAGCGATATCGCAGCTATTGGAATAACTAACCAAAGGGAGACCACTATCTTGTGGGATAGAAAAACAGGTAAACCCATTTACCCTGCTATCGTTTGGCAAGATAGGAGAACTTCAGAATTCTGTGATGTCTTAAAGAAAGAAAAAGGACTTGAGGAAGAGATACAAGAAAAAACAGGCTTACTAATTGATCCATATTTTTCTGCGACAAAGTTAGCTTGGATTTTAGATAATGTTGATGGAGCAAGAAAGAAAGCAGAAAAAGGGGAACTTGCTTTTGGGACAATAGATAGTTTTTTAATTTGGCGGTTGACCGAAGGAAAGTGCCATAAAACTGATGCCACCAATGCCTCTAGGACCATGTTGTTTGATATTAAGTCCTACTGCTGGGATTCAGATCTATTAAGGCTTCTAAATATCCCTGAGCAAATACTGCCAGAAGTTTGTGATTGCACACATGATTACGGTGAGACATCTCTGTTTGGCGGGAAACTTAAGATTGGTGGCATAGCAGGGGACCAACAAGCCGCTTTGGTTGGACAGTGTTGTTTTAATCCAGGAGAAGCAAAAAGTACATTCGGGACAGGTTGTTTTCTATTGCTTAATACAGGAAGTGAAAAATTGAGCTCAACCAACAAACTACTATCTACCATAGCCTATAGAATTAATGGAAAGACTACTTATGGTTTGGAGGGAAGTATTTTTGTGGCAGGGTCGGCAGTACAGTGGTTAAGGGACGGTCTAAAACTTTTTAAGACTGCTAGAGATACCGAAGAGATAGTTAAAGTTCGACATTCAGATTCTAAAGTTTTGGTAGTACCTGCCTTTACAGGTTTGGGGGCACCCCATTGGGACCCAAGCGCTAGAGGATCAGTATTTGGATTGACAAGGGATACCAATATAGCTGATTTGACCGCTGCAACTTTAGAATCCATAGCCTTTCAAACCAAAGATTTGATAGGAGCTATGAAGAATGATGGCGCTTCTTTTTCAGAATTACGTGTTGATGGAGGTATGGTAGCCAACAATTGGTTTTCGCAACAGCTATCAAATGTTTTAGGTCTAACAGTATTGAGACCAAGGGTTATAGAGACAACTGCTTTAGGAGCGGCCTATCTTGCCAGTCTCAATTCAGGTCTTTGTCCTGATCTAGATTCGCTTAAATCTAACTGGAGTTGTGATAAAACCTTTGAACCGGAAGAGAAGAAAGTTGCACTCTTAAATACAAAGTACGAAACTTGGTTGTCAGCTGTAGATAGAACTAAAGGACTTTTTTAATTATTTAATAAAAAAATTAGAAACCCCTTTTGAGCATGTAAATGAATTTAGTTTGATCTCAAACCTTGCTCTCGACTCCGCTAACATATCTATCGAGAAAGCAATCAAATAGTGGTATCCTGCGCACTTTTTAAGACTAACAGATAATGAAAAAGTATAAAATTAGGACCTTAAGCAATATCTCTCCAAGTGGGCTGGAAGTGCTATCTAATTCTTCTTGTATTCTAGATGAAAATTGCGAAGACCCTGACGGTATCTTGGTGAGGAGCACTAAATTTAACCAAAATTATCTAAACGAATCTCTTAAGGCAATTTCTAGAGCTGGGTCTGGGGTAAATAATATTCCTGTAGACTTGTGCACAAAAAAAGGCGTAGTTGTTTTTAACACTCCAGGAGCTAATTCTAATGCTGTAAAAGAGCTAGTTTTGGCTGCTCTTTTACTTTCTTCACGCAATGTTTTTTCAAGTGTAGATTTTGTAAATAATTTACAACACTTTGATAAGATGGAAGAACTAGAACCTTTCTTAGAAGAGAATAAAAAGAAGTTTAAAGGAAGAGAACTATCTGGAGCCACTTTGGGAGTAGTGGGTCTGGGAGCAATAGGTTCTAAAGTTGCCAGAATGGGTGTTGCTTTAGAAATGAAGGTTATAGGATATGACCCTGCTTTGTCAGTGGAGGCAGCATGGAAATTACCTAGTCAAGTAGAACCTACGGAGACGATAGAAGCTCTTTTTTCTAAGTCTGATTTTATTACACTTCACATACCAGCTATAGCGAGCACAACAGGAATTGTGAATTTTAAACTTCTTCAACATGCAAAGAAAGCATCTTTACTAAACTTTGCAAGACATGAAGTTGTAGATGATAAATCAATTTTGAAAGCGCTAGATGAAAAGTTCCTGATTAATTTTATTACTGATTTTCCAACACCAGATCTTATAAAGAGAGCAAACCAAAATAAAGACATTATTCTTTTACCTCATATAGGAGCTAGCACCTCTCAGGCTGAAGAAAATTGTGCCGTTATGGCAGTAGAACAAATTACAGAATTTCTACAAACAGGAAATATCAATAACTCTGTCAACTTTCCTAATGTTAATTTACCAAGATCTACTAAATACAGAGTTGCCATAACAAATAAAAATGTGCCAGCCATGATTGGACAAATAACTACTAGCCTTGGAGATTTGGGGTTAAATATATCTGATATGACTAATGTAAGTAGGGGCGATGTTGCCTATAACTTAATAGACATTGAAAATGAGGTCACGGATGAAGCCTTGGCAAAACTTTCCTCCATAGAGAATGTTGTAAATGTTAGGCTAATAAGCTAGTGACCAAAGCCCACTATTTTGGGATTATACAGTTCAAATAATTAGCTATCTTCTTGTGTTTTAAAGAGAAATTCACTTTTTAACAGCTTAGTTTTCTTTACAAATATTTATTTTGTTTTACACACTCAAATATCAATGAAATTAATATTAAAAACAAAAAACAAATTCAAATCATAAAATTTGTATAAATTACTTAAGTTGTTGATTTTATTATAAAAATAGAGAATAGGTTAAATTTCGATCAATTTGCCTATAAACCATACATCAAGGGATTTCCTATTTAACATTTAATGTTATCCATAGAGTTATCCACAGATATAGTGGATAACAATTCATATCATTTTGCTAGAAACTGGTTTTCTCTTAGTATTACCTTACTCGTTGAATTTCAAACTATGAAAACAGGTCTACCTAATAGAATACAACTCGAAGAAACCTGGTTGAAGGAATTAGAATCAGAATTCCTGAAGAGCTATATGCATGAACTTAAACTTTTTCTGAAATCAGAAAAGCAGAAAGGTAAGAGAATTTTTCCTAAAGGGAAAGAAATGTTTAAAGCTTTAGATTTAACTCCCCTGAACAAAGTTAAGGTAGTGATTATTGGGCAAGATCCATATCATGGACTAGGTCAAGCACATGGACTCTGTTTTTCTGTTCCTGAAGGAATAAAAGCTCCTCCATCACTACAAAATATCTTTAAGGAGTTAAACGATGATCTTGCTTTACCCATTCCCTCTAGTGGATGTCTTTTACCTTGGGCTAATCAAGGAGTACTTCTCCTAAATAGTATTTTATCAGTAGAAAAGGGGTTGCCAGGTTCACACTCTTCAAGAGGCTGGGAAGAGTTTACTGATTCAATTATATCAAAAGTAGATGAAAGAGAAGCCGTAGTATTTATGTTGTGGGGTAAATACGCGTCACAAAAAGGAAGAAACATCAACACTAATAAACACTTAGTTTTAAATTCATCTCATCCTTCCCCTCTTTCAGCACATCAAGGCTTTTTCGGAAGTAGACATTTCTCTAAATGTAATAGATTCTTGGAATCTAAAGGTTTTAGTCCTATAGATTGGTCAATTTAACAATTTAATTTAAACGTAAAGCAGAATTTGTTTCTTTTACTTTAAGAGGAGTATGAAGGTTTTTATCTTTTGTACTGATAAGACAAAGTGACTTCTTAGCTAAATTTACTACTTTAACTATGTTTCCAATTTTTTTGTTTTCTTTATTGTTTACAGTCATGTTTTCTTTTATTTTCAAGTCAGAACTTTCAACCAAATTTAATCGAGGTAAATTTTTACTTCGATAGTGCATTCTTGCTACTATTTCTTGTCCCGTATAACAACCTTTGTCAAAGTCAATTCTTTTAGTGACATCATAATTAAGTTCATGAGGAGTATATTTTTCAGAATCTTTTTCTGATATTTCTACATTAAATGAAAGAATTTCATCAAGATGCCATTCATTGCTATCTTTATAGTGTTCAAACTGGTTATTAAAAACAGAAGAATCTGTTTCATCGATGACAGCTAGTATGAATTTTTTATTTAGATAGCTTATAAATTTATCAGAATTAATTTGAACGGTATTTACATCAACCCCAATTTTCTTTTTGTAGAAGTCTTCAAAAGTATTTTTTTCTACTCCATAGAAAGAAAGGGATTTATTATGTTTGAGTTCTGCTTGATAAAAGGGGCTGTATTTATTCAACTCTGTCTCTGTCTTGATAAGAGTTTTTGAAGGACCAATTAGACCGTAAGACTCTTCCTTAATTAAATATAAAATAAACGAGCTTATGATCCTTCCTTTAGCGTTGCATAGAGCTCCTAAACAACTGTTGTGTAAATTAACTTTATTAACATCACAAGTAATTTGCCCCTGTAAAAGATCAGGTGCACCTTTACCAGTGATTTCCAGAACACTTAAATAATTAAGATCTATAACTTTATTTTTATCCATGATGGTAGTGAACTATTATAAACCTACCATGGATTCCTATTTACAGAAAAAAGCCTATTTCCAGTCTAGAAGGGGGCTTCAAGAGTTGGATTTAATTTTATTACCCTTTGTACAAAACAATTTTGTAGATTTAGATCATAAAATGAAATTATCCTATTTAACGCTATTAAATGAAGACGATGTAATGCTTTTGGACTGGTTATTAGAAAAGGTTGTTCCACCTAAAAAACTTTCTAGAATAGTAAATTTGGTTATAAAAAAAATTATTACAAATGAATCAAAATAAAACAATTTTAATAGCTGAACTAGGTGGAACAAATGCTAGATTGGCTATTACTGAAGATGGCAAGAGCTTAAAAAACAGATATGAAACAAAGTTAGAGGATAGCAAGTCTGCGGAACAATTATTTAGAGGTTATTGCTCTCAAATTGTAGGCATACCTATTAGGAGAGCAATCATTGGAGTAGCCGCACCTATGCTAGGAGAAGAGGTTAAGTTAACCAATTCTAATTTAGAATTTAATAAAAAAAAATTAGAGACATTGTTTTCAAAACAATTATTGATTTTGAATGATCTTGAGCTTCAAGCCCATGCAATAGAAGCTTTGGAACAAAAAGAAATTAGAAGAATAGGAAATGTTACCGAATCCAAAAAAGGATCTAAGATCTTAGTATCGCCTGGAACAGGTCTTGGCTTGGCTGGCATTGTGGAAGGAGTGGTTATTTTCACTGAAGCTGGACATCTAAATATTCCTTCAGGTCTCAAAGAATTTAAATCAATAATTAAAAAATTTGAAAAGGAAAAATCGAGAATGCCTACTTTTGAAGATTTTTTGTCAGGAAAAGGGATAAATTACATTTTTTGTTATCTTAATGCTTCAGAGGTCAGTAATTTTAGTAATGAGGAGATATTGGCCAATACCCAAGACCAAAATTGTCTAAAAACCAAAGATTTAATCGTTTATTTACTAGCTGTTTATTTAAGATATGTAGCTTTAATATGGGGTGCTACTTCCGGCGTTTATATCTCAGGTTCAATGGCTAATACCTTGTTAGAATCGATAAATCATACAACTTTTAGAACTGAATTTGAAAACAGTCCCACCATGAAAGAGCTACTTCTAAAAATACCTATTTATTTAATAAAAGAACTAGATCTTGGATTAAGAGGAGGTTTACAATTAGCCACTAAGGGTTAAAAAATTATAAAATTCTAGAACTTTTTAACTACTTTCTAGTCTACGAGAAAGATATCTGTGAATATGGATCTAAAAAAGAGTAACAAAGATAAAGATTTAGTCCTTGTTAGGAGGGCTAAAAGAGGCGATTACAAGGCCTTTGACCTCTTAGTGCTTAAATACCAGTCTAGAATAGCGGGCTTAGCACTGACATTTGTTAAAGACAGACACCTTGCAGAAGACATAGCTCAAGAGTCGTTTATAAAAGCCTTTAAATCGTTAGAGTCCTTTCGAGAAGAAAGTGCTTTTTATACTTGGCTTTATAGGATAGCCGCTAATACTTCCAAGAATTATCTAACTTCAAAGAAAAGAAAAAAAGAATATTCAGAATCTGAGATTTTATCTTCGGAAGAGGCGAGTGTGGATATTTTTGATATTCCAGGAGGCGATTCTCCGGAGGAGATATTAGCCGCTAATAATTTAAGAGAAATGATATTTGAATCCCTAAGCAATCTTCCAGAGGATATTAGAACTGCCATATCTCTGAGGGAATTTGAGGGACTGAGTTATGAAGAAATTTCAGAAGTATTAGACTGTCCTATAGGGACAGTTAGATCTAGAATATTCAGAGGTCGAGAGATCATCCAAGAGAAAATTTCACCTCTTTTGGATAATAATGTAATGTTAATTAGACAATCGAAAAGAATATGAATGAAGCAATAAAAGAGAGAATTTCAGCTTTAGTTGATGGAGAACTTTCAGAGTTTGAATTAAGGAGAGTGTTAGAAGAAATAGAAGCTAATCCAGAATTAAGAAATTATTGGATGAGGCTACAGATAACAAAATCTGGACTTAAAGATCAGTCTTTAGGCTTTTTAGATATGGATATTTCTAAAAGAGTAGCAGTGGAACTAGGTGAAAATACTGGTGAAACAGAAAAATCTTATCCTATAAGTAAAACACAGCTGTATTTAGCTTCAGCAGTAACAGCTGGATTAGTGTTAGTTGTTTCCGGAGTGTTTAACTTTTCAGAAGAAAATTTATCTCCAGAAGAATTATTCGCCTCTGAGACATCTCAACAAATAGCGGCAGCAGCAACTAGCCCACAAGCCATGCAAGTTTTAGATAAAGCTTTAACGGGAATGGATGCTACCCTACAGGAACTAAATTCAGGTAGCAAAGGACAGATTTACGCAAATTACAGACTTCCCTCGAATGGAAAAACTTTCAGGGTTAGCTTGTCTCCAGCTTCTTATGCTTTTAGTGACTTTGGGGAAGGAAGAGCTCCTAAATTAGCTTATCTAGAAACAAAAAATGGGGTATACATTATTTCTGTAAGTGGAAATATTTCTTCAGAACAGAAATCTCAGATACTCAGGAATGCCAATTTCTCTTTGAATAATTTAAAATAACTTAATTCTCTAATATCATGAGTAAATATCTTGCTGCCTTTCCTCTTTTTTTTCTTTTACTATCTTCAAATATTGAATGTGCGAACGAACTATTACCGAATTTCTCGGAGTTAGCTGAAGCTTCATCTCCTGCCGTAGTAAATATAAGTAGTAGCAAAACTGTTTCTTATTCTAGTAGGGGATTTAGTCCCAGGGGATTTAATGACCCTTTTGACGATGATTTTTTTAAAAGATTTTTTGGAGAAAGACCAAACTCAGGCCGGAAAGAAAGGCAGGTAAGGTCTGGTGGATCGGGGTTTATTATTTCTAAAGATGGTTATTTGCTTACCAATAACCATGTTGTTGCCGATGCTGATGAAATATTAGTTAGTTTGAGTGACAGAAGAGAATTTAAAGCAGAATTGATCGGTTCTGATGTAAGGTCGGATTTGGCATTATTAAAGATAGATGCAAAAAACTTACCAGTAGTAAAAATCGGGAAATCAAAAGATTTAAAGGTGGGAGAATGGGTTGTTGCAATCGGCTCGCCTTTTCAGCTTAATTTCTCTGTTACTGCAGGAATAGTTAGTGCCAAAGGTAGGAGCATTCCAAATGGCTCTGACTCTTCCTATGTTCCCTTCATACAAACCGATGTTGCAATTAATCCAGGAAATTCTGGTGGCCCTTTATTTAATTTGGACGGTAAGGTAGTTGGTATAAATTCACAGATATACACCAGATCAGGTGGATACATGGGCGTTTCATTCGCTATCCCCATAGATTATGCAATGGATATAGTTAACCAACTAAAAGAAGGAGGCTCTGTATCTAGAGGTTGGTTAGGCGTTAGCATACAAGAAGTAACAAGCGATTTTGCTAAGAGTTTGGGATTATCTGTTCCTAAGGGAGCACTTGTAAGTCAAGTAATTCCAGACAGTCCAGCTGAGAAAGCTGGTCTTCAGGTAAGAGATGTAATAATTGAATTTGATGGAGTCAAAATAATTTATTCCGGCGATCTCCCCCAAACTGTAGGAAGTATAAAGCCAGGATCGAGTGTAAATGCTCTGATAATAAGAGATGGAAAGTCAAGAAAGATAAAGGTTGAAGTAGGGGAGTTGCCAGAAAATTTAAGCTTGGCGAGTTCTCCTTCTGAAAATAAATCAAGCGATTTAGGGATTGTTGCTCGAGAACTGACATTCGAAGAAAAAAACGAAAAGAAACTCACTCACGGCTTGCTAGTAACGGTTGTAAATCCTGAGGGGTTAGCAGCACAACTGGGCATTCAGAAGGGAGACATAATTACCTATTTAGGCAATAACAAAATTAGAAATAACAGAGATCTTTCTAGTGCGTTAGAAAAAGCTAAAGAAAGTTCTGATGCTGTGATGGTTGGTATAGTACGTAATGGTGTTCAAACATTTCGTAGCTTAAAACTTACAAAATAGTTAATCTTTACCCATATTTAAGCTCATAAGAGAGCCTGTTGGTTATGAATATAAGAAATTTTTCTATTATTGCTCACATCGATCATGGCAAATCAACTTTAGCAGATAGAATTATAGAAGTTTGCGGTGGATTAAGTGATCGTGAAATGACGGATCAAGTCTTGGATTCCCTTGATTTAGAAAAAGAAAGAGGTATTACAATCAAAGCCCAAACCGTTAATTTAAATTACCTTGCAGATAGTGGTGATAATTACCAACTCAATTTGATTGATACTCCTGGACATGTAGATTTCTCTTATGAAGTTTCTAGGTCTCTTTCCGCATGTGAGGGTGCCATTCTTTTAGTAGATGCATCTCAAGGTGTAGAAGCTCAAACTCTATCTACCTGTAATAACGCAATTGAAGAAGGTCTCAATATAATCCCTGTGTTAAATAAGATAGACCTAAATCAGGCAGATCCTGATAGGGTGAAGAACGAAATTGAAGAAATTATTGGTATTGATGCATCTGATGCTCCTTGTATAAGTGCAAAAGAAGGAATAGGCATAAGGGAAGTCTTAGAAAGAATTATCCTTGAAGTTCCTCCGCCTTTAATGGACATAGAAGCTCCGTTACAAGCTTCCATAATCGACTCATGGTTTGATAATTACTTAGGAGTAGTATCTCTAGTAAAGGTAGTAAATGGATCTCTTAAAAGAGGAGATTTAATTGAAGTTCATTCCAAGAAAGAAAAACATTCTGTAGATAGAGTCGGAGTCTTTACTCCTAAGAAGAAAGAGTTGGACGAATTGCGTTCAGGAGAAGTGGGCTTTGTATGTGCTTCTATAAAAGAAGTAAGAGGTGCTCCTGTAGGAGATACAATTATTAAAAACAATTCACATACTCCGCAACTACCAGGTTTTAAGGATGTTAATCCTCAAGTTTATGCAGCTCTTTTCCCTCAAAGTGCAGACGATTTTGAGTCATTTAGGGAAGCCTTAGAGAAGCTTTGTCTTAACGATGCTTCTCTACGTTATGAGCCAGAGCATTCAGATGCCTTGGGAGCTGGATTTCGTTGCGGGTTTTTTGGCACCTTACATATGGAAATAATTACTGAAAGACTAAATAGAGAATACGATATAGATCTAATTGCTACTGCACCTACAGTGGCTTATAAAATCTTGGATAATGAGGGTAAAGTGAGCAGAATTGAGAGCCCGAGTTCCTTACCTGAACCAAATAAGATAAAAGAGATACATGAGCCTATAGCAAGAGCAAATATATTAGTTCCTAGTAAGTATATAGGTTCTGTTATGTCACTTTGCAATCACAGAAGGGGTCGTCAATGCTCTTTACGTTATGTTGCCGATCAGGCTGAATTGATTTACGACCTTCCTTTAAGTGAGATAGTCATAGACTTTTTTGATCGCCTTAAGTCGGTTAGCAAAGGTTATGCTTCTTTAGATTATTCTCTAAACAGATATGAGAAAGGAGATGTGATCAAATTAGATATTCTTTTGAACGGTGATAAAGTAGATGCATTAGCTATTATCGTACACAGATCCAACGCACAATCTAAAGCTAGGCAACTCATTGAGTCTCTCAAGGAAGTTATTCCTAGACAGCAATTTGATGTTGCTATTCAGGCTGCAATCGGTGGAAAGATAATTGCTAGAAGGACAATAAAAGCCTATAGGAAGAACGTAACAGCTAAACTTTATGGAGGAGATGTTACTAGGAAAATGAAACTGCTTGATAAACAGAAAGTAGGTAAAAAAAGAATGAAAAAGATTGGGAAAGTTGAAGTTCCTCAAGAAGCTTTTTTATCAGTATTAAGGGTTAATGATTGAAATGGTATCAAACCTGATTCTAGGCATGGACCAAGTACTAACACTTTCAGTTGTGTCTGGTCTTATCAGTTTTTTTGCATGGACTTTCTTTAACAAAAATTCAAACAAGCTTGGGACTCAGTTATCCAGTGGAGCTATGTTTATAGTAGTACTCGTAATACTTTGGAGAGTTTTCCAATTAAATCTTGATTTTGGTTTGGTTTTAACAGTTGCTACCGTATTTGCAGGGTTAGCATGGTTATTAGGATTATTTCTTAAATCAGAAAATTTAATTAGTGAAAGTAGATCATATTTTTGGATAATACTTTTAATTCTATCCATAAGGTCTTTTGCTTATGAACCCTATCAGATTCCATCAAGTTCTATGGAACCTGGTTTACAAGTTGGAGATTTTGTTTTGGTAAACAAATTTGCTTATGGATTAAAACTTCCTGCTGTAAACAAACTAATTACAAGAGGCAAAGACCCTCAAAGAGGGGATGTAGCAGTTTTTTTGCCTCCTCACACCCTGTGTGAAGCCACTCCTGAAGATGCTAGGCCAGAATTATCTTCTTTGTCAGCTCGAGAAAGCCAAATCTTTTTAAGCAGGTTCTTGCCACTACAGAAATCTAGATGTACAAGGTTAGGCAAGAAATACATTAAAAGGGTAATTGGAGTTCCTGGGGATAGAATAGAAATCAAAGGATATGAGATCTATGTAAATGAAATTAAACTTAAACAAGTGCTTTCCGAAAGGAAAGGAGATGAGAACTTATATTTAGAGACGATAGGCGATGTAGATCATATGATAAGGACTTTAGGAATATCTGAGTACGAAAATTTTGTCTGGGAAGTGCCAACTGATAAATACTTAGCTTTTGGAGATAATAGGGATAACAGTTTAGACAGTAGAGCTTGGGGTTATTTTTCTAAAGAACATCTTATTGGAAGAGGGGAGTACATCTGGCTTCATTGGGAGTATTTTTCTAAAATGCCGAACTTTAAGAGAAACAAACGTATTAAATAGCTTATTTATTAGTGGTTTCAAAATCAGTCAAACTTAAATACAAATTTAAGAACAAAGACCTCTTAGATTTAGCTCTAACTCACAAAAGTGCTTCGAAGAACAATAATGAAAGGCTTGAGTTTCTTGGTGATGCCGTTATCAATTTCTACATAACAGAAAGGCTTTTTGAAGAATTTGAAGATCTACAAGAAGGAAAGTTAACCCAATTCAGAGCTTCTCTTGTAAGCAGGAGTTTTTTAAATACTTTGGGAGAAGAAATGGGTTTATCTAAAAAAATTATATTAGGGAAAGGTGAATCTACCTTAAATAATTCAATAATTGGTAATGTGGTAGAGGCAATTGTAGGAGCAATTTTCCTTGACTCAGGATTAGATTCAGCCAAGAGATTCCTTGATAATTACTATCTTAAAGAGATTCTAAATCTTGAACCCTCTCAAGAATCCAGAGATCCTAAATCCCATCTTCAGGAGTTGTTGCAAAAAAAAGGATGTAATTTACCAATCTATCTAGTAGTTGACCGAGGACCTTCTAGGAGAGATGACAGGTTTAAAGTTACTTGTAAATCAGAAGATTTAGATATTTCTGTCATTGGAATAGGAAAAAGCAGGAAAATAGCTGAACAAGAAGCGGCTAAACTAGTGCTTAACTTACATTTTGAAAATGAATAACCCGGAAGAGAAAACAGGCATGGTTTCCTTGGTAGGAAAAACCAACGTTGGTAAATCAACTTTGTTAAATAATTTAATTAAACAAAAAGTTTCTATAACTTCAAGAAAACCTCAGACAACCAGACAAAGACTTTTAGGTATAAGAACCACTGGGCAAAATCAAATAATTTATGTAGATACTCCAGGGTTTCACCGAGGTCACAAGAGGGCATTAAATAGGTTCATGAATAAAGTAGCTCTAGCTGCGATAGAGGGGGTCGATATAGTTCTTTTTGTTGTGGATTCTTTAAATTTTTCAGAAGTAGATCAATATCTATTAGACCAAATCCCTAAGAACACTGAGAATTTAATATTAGTTATTAATAAAATAGATAAATTATCAAAAAAAGAAAGCCTACTTCCCTTCATCAGAGATATCGCAGAGAGTTATGATTTTGATGCAATAATTCCTATTTCGGCTTTGAAGGGTGAGAATGTTAAGGACCTAGAAGAAGAAATTAATTCTAGACTACCCTTAGCAGATCATTTATATCCGGAAGATCAGATTGCAGACTGCTCAGAAAGGTTCTTAGCAAGCGAGATCATTAGGGAGAAGTGTATTACTAGGGTTGGTGATGAAATTCCTTATCGACTGACAGTGATTATTGAAAACTTTAAAGAAGAAAGAGGGCTATTGAATATTGATGCAACTATTTATGTTGAAAAGAATAGTCAGAAAGGAATTGTTATTGGCGCGCAAGGTAAAAAACTTAAAGCTATAGGAACTACTGCAAGAAAAGAACTTGAAAAGATGTTAGATATAAAAGTAATGCTTAGATTATGGGTTAAGGTGAAAAAAGATTGGACAAATGACAACCATGCTTTGAATTTAATGGGGTACAAAGTTGTATAAGAAATTAACGCTCGAGCCATCGGTTGTGTTACACACTAGACCTTACAAAGAAACCAGCCTGATTGTTGATCTATTTACTCGAAATCATGGAAGGGTCTCGGTTATTGCAAAAGGAGCTCAAAGACCTAAGAGCAAGATAGGCGTCATCAAAACTCCTTCATGTTTATTTTCTGTCTCTTGCAGTGGTAAAAGTGAACTTAAGAATCTTACTTATTGTGAGATTGAGGAGTATTTTTCTCCTATTGCTAAAGCTTTTAACTCGGTTATCTATTTAAATGAACTATTGATAAAACTTCTTGAAAAAGAAGATGCCCATCCTGAAATATTTGACCACTATTTAATAGTTTGTGGCAGTTTAAATAATAAGAATAAAGAAAATTTGGAGAAGAATTTAAGGTCTTTCGAACTTACTTTGTTGAAGGAAATTGGTTATGGCTTAAATCTAAAATTTGAAGGCAATTCTGATATAGAAATAAAAGAAGATACTAATTATAAATTTGATCCTTTACTTGGTTTTTTACCTGAAAATAGTTCGGAACATAATAAAAATAACTTTAGTGGAAGAGATATCTTAAATTTAGCTAGAGGAAATTTTTCCAGTTCGGATACTCTTTTAGCATCCAAGCAAATTATGAGACAGGCTATAGACTACCATTTAGGAAATAAAACTTTAAAAATAAGAGAATATCTTTCATTAAACAGCAGTTAAATATGATTAAAGGAGTTGGAATAGATTTAATAGAAAAAAGAAGGATAAGGAATATAGTTTCTAGGTTTGGTAATAAATTTGTTGACAGAGTATTGACAGAAAGTGAAAAGGTAGACTATCTGAGTCGTAAAGGAGTTGATAAGAAGGTCTCATTTTTAAGTAACAATTTTGCTTCTAAAGAAGCCGCCTCTAAAGCGTTAGGTACAGGTTTTAGTGAAGGAATAACACTTAAAACTATTGAAGTTCTTAGGAGAAGTAATGGGTCTCCTTACTTGAATTTAGTGGGAGAAGCGAAGAAGAGAGCAAAAGAAATGGGGTATAAGAATTTTAAGTTAAGTATTTCTGATACTAGTGATCTCTCTATAGCTTTTGTAATAGGCGAAGGGAAATGAAAATAATCCTTTTGGGCCCTCCGGGAGCAGGAAAAGGGACACAGGCAGAAGTTTTGTGTCAGAACTTTCACATTCCTCATATCTCTACAGGAAATATGCTAAGAGAAGCCATCAAAACTGGAACTGATTTAGGTAAAAAGGCCAAAGAGTTAATGGATAATGGCATTTTAGTTTCTGATGAGGTCATAGTTGATGTTGTAGTAGAAAGAATTAAGCAAAAAGATTGTGTGTCTGGGTTTTTGTTTGATGGCTTTCCTAGGACTATTCCACAAGCTCAAGCCTTAGAGGATAAAAAAGTGGATATAAATTTAGTTATAGAGATAAATGTTCCAGATGAAGTGATTATTGGACGAATGTCAGGAAGAAGGGTGCATTTAGATTCAGGCAGGAACTATCACATAGATTTTAATCCCCCAAAAGTTCCCGATATTGATGATCTAACCGGAGAGCCCCTTATTCAGAGAGAAGATGACAGGCCTGAAACCGTAAAAGACAGACTCAATGTATATCTATCTCAAACACTTCCTTTAATAGATTTCTACTTAGAAAGATCTCGTAATCAACAATTGAACTATCTAAAAGTATCAGGCTTAGGATCTCCTTCTGAGGTTTCTGACCTCATATTAGCCCATATAAAAAATAATTAATGCCCAATATACTGGCAATAGAGACTTCTAGTGATGCTTGCTCTTTAGCCCTATCTAAGGGAAAGGAGATTGTTTCCTTTCATGAATTAATGCCTCAACAGCATACTGAAAAGTTATTGGGTTTGTTGCAACAGCTGATGGATGACTTAAAAGCAACTTATCAAGACTTAGATGTTATAGCAGCAGGTTGTGGGCCTGGTTCCTTTACTGGCACTAGGTTGGCTTGTTCAGTTGCTCAAGGATTGGCTTATAGCTTAGGCATTTCTACCATTCCTGTTTCTAGTCTTCAAGTCATAGCTCAAGGTATTAATAGGGAATTTCATTCTTCAGAAGTAAACGTTTTGGTAAACGCCCACATGGGCCAAGTTTACCTTGGTAATTTTGTTTTTACTGAAGAAGAACTGAAGTCTGCTTCAGAAAAAGTTCTTAAAGTAGAAGAATTTAGTGATTTAGACTTGTCTCCAACTTCCGTTTTTGTGGGTGATGGATGTGAATTAATAACGAAACAGCTAGAAGAATTAGGTGCAACAATCTACACAAGATATCCAAATGCGCAGGATTTATTAAGTGAAGCTCAAAAGAAATTTAGTGAGGGGGCTACAGTTGATCCTAAAGACTTAGTCCCTGTTTATCTATCTGGTGAGGAACATTGGGTTAAGTTATAAATGGATACACTGCAGTTAGTTTTACTTTCTGTTATTCAGGGACTTACTGAATTCTTGCCGGTTTCCAGCTCTGCCCATCTAGTTTTATTGAGTGAATTCTTAAGGCAAGAGGATCAAGGAATCATTTTTGATGTAGGAGTTCATTTTGGTACCTTAATTGCGGCCATAGTTTATTTCCGATCTGACGTAAAAACTATGTTGATTAATTTAATCTCTGAGAAACTCGCAAGTCCAGGAAACAACTTGACCATTAACCTAGTAGTAGCTGTATTTCCTATCCTTGTAGCTGGGTTTTTTTTAAGAGATTCTATTGATTTAAAATTAAGAAATAGTGAAGTAATAGCTTATGCAACTATTCTTTTTGGACTCCTTCTTTATTTAGCGCAATTAAACAAGGGGAAAGAGGATGTAGACTTTCTGAGCTTACCTCGTGCTTTTGTAATCGGTCTCTTTCAGTGTTTGGCACTCATACCTGGTACTTCAAGATCGGGCATCACTATTACAGCTGGTCTATTTTTGGGACTTAGTGCTACAGCAGCTTCAAGGTTTAGTTTTCTCTTAGCCATACCAACCATAGGAGCTATAGCTTTAGTTGAGTTAGTTAGATTTAGTTTTTTAGATCTGTCTCAAAATGGAATTGAGCTTTTAATAGCAATAACCATTTCTTTCCTAGTAGCTTATATTTCAATAGATTTGTTCTTAAGGTTGATTGAAAGAATCGGCTTTACTCCATTTGTAATCTATAGATTACTACTGGGTGGTTGGCTTTTGCTTTATTGGACATGAAGACACTAAATCTTGTCATAACTTGTACAGACGAGGAGTTAAATCGAGAAGCGCTAAAATTATCTGAAAGTTTAAACCTTCCTTTTGTGGGAAGTATGAAAACTCTCAGTAAAAACATTAAGGATTTTGATGAGTTACCAAGTAAGAAATTTTTTCTAGTTGTTTCCAAAGACTTAATTTATTTAAAACAAGGTTTAGGGGATTCTTCAAAGCCTATTTTCAGCGATTTCCTAAAATGGTCTAAACAGAGCCACAGGGTTAATCTTGTAAAGTCGTTGAGGGGACTGCCAAAAAAAAGTCTGTTTATTGATGCTACTGCTGGTCTAGGCAAAGATGCTTTGCTATTCAGCTCCTTTGTAGACAAGCTTATTTTGATTGAAAGAGTCCCTTGGATCCATGCTCTATTAGAGGATGGGCTCAAGAGACAAAATAAACTAATTCCTAGTCTAAAGAAAATAGAAGTCATCTGTTCTGATTCAAAAGACTACCTTTTAAAATTAAGATCAAACCCTGATGCTATTTATTTAGATCCAATGTTTGAGAATATGGGCAAATCAAAAGCCAAGAGAGAGGTTCAGGCTCTAAGAGAGTTGGTTGTAGAAAATTCAGGTGAGGAACTGTTAGAAATTTCTCTTAAGAAAGCCAAAAACAGAGTTATAGTTAAACGGCATCGAAAAGCTCAGAGCCTTGCAGGCATAGAGCCAACATACTCTTTAAAAGGTAAAACAATTCGTTATGATGTTTATTCTCTTAAATTGAGTTGATTGACCTCATGCATAAATTCTTGGTTGAAGAATTGTTGGAATTCTTTTTGAACCCTCTTAGTTATTCTTGAAGCGGATAACTTATTGCTTGTGTTTTCTTTTATATATCTATCTTCTAAGAGCTTAGTTATAAAAAATTGAAATTTAGAAGCATCTGTGAATTCTGTGTACAACCAACCTTCAATTTGTTGAAGTTTGTTGGCGATTGCAACACATCTTTGTTGGAGTTCAACTACATCCGTCCCTTCTTCTTTCCATAAAGTACTCATGACAATATAGAACCTTTTGATGCTAGGTTCACTGATGTTGCTTAGAGCCCAGAAATCTCTATATTCTTTACCATTTTTTTCGGGTTTGCTTAAAAGACCCTTGTCTTTTTTAACAATTAAACCTGATTTAATTAATGCCTTTAAATTTTTAGCAATAACCTTATTGATTTGTTCACCTTTCCAAGGTAAATAAAAATCACTTTGAAGGAATGGGTAGACAAGGTTTGCTAACCTTATAATTTCTTCTTCAGACAACTTTTCTACATACTTTAGTGACAGACAGATTAACGAATAGAGAAGGTAGTAATGAGAAATATTATTCTGATAAAAACTAAGCAGAGCAGCTTCGTTTCTAGTGGGTCTAAATACTCTTTCTCCTCCGATCAATTGACTGTTAATTAATCCCAGAGCTTCTGTTTTAGCGATTACTTTTTTGGGAGATTCTTCTGTCAGCCATACATCTTTATAGTCATCGTTCTTTTTTAGAAGATCGATAAACATTTCAATCCGTTTACTTATAGAATTTGAATCTAAAGTCTGGGTTGTTTCAGTGAGAAGGCTCAGAGAAAACAAACTTGATGTAGTAACAACAGCAGATTCATTTATACCCTTCATCACTTCTGTACCTAAGTTATTAGTAGTTTTTTTTAGCCAACTTGGTCGATCTAGAGGTGAATTAATCTTATAGTTTTTTTCACCCAGTTCACTTTCGAGGAAATCTTTAAGGTCTATAGGGTTCCCCACATTTATATAGACAGTGCCAAGAAAATTCTTAAAGTCCTTAATTGATTTAAATAAGTCTAGAAGGCTCTCTCTTTTCTTTTGTTCTCCCAATAATTCCGATAAATAACTATTACCTTCAATAATTTTTTCATAACCAATATAAATAGGAATCAATTTAACATTCTCATTGCTTAAACTAGCAAAGCTTCTTATTGTCATGGATAAGAGGCCTGGTCTAGCTTGAAGGGAAAACCCACTTCTGCTTCTACCACCTTCAGGAAAAAACTCAACAGACGATCCTCTTTGCAATAATCGTCTGAAATATTGAAAGAAGATAAGGCTATACAGCTTGTTATCTGAGAATGATCTGCGCATAAAGAATGCTCCACCACCCTTACCTATACCTCCTAAGATAGGCAGATTCATGTTATTTCCAGCAGCTATGTGTGGAAGCATCAAACCTTTTTCTAGCAGAATGTAAGAAAAAGCCAGGTAATCAATATGGCTCCTGTGACAGGGCACATAAATGAGACCATTCTCATCCGCTATTGATTTAATTTTATCCAAGTTTTGAATTTGAATACCGTCATATCTTTTATTCCAGAACCAACCCAAACCTCTTTGTAGATTTCTTACAATTGGATAATTAATATCTGAACAGATCTCATTAGCGTACTTAAATGCTTTTTTATTTAGCTTTCTTGTTCTCTTAAGATCTCCATTACTTTGAACCTTTATCTCTTTTCTTACTACCTTGTCTCTAGCTAAAGATCTAACCAAAGTTCTTCTATGAGAAATGTCTGGTCCAATAGCAGCTTTCTTTGTCTTTCTAAAAAGGGCTCTTAAATAACGACTAATCAATCTTGAGCTTTCTTCTACAGTTCTATCTCTTTCTTTTAGTTCAGAGAGAATAAAGGGTTTGTTAAACTTAATAACTAAAGACCTTCCGTGCAAAAGCACTCTAAAGAATTTCTTAAAAGAACCACTTACTGCCCAAGATTGTGAAAAGACTATTTTAAAAAACGATCTTTGTTTATCAGGATGCATACCCCAGTAAAAGGATACAGGTACCAAAATTACTTCATCATCTTCTAAGGTTAGTATTTCAGGTAAGTTTTGGGGTAAAAATCTCTTAATTTTTTGCTCGCCTATGTTGAACTTTGGCGGTATTAAGCAAATGTATTTTTGTAAATTCGTTTCCTCAAAATATTCTTTAGGTGACGGAGCATTTAGCTTATTTGTGTATTTATCTAATGCAACTAATTCGCTAATAGACTTATCAGGAAGGGCATAAATGGTTTTAACTTTATTGAGATCCTTCTCTGAAATGCCTTCTTCAAATTCTACTTCAAACCTAATAAATGGTGAAATGCAGTATTTAACTACTGAAAAAACTCTTTCCCTAAACCAAAATCTCAACATAAGATACAAGAATATAATTTTAAGAAGAGAGTTTAACCTTTCAAAGTAAACTTTTTACTAAGACTTTTGCCGGAGTGGCGGAATTGGTAGACGCAGGGGATTCAAAATCCCCCGATTTTTTAATCATGGGGGTTCAAGTCCCCCCTCCGGTACCATTGTAGAAGGCTCTCAGGTATTTAGAGGTTTCTGAGAGCCAGATGTGGAGATACATTGAAACTTGAAGATTTTAATTTTCAACTTCCTAAGGAGCTTATAGCCTCCTTTCCCTTGGAAGAGAGAAGTAATAGCAGGCTTTTATTAGTTAAAGATGGTTTACAAGACCTGATATTTAAAGATCTTCCAAATCTTCTTCGACCTAATGATGTGTTGGTAGTTAATGACTCCAAAGTTATTAAAGCGAGGCTGTTTGGAATAAGGGAGACTGGTTCTAAAGTTGAATTTTTAATAGAAAAGATCCTTGATGAAACAAGCTGCCTCGTTCAAACAAAATCAAATTCTAAATTAAAGAAAGGAGACAAAATTTTCCTCTCCCCAAGCAAAGAAACTTTAATTCTTACTGAACAAAAGGATGAGGTTTGGTTAGTTAATTTTTCGAAATCTGTAAGAAGAATAATTGAAGAATTTGGCCATGTTCCTCTGCCTCCATATATAAAAAGAAAAGTGAGTCCTTTAGATTCAGAAAGATATCAAACAGTTTACGCCGATCCAATAAAGAACTTCTCAGTGGCAGCCCCTACAGCTGGACTTCATTTTGATCAGCAATTATTAAACTTAATCAGTTCAAATGGGACCAATATTGTAAACGTTACTTTACATGTTGGAATGGGTACTTTTAAACCCATAAAAGATGAATCAATAAAAGATCATAAGATGCATAAGGAATCGATTGAAGTTACTGGAGATGCTATAGAGAAAATAACTGAAGCAAGAGATAAAGGTGGGAGAGTAATTTGCGTGGGTACAACAACCCTAAGGTGTCTTGAGTCCATATGTATTAAAAATAAAGGTGTTCTAAAACCTTTCAAGGGGGAAACAGATATCTTTATCTACCCTGGGTTTAAATTCAAAGTGTCAGATGCTCTTATTACTAATTTTCATTTACCAAAATCCACATTACTTCTTTTGGTGAGTGCTTTTGGGGGATATGAGAAGATAAGGTTAGCTTACGACCATGCCATAAGAGAAAACTACAGGTTTTATAGCTATGGAGATGCAATGTTTATTAGTTTGAGCCCTCAACCGATAGATTATGACTTTTAATTTTAAGCTGATATCTGGAGACGGAAATGCAAGGCTTGGTAGGATTACCACTAGACATGGCAACATAGAAACCCCCGTATTTATGCCAGTGGGGACCTACGGTGCAGTCAAGACACTATCACCCAGTGCCTTAAGAGAATTGGATGCTCAAATTATACTTTCAAACACTTACCATCTAATGGAAAGGCCTGGCATTGAGATAATTAAAAAACACGGAGGACTGCATAACTTTATGTCATGGGAGAGACCCATTCTGACTGATTCAGGA
This sequence comes from SAR86 cluster bacterium, assembly GCA_022447065.1. Lineage (GTDB taxonomy): Bacteria > Pseudomonadota > Gammaproteobacteria > Magnimaribacterales > Magnimaribacteraceae > AEGEAN-183. Next base: position 64,522 of record JAKUUM010000003.1, on the reverse strand, counting down.
GGCTATCAAGTATTCAGTCTCGCTAAAAACAGATTAATCTCAGAAGAAGGCGTGGAATTTAACTCGCCATTGAATGGAGATTCAATATTTTTATCTCCAGAAATTTGTATGGAGCTGCAACTAAATTTTGGAGTAGACATAGCCATGGTCTTAGATGAATGCACTCCGTTTCCTGTAAAAAAGGAAATTGCAGAAGCATCTATGCTGTTATCCATGAGGTGGGCTCAAAGATGTCGAGATATTTTTTCTTCAGAAAAGTCTGGCTTATTTGGGATCATTCAAGGAGGAGTGTTTAAAGATTTAAGAGAAGAATCACTAGAGAAACTAACAAGTATTGGTTTCGAAGGTTATGCCATAGGCGGATTGTCAGTGGGAGAAACGGTTGAAGAAATGTTCCAAGTTGTAGATTTTATTAGCCCCATCATGCCTAAGAATCAACCTAGATATTTAATGGGGGTAGGCACTCCCATGGATATTTTAAGAAGCGTACTCAGTGGCATAGATATGTTTGATTGTGTTATTCCAACTAGGCATGCCAGAAATGGATATCTATACACTTCAGAAGGGGTAGTGAAACTTCGTAATGCTCATAATAGAGATTCTCTAGAACCTTTAGACTCTAATTGCACCTGCTATACATGTAAAAATTTTACAAAAAGCTATCTTTTTCATCTAGATAAAACAAAAGAAGTTCTTGGGTCGACTCTGAACACTATTCACAATGTTCATTTTTATTTGAACCTGATGAAAGAAATTAGAAATTCTATTAAACAAGATAAATTTGAAGCTTTCGTAGATAAATGCAGAGATACTTGGGATAATTCAGAATATCCCCATATAGAGAAATGATATGAATGGAGTAACAACTTTTTTTAACCCTACTTTTCTGCTTTTAATTGGCTTTTTTGTCTTGATCTATTTTTTGATGATTAGACCTCAAAATAAGGCAAAAAAAGCACATGAGGAAATGGTTAATGGCATTGAAGTAGGAGATGAAGTTGTATCTTCTGGAGGGTTGCTTGGAAGAGTTACAAAAATTAGTGACCAATTTTTTGAAGTCAATCTTGGTGATAATACAAAGGTAAAGATACAAAGGGCTTCTATTACAAATGTTCTTCCAAAAGGAACCATCAACTCAATTTAGCTAATACTGTGAGACCTTTTGGTATTTGGAAATATCTTCTTATCTTAATAGTATTAGGTTTTGGTATCGTTTATTCTTTACCGAATCTCTATGCACCTGACCCTGCAGTTCAGATATCTTATAACGATAGCGCTCTATCACCAGACTTAAAGCTTCAAAAGAGACTAGAAAAGATTCTGGAAAATAGTCTAGATAATGAAAATGTTCCGGAGGTAGAGCTTCATAATAATTATGCATTGATCAGGCTCTTTTCAACTGAAGAACAACTTAGGATTAAATCTCTTCTCTCAACTGCAGGCGATGACCTCATAGTTGCTCTTAATTTGGCTCCCACAACACCACAATGGCTTAAAAATATAGGCGCTGAACCCATGAAACTGGGTCTAGATTTAAGAGGGGGAGTTCATTTCCTAATGGAAGTAGATACACAGGCAGCTTTAAAAAATAGACAGAATGGGACTTTACAAGATTTAAAAAGAAAACTTAGAGAAGAAAAGATACGTTACTCCTCTTTATTTGTTGAAAAAGATCAGTCTATAACATTAAAAGTTAAAGAAGAGTCAGATTTTGATTCTTCAATTGATCTAATTGAAGACAATTACCCTCAATTTTCTGTAAGTTATACAGAAGGTAGTGAATTTAATATTTTTTTACGATTGAATGAGGAAGAAATTGAACAAATAGAAGCTGATGCCATAGACCAGAATTTAACAACGCTCCGCAACAGAGTAAACGAACTGGGAGTTTCTGAACCTATAGTTCAAAGACAAGGTAAAAAAAGAATAGTGGTTCAATTGCCTGGCATTCAGGACACTGCAGAAGCAAAGAAGATACTGGGTAAAACTGCTACCTTGGAATTCCATCTAGAAGCTGAATACGATACACCAAGAACAAGAAAGACTTCTTATCCTCATAGAGATAAGAGAATGGGAGAAAGTGAGTTACAAGATCAGATTATTATAGGCGGAGATCAAGTAGCTACAGCCCAAGCCAGTTTTGATGAGAATGGGATGCCTCAAGTTAACATAACTCTAGACGGTCAAGGTGGAGCTCGCATGCATCGAGCTACAAGGGGGAATATTGGAAAAAGACTAGGTGTTGTATTTGTAGAACAAAAAAATAAGACTTCTTACAAGAGAGATTCCCAAGGAAACCAAATTGCAGTTCAACAAACTTTTGAGATCAGGGAGATTATAAGCTTGGCAACCATTCAAGCTGCTCTTGGAACTCAGTTTAGAATCACAGGACTGGACAGCCCTCAAGAGTCTTCAGAACTAGCTTTACTCCTGAGAGCTGGGGCTTTGGCAGCTCCCATGAGATTCGTTGAAGAAAGAACAGTTGGGCCTAGTTTAGGAGAAGATAATATAAACGCAGGGATTCTTTCCATGGAGATAGGCATGGCTTTGGTACTAATCTTTACCGTTTTTTATTATCGAATTTTTGGTGTAGCCGCTGGCTTGGCTCTTGGTACTAATATTCTTCTCTTAGTGGCTATTATGTCAATTTTATCAGCTAGCTTGACTCTGCCTGGAATTGCAGGGATTGTTCTAACTGTTGGTATGGCTATTGATGCTAATGTGTTGATCTTTTCTAGGATTAAAGAGGAACTAAAGCAAGGGACAGACCCTTTACAAGCAATTGATCAAGGTTACGATAAAGCTTTCTCAACTATTTTAGATGCGAACATAACAACTCTTATAGTTGCCGTTATTCTTTACTCACTTGGCACTGGTCCGATCAAAGGATTTTCAATAACTCTTTCTATTGGAATCCTTACTTCTATGTTCACAGCTATTGTTGGAACCAGAGGGTTTATTTACCTGGTCTACAGGAAAAAGAAGAATTTAAGTAGGTTAGCGATATGAATTTCCAAATAGACTTTATGTCCTGGAGAAAAGCTGCTCTAGGAATTTCTCTTTTGTTGGTAGTTGTTTCCGTTACTTCTATTGTATTAAAGCAATTGAATTGGGGATTGGACTTCACCGGTGGCTCCTTAGTTGAGCTCCATTATCCTCAAGAAGTACAAGTAGGTGAAGTTAGAGAAAGCCTAACAAACGCAGGTTTCAAAGGTGCTCAAGTTGTTCTTTTTGGATCAACTCAAGATGTTTTAATCAAACTTCCAGGTAGTGTTAGTGACACCTTAGGAGCAGAAATTATTCAAGTTTTAAGACAAGAGACTTCTGATGAAATTCTTTTGAGGAGAGTTGAATATGTAGGACCTCAAATTGGCAGTGAGTTAAGAGATGATGGTGGCCTAGCAATGTTACTCGCTTTAGGACTTATGATGCTCTACATTGCTTTTAGATTTCAGTCTAGGTTTGCAGGTGCTGCTGTGTTAGCTTTAATCCATGATGTAATTATCGTTTTAGGAATTTTTTCTTTGTTCGAACTTGATTTTGATTTAACCGTATTGGCTGCTTTATTAGCGGTAATTGGATATTCCTTAAACGATACGATTGTAGTTTCTGACCGGATAAGGGAAAACTTAAGAAGTCAGAGACGATCTGAGATAGAAGAAGTAATTAACCTTTCGCTTAATCAAATGTTAAGTAGAACCATAATCACTTCTTTAACAACTTTATTGGTATTAATTTCTCTCTATCTTTTCGGAGGGGAGTTAATAAAGAATTTTGCTTTTGCATTAATACTTGGAGTTATTGTGGGAACATATTCTTCCATATACATAGCTTCAAATGCATTGGTTATGATGGGCCTAACCAGTGAGCACTTAGTTGTTCACGAAAAGGAAAAAGAAGACTTTAATGATTTACCCTAATCGTTAGCTACGTACGCAAAAGGTTGTATAGCCTTTAGCATTGGTTTGAAGCACTTAGTAGTGGAAGCAAGAATATTTCCTCCATCCAGATACTCCAATTCACCAAAGTAATTACTAACTAGACCGCCAGCTTCTTGTACCAATAAGCCTCCTGCAGCTATATCCCAGTCTTCAAGACCGCTCCCCCAAAACCCATCAAGTCTTCCTGCAGCAACATTGGCTAAATCTAAAGCCGTAGAGCCAGTTCTTCTAATGGTCAAACCATGAGCATAAAGCGATCTAAAAGTAGCTATATTGTCATGCCTAATTTTTCCAGATTCGGTGTCGTGCGAAGAGTTACTTAGAAGAGCTCCTTTAATCCCCTTTCTTTTGCTAACTCTGATACGTCTATTATTTAAATAGGCGCCTTTTCCTAGACTGGCAGTAAATTCATCTTGGCGCGAAACATCAAGAGTTATGGCGTGAAGAGTTTTTCCCTTTTCTATATAAGCAATAGAAATGGCGTAATAAGGAAAACCATGAATATAATTGGTGGTGCCATCAAGAGGGTCAATTATCCAAACTGATTCTATGTCTTTACCTGAGCCCTTAAGTTCGCCTACTTCTTCTGATAAATATGTGTGTTTGGGATAAGTTTTTTTGAGTGAACTAATGATGATTTCTTCAGACCGTTTATCTAATTCTGTAACGTAATTTGTAGGACCCTTTTCTATTGCGTCCATCTTATCTACTTCGTCAGCAAACCTAAGAAGTTCCTTGCTTGCTTTTCTAGCTGCTTCGAGAGCTATATTTACTTTTGGTTCCATAACTAATTTTTGAAGGCTGCGTATTCTATCAGAAGCAAGGAAGTGGCCTGATAGAATATAGCTATGTCTGGAAAACATAATTCATTGAATCTGATTGAAGAGTCTGTAAAGTTTATTCTAGTAGGAACCACACACCCTGGGAACATAGGTGCAGCTGCTAGAGCTATGAAGAATATGGGTATCAAGCAATTAGGACTTGTATCTCCTAAAGAATTTCCTCACGAGCAGGCTTTTTACAGAGCTAAAGCTGCTGTAGATGTGCTTGAAGAGGCAGTTGTCCATGAGAACCTTAAAGAAGCTGTTGCGGATTCAATATTTGTGGTTGGAACCAGTGCTCGAAATCGTAAAGTACCTTGGCCTATAGTAAGTCCAAAAGAAGCGGCAGAAGAGATAGTATCTTTAAGCCAGAAAGGCGAAGGGAAAATAGCAGTCATTTTTGGTCGGGAAGACAGAGGTTTAACAAATGAAGAGCTTAGATTGTGTAATCTTCATGTACACATACCTTCTAGCCAAGAATACCCTTCCTTAAATCTCTCACAAGCAATCCAGATTCTTGCCTATGAAATAAGGCTAAGCGGTTTGTCTACAGAAGGTAAATTGGAAAAACAAGAGTGGGATGTGCCGTTAGCCAATAATGCTGAAATTGAGAGATTGATAGAGCATTTTGATCAAGTTATGCAAGAAGTAGACTTTTACGAAGTTGATAATCCTAGACAATTATTAACTAGAGTAAGCAGGTTCTTTAGAAGATCTAAATTAGATCATATGGAAGCAAATATTTTTAGAGGAGTTTTTGCTGCCATTCAAAAGCAATTAAAAAAATAGTTTTCCTTGTAAGTGTGTTACTTTACTAATACACTTGTTTAAAAACTTAACCCATGCAGTGGACTAGCGACAAACCGATCTATAAGCAGGTTCGCAATCACGTTGTTTCTTTGATTATTGACGGTGTTTTGGATGTTGGTGATTCTATACCTTCCGTAAGACAGATGGCCGTTGAAGGAGGGGTTAATCCATTAACGGTTTCTAAAGCTTATCAAGAACTTGTAGATTTAAAGATCGTTGAAAAACGCAGAGGTTTAGGCATGTTTGTAACTGAACCAGCTAAAAAGCAATTACTTAAAATAGAAAAGGAAAAGTTTCTAAAAGGGGACTGGCCTACAATTTTAAGAAAAGCACAACAACTAGATATAGATTTAGTTGAATTAGTTAAGAAGAGCTAATGATGGAATCTCAAATAGTAATTAAAGCAAGAAACATTGAGAAAAAGTATGCCGATGGTTCTGCTCTGGCAGGTTTTGATTTGGATGTCTACCAGGGTCAAATAATGGGTCTAGTTGGACCAAATGGTGCAGGTAAATCGACTTTTTTACAGGCCGTTTTAGGCCTGGTCGATATTAAGGGAGAGCTCGAGGTTCTTGGTCTATCACCTAAAAAAGATCGTCATGAATTACTAACTAGAGTTTGTTCCATTACAGATGTTGCTGTGATGCCAAGATGGATGACTGTAGGGCAGGTTCTTAAGTATGTTGATGGTGTTCACCCAAATTTTGATTTAACCAAAGCTAGAAAAATTCTTTCTAAGACAAATATTAAAAGAAGTTCGCGAATAAGGGCTCTTTCAAGGGGAATGGTAGTACAACTACATCTATCTATAGTCATGGCAATAGATGCTGAATTATTGGTTTTAGACGAACCAACTTTAGGCTTGGATTTATCTTACCGAAAAGAATTCTACTCCCAACTAATTGAAGATTACTTTGATGGCAATAAGACAATTATCATAAGTACGCATCAGATTGAAGAAATTGAAGGTGTGCTTTCTGACATTGTCTTTTTAGATCAAGGTAAAGAAGTTTTGAGTGGTTCTATTGAAGATTTAAATCAAAGATTTTTAGAACTTAGGCCTAAAGCTGATAATTTAGAAAAAGCCAAAGCCCTTAATCCGCTTTTAATTAAAACTGAACTAGGACGCCCCGTTTATCTTTATGATGGAGTTGATATAGAGAAATTGAAAGATTTTGGTGAAGTTTATCCTCCAGCTATCGCAGATCTTTTTCTTGCTGTCATGAAGAAGAATACTGAAGAGGGAGAAGCTAAATGAAATCCCTAAAAGCTTTGATTCGAAGAGAACTCCAAGAGCACAAGTGGGCATTTATTTATTTGCCTTGGATAGTTGCTAGCTTTATGTTTTTAGTCGTAGTTTTGGTTTTTGTAGGTTTAACAGAGGTAAATACTGAGAATTTCAGTTTCTCAACAGAAATTTATACTGATCCTGATATCATAAAATCGATGCAAGAATCTACCCTTGAAGAAAGAAAGGGGGCAATAAGAGCAGGCCTTTTAGTTTTGGGATCTCCTTTGGTAATAGCATTGGGATTTGCATTGCTTGCCTTTAGTCTAAGTACTTTTTTTGATGAAAGGAAAGACAAAAGTATAATTTTTTGGAGATCACTACCCGTATCCGATACCTATACTGTGTTTTCTAAATTAATAGTAGCTACTATTGTTGCGCCTTTATTAATCATTCCCGCTTTAGTGTTTTTACACTTAGTATCTGTGACCGCAGGTTCAACCTTTTTTGCAATTTCAGACATAGTTCCATTTACTTGGGCTTGGAATGCCTATCCCTGGTTTGATTGGATTAGAATTATTTTTAGTTTGTGGCTGCAGACTTTGTGGACATTACCTATTCTGACTTGGATCATGCTGGCAGGAGCTTATTCACGCAAACCTGTAGTAGCTGCGATATTACCTCCCGTGGTTTTTGTATTAGTTGAGAGGGTGGCCTTTGCTTCAACTTTATTTTTTGATGCATTAATAGAAAGATTACAACCCTGGTCTAGAGCAAGTTCTTTCCCTAAGGAGTATGAAAATCTGGCAGTCTCTGAAATTAGTGACATTCCTTTGTTATTTGGAACGCTCGAATTTTGGATGGGAATTTTAATCAGTGGTATTTTTATTTATTTGACTATCTACTTTAGAAGTAAAAGTGACTACGCTTCAGTAGAATAAGGTTTGACCTTCTAAGGCTTGCTTCTTACAATGCCGCTTCAAATGAAGTGTCCCCTTCGTCTAGTCTGGTCCAGGACACCAGGTTTTCATCCTGGCAACAGGGGTTCGAATCCCCTAGGGGACGCCAGCTTTCTTAAACCTTTATAGAATAAGGCTTTCAGAGGCTCAGTTTCCAAAATGTAGATTTTTATAAAATTTGATAGTACCCGAACTTAAAGCTCAAAACAAAGTACAATTAAAAAAATTTTTATGAATATTATTGAAGTTAGAAATCTTCTCAAATCTTACCCTCAACCAGGAAATAAAAATGAATCGTTCAATGCTGTTGATGGAATTACTTTTAACATAAAAGTTGGTGAGGTGTATGGAATCCTTGGTCCAAATGGAGCAGGTAAAACTACAACACTTGAAATGCTTGAAGGTCTTAACGATATTGATGGTGGCTCGGCTTTAATCGATGGTCTGGATGTAAGTAGCAATGCCTTTAAGGTAAAAGAAATTATTGGTGTTCAACTCCAAGCTAACGAATACTTTGACAGACTTGATTTAACGGAACTACTAATTCTTTTTGGTAAGCTTTATTCTCAAGAAATTGATTCTGAAAACTTATTAAAAAAAGTAGACCTTTTTGATAAATCAAAGGCCAAACCTGAAGAGCTTTCCGGTGGCCAAAAGCAACGCTTCTCAATTGCATGTGCTCTTGTTAACAATCCCAAGATTCTATTTTTAGATGAACCTACTACAGGTTTAGACCCTCAAGCAAAACGTAATCTCTGGAACCTAGTAAAAGAACTTAATGCTGCAGGTATGACCATAGTACTAACTACTCATAACATGGAGGAGGCAGAAAACTTATGCCACCGCATTGCAATTATGGATCAAGGAAAATTAGTGGCGGAAGACACTCCACTTGGCTTAATTCAGAAATATGCTTCAGAACCACTGCAAGTACCTTTGCATGGGAATATAGAAGATGTATTCCTTGCTCTTACGGGTCATAAACTTAGGGATTAAGATGTTTACAAGTTTACAACTCCATCTAGCAAAAGTATTTCTAAAGATTTTCTTAAGAGATCGTCAATCAATCATGTTTAGTCTTTTTTTCCCACTAGTCTTTATAGGAGTTTTTCTGTTCTCAGGAGGAGAACCAGATCCCATAAATTTAGGTCTAGTGAATAATTCCACCAATACCATATCAAAGAACTTCTCTGAACTAGTTACAGGTGATCCACTCTTTAATGTTACAGAAGGAGAGGAATCTGATCTTAAAGAACAGTTATTCTTGGGTGATCAAACAGCCATTATCGTTATACCTGAAAACTTTGATTATCTTGAGAAAACAGGTGAATTAAGACTGTTGTTGGATGCTTCACAAGTAAGACAATTAGGGGCAATTAAAGAAGCTCTTAACACAAGTTTGCTTTCTATCGAGCGAGAGTTAAGAAATGCTGAGCCTATGTTTAGTGTTAAGATTGAAGATGTTAAGTCAAGGCCTCAACGTTATATCGATTTCTTACTTCCTGGACTATTGGCTTTCATGTTGATGAATCTAAGTATTGCTGGTAGTGGTTTCAATATAGTTGAATACAGACGTCGAGGAATTTTAAAAAGACTTTTTGTAACCCCCATTCAACCGAAAGATTTTATTATTTCAATTGTTCTAGCTCGAATGGCAATTGTCCTAATGCAAATCTCAGTTGTTCTTGGTCTTGCAATAGCTCTTTTAGATATAAAAATTGTAGGTAGTTTCTTCTCACTCTACGGCATGGTCATACTTGGTACTATTATTTTTCTTTGTCTAGGATTTTTTTTGGGAAGTATCGCAAAAACTCAAGAAGCTATTAGGCCTATGGTTAGTGTGTTTGTTTTTCCTCAATTAATATTATCAGGTGTTTTTTTCCCAATTAGCTCTATGCCTGAACTTATCCAACCACTTGCTCATGCTCTTCCCTTGAGTGTTATTGCTACTGGTTTGCGTGATATTGCTAATGATGGAACTTCTTTGCTAGTTTTAAACACAACAACTCTAGGAGTCGGTATATGGTTAATTTTAAGTTTTATTATTGTAACGAAGTTTTTTGTTTGGAAAGAAGTAGCCAGCTAGACTTAGTAAGAAGCATCAACTCCCCTAGGGGGGAAGCCATATTTCTGAAACCCTTATATAATAGGGCTTTCAGAGGCTTGGTTTCCAAAATATTGCCATATCGTCCCTGTAATGTTGCCCTGCTGTTGCTGTTTGGGGGAAAACTTGAGTCGTTGAGTTTGGTATAGTTAGAAAATAAATGAAAGCATTCAAATGGTTAGGAATTGTAGGTGTAGTCTATGTCATCTTTGTTGTGCTATTCGAGTCCGTATTTCTCGGCATGAACCAACCTTCTTTTGAGGATTCCGACGGTGGCGGTATACCAATGCTTGTGATCACAACGACGGATGATAAGGGGGAATCTCGTGACAGAATGCTTGCACGCTTTGAAACTGATGGAAAACTTTATGTTTCTGCCCACCATTGGACTAGAGGCTGGTACAAAGCAGCACGCAAGAATCCTAATGTAAGCATAGAAATCCATGGAAAGGTGGTGGATTACATTGCGGTGCCGGTGGAAGGTGAAGAGTTTGAAAGGGTTGCTTTTGAACACCCATTGCCGCTTCCAGCAAGGTTCTTAATGGGATTTCCACCGAAGCGACATATTCTCCGCCTAGATCCCGTTGTAAAATAATACTTGGAGTAAAAATGAGTCCATTACCTTTTCAAAACCAAGATTGTGATTTGACTTTAGCTGAAGGCGTAGAAGCTTATAGAGAGTATCTAAAATTCAACGACAAAAAAGTTCTTTCAGATCAAGAAGGCTTTACAACGGTTTTAGACCATGATGCAACACACGTAATCTTTGGTGTAGATACTTCTTTTGAAGAGGAAATTTTCTTGAATTACTGGGTTCTGTTTGGGTGCACCTATACTTGGAAAGAGCTCTTTGCTTACAGTGGTAGAGAAGAAGTGGCAGAATTCACCCAAGACTTAATAAAAGAAATTGGTTATCTAACTACTGCTAAAGCCCAAGTTCGAGCTATGCCTAATCTTTTCAGAATACTTATAAGAACAAGAAAAATGAAAAGAAAATGGCCATTTACTTTCCCTAAGGAACTTTTAAGTAATAAAGTTTCAGAATTAAGAGAAGAATACGGCGTAAGTATTCTGACCCCAGAAGAAAGAGATATAAAACGAATTAAGTGGTCAGGGTTAATTGAAGGAAATTAAAAAATCTATCCTAATCCTATCCATTCTGCTGCTGTTTAAATCATGAACAAGAGAAAATTTAAGCCATTTGGAGAAGTAAGTGCCCTCACTTTAGGGGGCGGCGGCTTGGGACAGGTTTGGGGAAAGACTACCAGAGAGGAGGCAGTAGAAACTGTAAGATTGGCAGTCCAAGAAGGTATTAATCACTTCGATGTTGCTCCTATGTATGGAAATGGGGAGGCGGAGAGAGTTTTGGGTGAGGCGTTTAAGGGCAAGAAACTAGATGGTTTGAATTTTACAACTAAATGTAGCCTTGGAACTTTAGCCGATGAACAGGTTTATGATCGTTTAAATTTATCTTTAACCAAAAGCCTTGAAAACATGAATATGGAAAAGGTAAATCTTTTTCTTTTGCACTCTCAGTTACGAGAAGATGATTTTAAACTCTCCAATTTCAATGAAATGAGGGAAAAGAATTCAACGTCATTAAGCTCCTACTTCAATGCAGTTATACCGGCTTTTGAAAAATTGAAGCAAGAGGGAAAAATTGATCATTGGGGTATTGGAGGCTTGGGTCAGAATGAAGCTTTAGTAAAAGCCATAAATCATGAAATTCCCCCCGAAGCTATTCAGTGCGTTTTAAACCCATTGAATTCAGCTGGGGCAATAGCTTATGTCGATGAAAATTTTGATCCCACCGCAATCCTGAAAGAGAGTCAAAAAAACAATCTGCCTATCTTGTCTATCAGGGCGGTCCAGGCAGGGGCTTTAACAGGAAGTATGGATAGAGAGCCACACTCTTCAGGTTTTGATCATAAAGATTTTGATGATTATGTGCGAGCAGCCCCTTTTAGAGAGTTAGCATCTAAATGGGACGAGTCTCCTGCCAGTTTGGCGCATAGGTATGCATTAAGTGTCTCAAAGGTTGGGTCGGTTATTTTAGGGGTTAAAAATAGAATTGAATTGAAAGAATGTATTAAGGCAGAGGAAAAAGGGGAACTTGCAACTGAGCAATTTAGTGCCCTAAAAAATTTATTTTAATACGTGAGAAATTTTCTTATAGTTTTACTGTTAATTTCTAATTTTGTAATGTCAGGCGAAACGTTTAGTAACACCAATCAAACCTCTTTTGACAGTGAAAGATCTTTCGGGGATTTTTTGAAATGGAGGTTGACTAGAAAAGAACCTAAAGCAGTTCAAATAGAAACTTCGGATCAATGGAAGCAGCTGGGGGAACAATCAAAAAATTATGCCGTGTGGATTGGACACTCTACTTATCTATTAAATAATGGAGATTTAACCATTGTGACTGACCCTGTCTTTTCTAAAAGAGCTTCCCCTTTTTCTTGGGCGGGTCCCAAACGGCTTATTGCACCAGCTATTTCCTTAGAAGAGTTACCGGATATAGATGTAATTACTGTTAGTCACAACCACTACGATCATTTAGATATAGCTAGCTTAAAAACTTTGCATAAGCTCAACCCCAAGGCTTTATTTCTTGTTTCAAAAGGAGATATGGACCTTTTGGTTAGATCGGGAATTAAAAATGTTACAGAATTTCTTTGGTGGGAAAACATTGAAGTGAAGAATACAATGTTTACCTTTACTCCTAATCAACATTGGTCTGCTAGAGGCTTTAGGGATCGTAATAAAAGTCTTTGGGGAGGTTGGTTTATGCAATCATCTAATCACACTATTTACCATGCTGGTGATACAGGGTACTCAGATGATTTTAAGGAAACTAGATCAAGGTTGGGATCTCCAGATTTTGCTATGATTCCCATAGGAGGTTATAACCCTCGTTGGTTTATGAATTATCACCATGTGAATCCTTCAGAATCAATTCAGATTGCATTAGACCTAGGAGTTTCTAAATCTTTTGGAATGCATTGGGGAACTTTTAGATTGACTGATGAAGATATTCTTGAGCCCGCTCAATTGATTGATCAAGAATTGAAAAAATTAAACCTAGCAGATGATTTCTTTAGAACTGTGAAGCCCGGAGAGATACTTCCTTTATAGACAATGATGGATAAGAAATTATGAAGTCAGAAAATAAGGACAAGAAGTTTGAAGATTACTTAATCTTGGTAAGAGATTTTACCAATAAGATTCTAATACCCAACGAGGAGATTCTTGAAGAACAAGGGATGGTTGGCAAAGAGATAATGTTAAAAATAAAAGAATTAGGCTTGTTTGGGATATCGATACCTGAAAAATATGGTGGCTTAGGTTTTGATATGGAAGAGCAAGTTCTTCTTACTTTTGAATTTACTAGAGCCTCTTCTGTTTATAGATCTAGGTTTTCCACCACTATAGGTCTGTGTTCACAAGCACTCCTAGATTTTGGAACAACTAAGCAAAAAGAAAATATATTACCTTCCATGGCTAGAGGGGATCTTGTGGGTGCTTTTGCCCTAACAGAACCTAATGCTGGTAGTGATGCTAATGCCATAGAAACTACAGCAATTAAAGAGAATGACAATTATGTTCTGAATGGAACAAAGAAATATATTACTAATGCTCCTTATGCCGATATTTTTTTGGTAATGGCAAAGACTGACAATAGTTTTAAAGGCAGCAAAGGAATTTCTTCATTCTTAGTTGATGCGAAACTTCCTGGAATACAGGTAGGAAAGATACCTAAGTTACTTGGACAAAGAGGATCTGCCCCCACAGATATTAATTTTACAGACTGTGTTGTTCCTTCTGATAGTTTGCTGGGAGGCCAGGAAGGTGGCGGATTAAAGCCTGCACTAAGAGGTATAAATCATGCTAGATTACATGTCGCTGCAACCTGTGTGGGACAAGCTCAAAGATTAATTGAAGAGGCTATAAAATTTGCTAAGTCTCGAAACCAATTCAATATGCCTATATCAGAAATGCCTTCTATCCAGAATATGTTAGCGGACAGTTTCACTGAGATGGTAGCCGCAAAAGCCATGACCCTAGAAGCAGCCCGGAATTTTGATAAAGGAGAGATACCTGAAGTGGAAATTTCTGCAGCTAAGTATTTCGCTTCTGAGATGGTGACTAGAGTTGCAGACAATAGCGTGCAGATAATGGGAGGAGCTGGGTTTATAGACGATAACGTCATAACAAGATTTTATAGAGATACTAGACTATTCAGGCTTTATGAAGGAACTTCACAAATACAACAAAGGAATATAGCGAGAAAAATAATTAAAGTATTTGATGATTGATAAGTTGCCTGATTGAAATTTCTACTTTTTCACTACAATGTAAAGAGTAATTATTAAAATTGGTATAGGATTAGTGTACTAATAATTAGATTAAGGAAAATACTATGCATAAACTACTTTTCTTATTAATGACAATGGCTTTGTCATTCTTTGCTTTTTCAGATCATCACGAAGTACCAAGTTCTGAAGAAGGGGCATTTACAACCTTAATGGTTGCTGCACCGAATGTTGATAGGTATGTTGACTATCTAAAAGCAGATACTTCTTTATTTAAAACTATAGGCTCAACTGGAGCAGGAGTGTGTGTAACCAACTCAGGCAATGACTATCCAGGCCAAATGTTAGTTTGGAATGCCTTTCCTAACTTCGAAGCCGCTTTGGGGGGTGCTGCTAAGTACGACCCAAGTAAAGCCCCAAGTTCTTTAGCACGCTTGAGGGAAGTTAAATATTCTGTGTCTTGGAAGCCACTTAAAGCATTCAGACTTGAGCCTGGTTATGAAAGAGTTCAGAGAATTAAAGTGCCTGCAGCTAATGTAACTGCCTTTACTGAAGTCTTAACCAGATTAGAGAAAGCAATCCAAGATGCTGGGCATAAAAATTTCTTTAATGGCATATTTACGCCCATTGGAGGAGGGGTTCATGAAACAGGAACCTATATGGTTCGTTCCATAACTCCTGATGGAGCTCAAGCAGGAGCAATTTTTGACGATTATTTCAGCGGAGCTGCCTGGGGAAGTATCTACCAAGAAGGCGTTGCACTGATAGATGGTGTTGTTAGTGACAATATAGAAATTTGTGAGCAATTCTACTACGGAGAATAGTCTGCAATTGTAATAAAATAGAACAAGTAAGTGTTCCAAAAAAGTTTTAGATGGTAAAAAAAATAACCTTTTTCTTGATTTTGTTCCTTTCTATTGGGGTTTCAGCCATTGAGCCAGGAGACAAGGTAGAGAACTTCAGATTATTAGATCACAAGGGTGGTTCGCATGAGCTTTTTTATTACGACGATCAAAAAGCCCTAGTTTTTTTAGTTCAAGGAAATGGTTGTCCTTTTGCAAGAAACGCGGCTCCTAGATTCCAAGAACTCAGAGATATTTATTCTGATAAAGAGGTTGAATTCTTCATGCTTAATTCAAATCTTCAGGATGATAGGCTTTCTATCAGAGAAGAAGCTAAGGAATATGGATATGATCTCAACATTCTCATTGACGAAACTCAGATTATTGGTGAATCTTTAGAGTTAAGTAGGACCGGGGAAGTATTTATAGTAAATCCGAAAAATTGGTCAGTGGCCTATATTGGAGCCATTGACGACAGACTAACCTATGAAAATCAAAAGAAAGAAGCTTCTGAACATTACCTCAAAGATGCAATAGATGATCTGTTAGCAGGAGAGGTTGTGGCTGTTCCTAGAACAGAATCTTTAGGATGTTTAATTAACTTCCCTAATAAGGATAACAAAAAATCTATTTCTTACTCTCAACAGGTAGCGCCAATATTACTGGAAAATTGTACTGTTTGTCACAGAAAAGGGGGAGTTGGACCTTGGGCAATGACGGATTACAACATGGTAAAAGGGTTTTCATTGATGATGCGGGAAGTGATTCGAACTAAAAGAATGCCTCCTTGGCATGCCGATCCTTTCATTGGACAATTTAGCAATGACAGGTCTTTAAATAATGAAGAGATTCAGACCTTAGTTCATTGGATTGAAGCAGGAGCCCCTAAGGGGGAGGGAGCTGATCCGCTGCTGGGAGCTACCATCAGCCAATCAGAATGGGCCAATGAAGAAGAGCTGGGTCCTCCAGATTATGTAATAAACATACCTGCGACGGACATACCTGCCACCGGTGTAGTCGACTATCAATATAAGTTTGTTAAAAATACAGTAGGAAAAGATGTATGGGTAAAGGCAGCAGAAGTTTTACCTGGTGATAAAGCCGTTTTACACCATGTAATCACTAGTTTTGGACAATTAGAAACTCGGGGGCCACGAAAGGGAAGATTAAAGTACCGAGAACGCAAGGGACTGAGGGGTTATGCACCAGGCATTAATAGCAACCCTTACCCAGACGGGGGAGGTATTTTTCTTCCAGCTGATGTGGCTTTTGAATTTCAAATGCACTACACACCAGTCGGGAGGGCTACTGTAGATGAAACCAGAATGGGTATTTGGGTTGCAGAAGAAAAACCTAAACATGAGATTTTTTCACTGATGATACTTAACCCTAGGATTCGAATTCCTGCAGGAGTTAAAGAACATAAAGAGTCTGCTTCCAGAGTTGTTTCTAAAGATGCTCTTCTCTATAGCATTCTGGTTCATGCCCATTATCGAGGCAAGAAGATGGTTGTAGCTGCTTATTATCCTAATGGCACAACTGAAGTTCTTCTTTCGGTTCCAAATTATGATTTTAATTGGCAAACTTCCTATGATCTAGAAGAGCCAAAATTTTTACCCGCTGGGACTACCTTAATTCAACACCAATGGTGGGATAATTCTGCTCAAAACCTAGCTAATCCTGACCCAACAGTTGAAGTTACTTGGGGAGACCAGTCTTTTGAAGAAATGTTGTTTGGAGCATATTTGATGCGTTATTTAGAAGCAGATGAAGAACTAGACTCTTCCCATAGAGCTCTTTTAACCAAGAATTAAGATTTAGACTTTATAATTACATAATGAAAAAAATATTCACTCTCATAATTTTCTTTCTAGCCCTGGCCTTCAGTGTTGGAGCTCAAGAAGAGATGCAAGCAACTAAACATTTAGAAAGTATCGTTTTAGGTTCTGGTTGTTTTTGGGGAGAAGAAAAAAGATTCGAAGCCATACCCGGTGTGGTTGATGCGGTATCCGGTTATGCAGACGGGAGAGGGGTGCCTCCAAATTATCGAGAAATAACAAAGGCTAAAAACAGATTTAATTCCAATAATCATGCCGAAGTTGTGCTTGTAGTCTTTAATAGAAATGTTGTGTCAGCTGAGGATATATTAAAAAACTATTTTGAGGGGCATGACCCTACTCAAGTAAATCGCCAGGGTAATGATATCGGCACACAATATCGATCCGTAATACTGACCACTAATGATCAGCAAAATGAAATAGCCAAGAAACTCTTAAATGAATTCCAGGGGCTTATGAGCAGGCAAGGTTATGGAAAGATTGTCACAAAGATAAAACCATTAGAAAAGTTTTACTATGCTGAAGAATATCATCAAGATTATTTGGCCAAAAACCCGAATGGATATTGTCCTGATTATTCCACAGGAGTTGTATTTAAAAAAAATAAGAATTTAGTTGAAATAGACAACTCATTACTTCTAAAAGGTAAACAAATTATTGTAATTGAGTCTGAATCTTGCCCTTACTGTGCAAAGTTTAGAGAAACTGTTCTGTCTAGTTATAAAGGGACAGTTCCATTAACTTACCGCTTCGCTTCTCAACTAACAGGACTCAATATCAAAACAGAAACTTGGGCGACCCCCACTGTTCTATTTCTAGAAAATGGAAATGAGATCTACGGCAAACAGGGTTACATGGACACTGAAGCCTTCTATAAAATATTAGGCTTATTTAAATTAGGAAAGACAGAAGCCTTTAAGGTGGCATTTAATGAAGGCACTGACGCTAGATACTGTAGACAGTATGAAATTTTTAAAAATACTCCTGACGGTGTGTTTTTGGACAAGCTAAGCGGAGCAGTGTTATTTGATACCAAAGATAGATTTAACTCTAGTACTGGTTGGCTTTCTTTTACTAAACCAGTTGAAGGTTCGGTAACAGAACATTTAGACACCAGTTTTGGCATGATTAGAACTGAAATTAGATCTAAAAGTTCAGGGATTCACTTGGGACATGTGTTTCCAGATGGTCCAAAAGGACAACCCAGGTACTGTGTTAACGCCACCGTTTTAGATTTTAAACCCAGAGAAGACTTTTTATCAGCAAGCTCTGGATAAGAATTTCCCTTGACTTGGTATGTTTACATCTTGAAATGCGGAGATGATTCTCTGTATACAGGTATAACCAATAATCTAGAGTCGAGAGTCACGGCCCATCGACAGGGCAGAGGAGCTAAATACACAAGAGGAAGAGGACCCTTTGAAGTTGTTTATCAGGCTAAATGCGTTAACAGGAGTGAAGCATCATTAAGAGAAAAGGATATTAAGAAGCTTAATCTTTCTGAAAAACTAGAATTGATATCTAAAGTTTAATTACTTATTCGCTTTACTGTTCCAATATAATCAATAAATGAAGTGTTTTATTTACTTTAGTTTTAGTTTCCTAGTTTTTTTAAGTTTTGATGCTTCTTCTGAACTCATACAAAACTTGAAGGTAGAGAAAATAATAGATGGAGATACAGTCTATGCCACTCTGGAAGGAAAACCTTATAAGTTGAGGCTAACCGAGATAGATGCTCCAGAGAGGGACCAACCTTTTGGTAGACAGTCAAAAGTATTCCTTAGAGAACTTTTAAAAGATGGAGAATTTGATGCTGACATTTCTGGTAAGGATCAGTATGGTCGATATTTAGCTAGACTTTATGACAATGGGGTAGATATTAATAGAAAAATGGTTAACGAAGGCATGGCCTGGGTTTATGACTTTTATGTTACCGACAAGACATTCTATAAAAATCAGTTATCCGCTCAGAAACTGAAAAAGGGAATTTGGTCTAAACGTTACCCCGCTCCTCCTTGGGAATGGAGAAGAGCAAGGTAATATTCTTTCTCAATGCAGACTTTTCTAAAAAAATATTTTAAGTTGTTAGCCTTAGGAGTTTTAAGTCTTGTAGCTTGTGTTTTTGTACTTTTTATAATTCTTCTAATAGTGGAAGGTTTTGGGGTTTCAGAAGAAGCAACTAACAAAATTCTGGATCATCGTTTACTTCTAGTTCTTCTTATATTTGCTTCGATGTTTATGGCCTATTTTTCTCTATATAAGAAATAACAACTTATTCATATTGAAGAGCTACTGCTGGATCTAATCTAGCAGCTCTTTTTGCAGGCCAGATACCAAAAAATAAACCCACACAAGCAGAGAAGGTAATTGAACCAAAAATAGCTAATATAGGAAGAACGAAAGGCAATTGTTCAGAGAATGATGCGGCTAGGAAGTAAAGAAAAGTTCCAAGTAAAGCCCCAATTATTCCACCTATCATGCATAAAATAATTGCTTCGATTATAAATTGGAACAATATAGCCCTTGGAGTAGCTCCTAAAGCTTTCCTCAAACCTATTTCCTTAGTTCTTTCTGTCACCGACACAAGCATGATATTCATTACTCCTATACCTCCTACCAGGAGGCTTATGCCTGCTATTCCAGCTATAAGAGTAGTGAATATAGCGGTAGCGTCTTTTTGTATTTGCTGTATTTGAGACCAGTCAATAATTCTAAAATCATTATCTTCTCCAGGACCGATATCGTGTTCTCTACGAAGAACTCTTTCTATGGACATCATAGCTTTATTAATTGAAGTTCCCTCGGGTATTTGAATTCTTACGGTGTTAATCCACTTTCTGCCGTAAACCCTTGTAGAAGCAGTCATCATAGGTATGTATATTTTTTCATCAGTATTTTCCCAACCACCTGATCCTTTTTCCCCTAAGAACCCAATAACTTTGAAAGATATACCTCCTATTTGTATCTCTTTGTTAAGCAGCATCTCCTCTGGAATTTTTAGTTCTTCTTGTACGGCATTTCCTAAAACAGCAACTCTTTTGCGGGAAAAGTTATCGTTTTCACTAAAAAGTTTGCCTTTTGTAAGAATGAATGAATTAACTGAAAAAAAGTTGGGTTGAACCCCATTTACTGAGAAATTTGCATTTTTGTCTCCAAACTTAACCTGTTTATTTCCATGCATTTCAGGAGAAATTCGCCAGGCTATCTCTGAATCTTTTGACAATGCTTCTGCATCATTTAACCAAAGGGCAACCCAGCTACTTCTAATGCCTCTTTTCTTTTTTTGTCCTGGAAAAACAGAAACCGTTTTAGCTCCAAGGCTAGATATTGAATCTTCAATTGCCTGCTGAGCCCCTGTGCCAATTCCGACCATTGCTATTACAGCTGCAGTTCCAATGATTATGGCTAAAGCAGTTAATAAAGATCTAAGTAAGTTAGTTTTTATGGAGTCTAAAGCAGAGTTAACTGATTCTTCAATGATCATCTTCTAATCCTTATGTTCATTCTTTCACCAAATTCCTCTTGGCTTCTAATTAAACCTTCACTGGGTAAAACATAAACTTTATCTTCTTGAGACAATCCTTCATGAACTTCTACGTTTTGAAAATCCGTAGAACCTACCTTAACCCACGTCAGTTTTGGTCCTTTATTAGTTTCCTTTATAACTACAAATTTCGTGAACCCTTCATCTTCTGGTCTGATACTTAGAAAATCTTTAATTTCTTCTTTAGAAACGCCAACTAGTGATGCTACAAAAGCGATATCTTTTCTAGTTCGTAATGCACCTGCAGGGACAGCCAAAGTAACGTTTTCATTCAAGATTTCTATTTCAACTTCTGTATTCATCTTCAATAAAAGAAGATTGTCTTTGTTTTCTATATCGATAAGGACTGGAAAAGTGGTAACGTTCTGAACTTCCTGTCCTAGGGGTTCTATCTTAGAGACTATGCCAGTAAATTTCTTATCTCTAAAAGCGGACACTCTTAAAATTACCTCTTGATCAAGGGATATCTTTCCCACATCAATTTCATCTACTACTGCTCTTACCCTTACTTGATTCAAGTCTGCCATGGTCATCAGCAAGGTGCCTCCGCCGACTGTTGCAATAGGTGAGGTTATAACTTGTCCAGTTTCTACTGGTCTATAAATCACTGTTCCAGTTATAGGAGATCGAACCAAAGTATCATCCAATGCAATTTTTGCATTTTCCAGAGAAACTTGTGCGTTAACCAACAACTGATTAGCTATAGCATGCAGTTCCTCAATATCTTCAAATGCTTTTTCAGAAATACTTTCCCCCTTAAATAATTCCTCACCTCGTCTAAGCTGAGATTCGGCATTTTTCAGTCTTACTTTTGCTACATCTAAACCAGCTTGGGCTTGAGATAAAGTATTAGATGGAATTCTTTGGTCAATTCTGGCTAGGACGTCTCCTTTGTGAATATAGTCTCCTACTTCTGCACCAAGAAACAAGATCTCACCTGAAGCTTTGGATTTAATTTCCACAGCAGAAATAGCTTCTATGGTTCCTGAGGCTTCAACTATAAGTTCAAGTTGTTTTGGGCCAATCTCTTCTATAGTGAAAAAATCAAAATCTTTCTTTTTTTCCCCACTGCAGGTATAGGCGAGTGCTAGTAAAAGTAAGAAAGCTAAAGAATATCTAATAATGTTAACCATGATTAATTCATTGAATCAGATTCAATTTCTCCATCCTTGATAGTTATGGTTCTATGTGATTGTTTGGCAATGTCACGTTCATGAGTGATAACTACTATAGTTTGACCTTTCTCATTTAGCTCTTTGAATATCTCGAGCACTTCGCTTCCTGTCTTTGAATCTAAATTTCCTGTTGGTTCATCTGCAAAGAGAATGGATGGAGAGTTAACTAAAGCTCTGGCTATTGCCACTCTTTGTTGCTCCCCTCCAGATAATTCAGTAGGTTTGTGACTTAAACGATCACTTAATCCAACCTTATTCAGGACCTCTTCTGCCCTTGAAAGTTGTTCTGTTCGTTGTACTGAAGCATATTTCAAAGGTAAAGCGACGTTTTCAAGTGCTGTACTTCGAGGAAGGAGATGAAACTGTTGAAAAATAAATCCTATTTCTTTATTTCTAATGCCAGCTAGTTGTTCTTCGTCTAATTGTCCAACGTTTCTTTGATTTAAAAAATAAGTTCCTTCAGAAGGTGTATCCAAACAACCAATAATGTTCATTAGGGTTGATTTTCCAGAACCTGAGGGACCCATAATAGAAACAAACTCTCCCTTTTCTATACTAAAGGTAACTCCTCTAAGTGCATGCACTGACGTTTCTCCTAAATCATAGGATTTGTGAACACTATCTACATTAATCATTTTAAGAATACCTTTAGGAATAGGGGCTTAATAGGTGTTATACCTAACTATAACACCTTCAACATTTTCGGAAAACCTGTTTTTCTTATGTTGACTTAATTGGTTGAATATTTATCCATCCAAGCCAAAGTTTCTTTAATCATTTGGTTTCTAGGTAGGGGCCAATGTCCTGAATCGTAAAAAACTAAACGTTTATCATCTTCTGGAGTCCCGATTAGACTGTACATAGCTCTCGGAGCTGATGGAGGTACCAAGTAGTCCTGCTCACCATTTAACATCAGGATTGGAGAAGTAATTCTTGGATAATGATTGATGCCATCGGACATAGGAGGAATAGAGGATAAGGCTCCACCGACATACAGAATTGCTGCATTGAATCTTTTTTCGAATAGAAGGACATGTGTGGTAAACAAGCTTCCATAACTCATTCCCACATAAAATAAGTTATCAGGATCCATATCCTCTCTTGATTGCAGATAGTCAATGGTTCTTGATGTGTCTACTGTCCAAGCAGTTAATAGTTGTCTAAACAGTCTAAATTGGTCTTGAGTACTAGGAAAAGAAATATTTAAGTCAGTAATTCTATTCATAGAACCCTTGTAGGCAGGCCAAACTAACGCTCTGCCAGATTTTATGATGAAGTCCAATCCATATTCACCAGGATTTACATCATCTATATCTGGTGGTGTGCGATAGTAATTTGCTCCTGGGTAAATTATTACAGACTCTAACTTATTGAAAGATTTTTTCGGTTTGAAAATAAGAATATCCATTTCCTCATTATCATAGCCAACTTTAATTTTAATCCTTTCTTTTATCCAAGTAGGATGTGACTCATCCACATAAATTATTTTTGGGATTTGTTCCATGTAACCAACCTCAAAATTTTTCGAATAAATTCTAAATTGATCATCGGTAAAGGGTTTGTAAAACTCTTGAGGTTTAGGCGGGGCTCTGTTAATTGGGTCTCCAAATGGATTCATATCTCTTGGGTTGAGAAGTCGTATTGTTCTAAAACCTATTAATTCAGATCTCACAAATCTTGGAGAGGGTGTGGCGGAAGAGGCTGAATAAGCTGGGTCAGAAAAGGCTCCCCCAAGAGTCAATCCTCTGCCTCCAAATATATTCCAAGACCATTCTCTTACATTGCCAGCCATGTCATAAGTTCCATGAGCCCCAATACCATTTGTACCAACTTTTTTAACAGATTGATTAGAAAAATTACTTTTTTTCAACAAAACTGGTGAAATTGGAGCACCAATCTCAGTAGGAGGAAAAGCCGCTTTAGCCCAATGGTACATTGGAGGTAGAATATTTCCTTTAAAACGAGCATAAGCCTGAGCTTCATACCAGCTGATTCCTGTTACAGGATAATCTCCTTCACCATCTCTGAAAGAACCCAACTCCCAGTTGGCAGGTCCATAATTCCCAGTAGTATCAATCATCAAATCCCTTGCTTCTTCCCAAGAAAGTGATTCTCCTTTAAGTATGAATTCCATATCAGTCCAATTCTGAAAAATCTCATAACCTTTAGCATCCACAAATTCTTGGAATTTTTTATTTGTTACTTCGTATTGGTCTATATAGTAGGTACTCAAGTGGTATTCAGTTACTCCTTCTCCTATAAGAGCAGGTATAAATCTTCCACCATCAATTGGAATCATTCCTTCTGGTATCTCGCTCTTTGGATACATTTGGACTGGAGATAAAGCCCAACCAAGATCTATGGGGTGATTTTCAAAAATAAAACTGGGATTTCTGTCAACAATAAATTTTGTCTTGTAGCCTTCTTTTTCTAATTTTAATTTTAGTACTCCAAGTGGAAGTCTAGAAGGAGATAAGGGAGATGTACCAAGATAACGCCACTCATAATCTTTTTCTGTAGTGTAAGGTTGCCAGGAAACTGTCACACCAGGTTCGGCTATATTAAGAGATATAGCTGAACTTATCTCTTGATCTAGTGAGTTCGAATTATAGAAAAAAGGTGCGAATGAATTTAATTGATTAACCTTATCCCAGGCACCAACATAATCATCTTTCTCTAGCTCTTTTTTCAACTCTGGCAAAACAAAATTGTTAACCCAAATATAACTTCCTGAACCGTATCCTGTTACTAAGACAAAAAGAAAAATTCCTAAGATTTTAAATGTACTAAATTTGGAAGATGCCGCCCAAGCTGCTAAAGCTAGAAAGGGGAAACCTATAACAAAAATCCATATTAGGTTCTGCATAAATTCTTGGTTAAATCCAAAGATATCGCTAACTAGGCTTGCTACTTGGACAACTATAAAAGAAAACACAGCATAAGCTGCAACAGCTTTGAATAAGGTACTTTGCTTTAATTTATTAAATAAACTGTCTATTTCAATCATTTTCTCCCCTAAATATTTAACTTAAGGCTTAAACATTTTAAAGTAGCTTTTATTGTACCTATTGTTAATATATTTTTTAAAAGTTATTAAAACAAGAAATTAAATGACTTATACAATTTTACCAGGAGAAAAAGCTCCAAATTTTGAAGGCCTTAAAGGAACAGATGGAAATCTATACGGCTTGAATGACATTGGTTTGAATCAATTTAGAGTTATTTTCTTTACTTGTAATCATTGCCCTTATGTGACTGGATCGGATGAACTTACTAGAAAAGTGGCTGAAAAATTTCAAAAAGAAGTAGAGTTTGTGGCAATCAATTCAAATAGTAAGAATACTTATGAAGAGGACTCTTATGAGAACATGGTTTTGAGAATGGAGGAATTTAATTTCCCCTGGTTATATCTCCATGATGAATCTCAAAAGGTAGCCCAGGAATATGGTGCTTTAAAAACTCCTCACTTTTTTCTTTTTGACGCATCATGGAAACTTCTTTACACAGGAAGAAATACAGACAATCCTAGAGAAACTACTCGAAGGAGTACCAATGATCTTCATGACGCATTGCAAGAAGCAATGGATGGGAAAGAAATTTCAGTTCCTGTTACCAATCCGATAGGTTGTAATATTAAATGGGATGGAAAACCTGCTCACTGGATGCCTGCCGAGGCGTGCGATTTAGTTTAATAGTAGAGAAATAATGAGTTATAGCCATTTAGGAGGAGATTCAAGAGATTCGTTTCCAGAATTAGAGCCTTTTTTTCAAATGATAGAATCATTTATGGGGTTTTTTCCGAATAGCCTTTTGACCATGTCAAAAAATCCTGACTTAGTGAAAGCATTCCAAACATTGGCAGGTGTAGTTTTCTCAAGCAAGCACCTTAAACCAGACCTTATTCAACTTATTGCCCTAGCTTCTAGCCTTTCTTCAGGCTGTAAATATTGTCAGGCTCACACCTCCCATGGAGCTGGTAAAGCTGGAGTAAGTGAAGAAAAGATAAACGAAATATTAAAATATCAGGAAAGTAACTATTTTGATGATAGTGAAAAAGCTGCTCTAGATTTAGCTTTTGCTTCCGGCTTTACACCAAATCAAGTTGAAAAGAAGCACTTTGAAGAATTAGAAAAATATTTTTCTAAAGAAGCAATGATAGATATAGTTTCTGTAATTTCCCTTTTTGGTTGGTTGAATAGATGGAATGATACATTCGGTACAGTTCTAGAAGATGTACCTAAAGAGTTTGTAGAACAGAAGCTTTTTCCTTTGGGATGGAATAATTAGGGGTTAAAAATGGAGATACCTTTTGAAAAGACTTTAGCTGAGATCATTAGATGGAGAGTTAATAAAGATCCTGACTCTATTGCGCATAAATTTGGTGATAGAGAAACCACCTACAGAGAGTTTGATTCGTTCGCAAATAAGATTGCTCAAGGTTTAATAGCCTTAGAGTGTGGTCCTGATACAAGAGTAGCTTTCCTAGCAAAGAACTCAGATTACTTTTTTGAATTTTTATATGGAACATTAAAGTCAAGGACTGTTGCAGTAGGAGTTAATTGGAGATTAGCCCCTCCAGAGGTCGCTTTTATAGTTAACGACTCAAAGAGCGAAGTTCTTTTCGTTGGGTCTGAATTTTTTGGATTGATAGAACAAATTAAAGATGAACTACCGTATGTTAAGAAAATCATTGCCGTAGGGGAGAATCATGAAGAATGGGAGAACTTTGTTGACTGGAGAGATCTTCAAAAGGATGAAGATCCTCTTATAGAAACCTTACCAGATGATGACGTCATCCAACTATATACTTCTGGTACAACGGGTCATCCAAAAGGGGTTCAATTGACAAACTCGAACTTTTCAAGTGCCAATATTATGGCTACTCATGGTTACTTTGAACATTTTGAAGAAGGTTCTGTAAATTTAGTTTGCATGCCTGTTTTTCATGTTGCTGGAACCAACATGGGCTTGGGAGGCTATGTTTTTGGTTGTAAAAGTATCATCATTCCTGAAGTAGACCCCACTTTAATTTTGGAATTGGTCGAGAGAGAAGGAATTGAAAATACCATTTTTGTGCCTGCTGTGATTCTTTTCTTAATTCAGCACCCAGAAGTTGAGAATACAGATTGGTCTTCGATGAAGACGGTTATATATGGAGCATCACCCATAGCGCAGGATACCCTTGAAAAGGCAATCAAAATTATGGATTGCAATTTTTGGCAAGTATATGGTCTGACCGAGACTAATGGAGCAGTTACATTTTTATCACCTGAAGATCACGAACCTTCAAAAGGAAAGCTTAGGTCATGTGGGAAGCCAGGGTACGGTGCAGAAATAAGGGTAGTTGATGAAGATGGAAAGGAATTACCTGTGAGGGAAGTTGGAGAGATAATTATAAAATGTGGCAACAATATGAAGGGTTATTGGAATAATCCTGAAGCCACTGAAGAATCTGTCGTAGATGGCTGGCTCTACTCAGGGGATGCAGGCTATTTTGATAAAGATGGTTTTTTGTTTATACACGATAGAGTAAAAGATATGATCGTCTCTGGCGGAGAGAATATTTATCCCGCTGAAGTAGAAAATGCTTTAATGAATCATGAAGATATTCTTGATGCAGCTGTAGTTGGAATACCAGATGATAAATGGGGCGAAGCAGTTAAGGCGTTTGTTGTATTAAAAGAGGGAGCTGATTTGAAAGATGATGAAATTATTTCATACGTTAGAACACAAATAGCTGGATATAAATGTCCTAAATCAATTAATTATGTTGAAGAACTCCCACGGAATCCCTCAGGTAAGATTCTCAGGAGAGAAATAAGGGCTCCTTTCTGGGAAGGTAAAGACAGAAATATTTCTGGGAACTAGCATGGTAAAAGATTTTGATCCAAACGAATTTGAACAAAAACAACATCCTTATTCAATTAATCGTCTGAGTCCTACTATAGGCGCTGAACTTCTTGATATAGATTTAAAAAAACCCTTAACAAAAGAATTAAGTGATGAGGTATATCAAGCTCTTCTAGTTTACAAAGTCGTTTTTTTTAGAGATCAGGATTTAACCATTGAAGAGCATTTAGATTTTGGCAGGAATTTTGGAGATCTAGAAATCCATCCTTTTACATACAATGACAAAAAATATCCTGAGGTATTAAAGATTACTCATGATGAAAATAACAAAGGAAGAGAAAACGCCTGGCATTCTGATGTAACTTGGAGATTAGAACCTTCTTTGGGTTCTATACTGAGAATGAAACAAGCACCAAAATTTGGTGGAGATACCTTATTTTCTGATATGTATGCTGCGTACGATGATTTGCCTGAAGAAGTAAAAAAAAGGCTTGAAGGAGCAATAGCTATCCATGACTTTGCTAATTTTAGGAAAGGACTCGAAAAACGGGGTGCAAGCAAAGAAGAAATTGAAGCCTACAATAAAAAATATCCAATGCCAGAACACCCGGTCATAAGAACACATCCTGATACAGGTAAAAAATTGATTTATGTCAACGTGGCTTTTACTCAATACATCAAAGACTGGAAGCCCGATGAATCAGCTAAAATGTTGAAATTTTTATACTCCAGAGCGGCTACTCCTGAGTATCAATGTAGGTTTGCTTGGGAAGATAATTCAATGGCTTTTTGGGATAATAGGTCTTGTCAACATTACGCGGCTTCTGACTATTGGCCCCAAGTTAGGAAAGTTGAAAGAGTAACCATTATTGGGGATCGTCCTAGATAATTAGTTCACAATCTATATCATGCGCCACATTAGGCGTTTAAATGAAAACCGGTAAGTTTTTTGTAAACTTTCTTCTAATTATCTCTATTGGAGTAACCTGGGGAGCTTCTTTTCTTTTTACCAGAATTGCTGCTCCCGTGGTGGGGCCAGTCGATCTAGTAACCTCACGTTTATTGATTGCTTCGGTTTTAATAGCTCCTTTATTTTTAAGAAAACATCACTTTAAGGGAATTCGGAGTCACTTGGGACCGTTAATTTTTTTCGGAATATTTAATGCCACTTTACCTTTCTTTCTTTTTGCCTATGCAGCCCTCTCAATCAATGCTGGAACACTTTCAGTCCTAAATGCTACTTCTCCTCTTTTTGCATTTGTTATCTCAATTTTATGGTTGAGATTTGCTTTTAGTTGGACACAACTAAGTGGATTAATTGTCGGGGTGGCGGGATTGATAGTGTTTATAGGGTATGAGTCTTTCCAATTTTCATGGATTCCTATTATCTGCTGTCTCTTAGGCGCCTTTATGTATGCTGTTTGTTCAAATTATTTGTATAAATTGTCACACATAGAGCCTACTTATCTAGCTTCTATGACATTGATTGTAGGGTCTATTATGTTCTTACCAATTTCTTATTACGAAGGAGGTATGAGTTTTGATTTATCCCAAGAAGTCTTGATAAGCATTCTTTTGCTCGGTTTCCTTTGCACAGGATTAGCTTATGTAGCTTTTGTTATCTTAATCAGGAGACTGGGTCCAGTGGGAGCATCTTCAGTTTTATTTATCGTTCCTGTTGCAGGAATGATTTGGGGTTACATATTTCTTAATGAAGCTATAACTTTAACGATGATTGCAGGCTGTTCTTTGTTACTTATTGGAGTGGGAATGACTAATTTCTTCAGCCCAGAATTACCTGAAGATAAATTGTAAATCTGCAAGAATTTAGATACATTGATGCAATCAATTTTGAGGAGAATTAATATGAGTAAGGACAGAGATTGGCGGCAAGTCAGATCAGAAGTAAAAGACTTTGTTGAGAATGAGGTTTATCCAGCTGAGTCTATTTTGAATGAGAAGAATGATGCTTCCAAAAACAAGATGAAGGAGTTGATGGATAAGGCCAAAAAGAAGAATCTTTGGGCACTTGGACATCCTAAAGATATAGGTGGGCAGGGAATGCCTTTTATGGAATACGTTTACGTGAACGAAGTGGTGGGGAGGTCTTCTGGTGCTACGGTGGCTCTAGGAACCCATTCATTACAAGACTCAATCATGCTAAGAGAATTCGCTTCTGATAGATGGAGAGATGCTTATTTAGAACCTTTAGTGGCAGGAGAAATCTTCCCCAGTTTTGGGATGACTGAACCTGACATTGCTAGTTCTGATCCCACGCAACTTCAAACAGCAGCTGTTCTTGAAGATGGAGAGTGGGTAATAAATGGAAGAAAGTGGTTTACTAGTGGTGCAGCAAATGCAACTTATACGACAGTAATGTGCCGAACTGAATTAGACGTTCAAGGGCATGGAGCATTCAGTATGATTATTGTTCCCACAGACAATCCTGGTTACAAGATTATTAGGGAAACGCCGGTTTTAGGAATACATGGTGGGCACTATGAAGTTGAATATGACAATGTCAGGGTGCCAGAAGAAAACCTATTAGGTCCACGCGGTCATGGTTTTATTATTGCCCAAAGAAGACTTGGACCTGGGAGAATTTTTCATTGCATGAGATGGCTAGGTCAAGCTCAAAGAGCCTTTGACTTAATGTGCAGACGTTTGCATGAAAGAGAAACTTTTGGGTCATCTCTGGCTAAAAAACAACTCATGCAAAAATTTGTTTTTGATAGCGCTTGTGAAATTCAAGCCAGTAGACAACTTACTTTAGATGCTGCAAAACGAATTGATCAAGGGGATGATGCCAGGATTGAGATTGGTATGATTAAGGTGGTAGGTGCACAGATGGTCCATAATGTCATTGATCGTGCTATTCAGGTTCACGGAGCAAAAGGGCTTACAGATGACACACCTTTAAGCTTAATGTATAGGCACGCCAGGGAAGCAAGAATTTATGATGGACCCGACGAAGTTCATATCCAGTCTGTAGCCAAAAGAATTCTAAGAAACTATGAAAATAATGGTGCTGGTTGGGATTTTGGTGAACGTGACGCTACCTTGGATTCAAAATAAGGGAGAGAAATGGAATGAGTGAAAATAAAGACCCTTTAGCAAATATTTTTAATGTCAGAAGTCCTAAAAACGTACATGATTTCAGAAATATCTTAGAGGAAGCTGTTGAGGTAACAGGAGCTAACAAAAACCTTCCTGAGATAGGAAACTTTCTTACCGAAGTAGAAATTTCCAAAAAGGATGACCACAGTTTAACAACTGACATTCACGTTCCTAAAGGCGAAGGACCTTTTCCTATACTTGTTTATATGCACGGAGGAGGTTGGATTTCTGGAAGTCCAAAAACCCACAGGAAAATTTGTCATAGGTTCGCTGAGGCTGGTCACTTGGTTTTTAACGTTGATTACGCTTTAGCTCCTGAAAACCCTTTTCCTGAGGGGTTTGATGAATGTTTAGAGGCTATTAGATGGGTTGTAGACAACGCTTTAGAATATGAAGGTGATGTAGATAGACTATCAGTAGGAGGCGATTCAGCTGGAGGAAATCTAGCCGCCGCCTGTGCTGCCACCTTAACTGGTGATATTAAGGTTGATATAAAGAAAATCCTTCTTATTTATGGAGTTTTTGATTTTGCTACCATGGCTGAATCTATAGAGGGGGACGGTAAAATGCAAGAAGCGGATTTAATGGTGGAAATGATGGTTGGCTCATACTTAGGAGCTGATCGTGATGAGAATACTCTTTCTGATTCTAGAATAAGTCCTATACATGTAGCGGAAAAACTTCCACCTGCACATATACTTTGTGGAACTCTAGATGGACTTATCACTGGCTCCAAATTACTTGCCAAGAAATTATCGGAACATGGAATACAAAATGAGGAGTTTTACTATGAGAATATGCCTCACGGGTTCTTACACTTTGAAGAGTTTTTTCCTGAGGCAAGGCAGGCTATCGATCGGATGGTTAAATTCTTAAGCAACTAGTTTGGTAAATATCGATGGATAATAATTCTTTACTTGATACTAGTCCCAAACCCACTAGAGACCTTGAATTAGCAAAAAAAGACCTAGACAAATTTGGCTTCTGTTTTATTCCGAATGTATTGATAGAAAAAGATTTAGAACAGGCTAAGAAAAGGTTGGTCGATCAAGCAGAAGCCGAAGAAGAGCAGGGGGTTTCTTTTCGAGATGGGGGGGTTAACCAAAACATTTATCTTTCAGGAAATAAAGTTAATAAAGGTGCATTTACTCTTTCAAACGGTGGTATTAATCAACGTTTATGGATGTTAGCTAATAAGGGTCAATGCTTTAGGGATATGGTAGTCCATCCTTATGTTGATGAGTTGGTTGGTCATATATTAGGAAAAGATTTTATTTTATCTACCCATTCAGCAAACATTACTAAACCGGGTGGAGTCAGGATGGGGCTGCATACTGATCAATGGTGGATGCCTCAACCTATAAAACCGGGAGACGATTTCATTCGAGCTTCAGAAATTTCCAGGAAAGCTTCTGATTCTTTTTTAAAACCTGATACTGATTTAGGTATTTCTCCTCCCGTAGTAGCTAATTGCATGTGGATGCTCTCAGATTTTACCGAAACAAATGGTGCCACTGAGGTGGTTCCAGGTTCTCATTTAACCGGGGCTCACCCAAATCAAGAAGATCAGAGCATATATCCTGTCAAACAAGCTGTTTCTAAGGAGGGTACATTGATGGTTCTTGATGGAAGGTTGTGGCATGGCACAGGAGCAAATACAGGCAATACAGATAGATTAGGAGTCTTAACTACTTTTTGTGCTCCTCAATTCCGACAACAGGAAAACCAGACTATTGGCCTAGATAGGAAGTTGTGGGATTCTTGTTCCAACAAATTGAGATCCAGACTAGGTTTTAAAGTCTGGAATGCTTATGGAAGGATAGAAAGTAGTGTTGAAGAAATGATAGAACCGGAACCAAAAAGAATAGGGGAGCTCTTTCCAAAAAAATTAAAACACTAATTAAGTTTCTTTTCTTAAATACATCACACTATTTTTTTCGAAGTCATTTGTTCCTATCTCTTCAAACCCCATTTTTTCATGAAATAATAAAGAGGCATCATTTCTTGGCCTAGTGTTAACTTCACATAGAATATCTAATCCTAATTTTTCAGCTATAGACACAAGTTCTAGATATATTTTTTCACCTAACCCTCTTCTCCTGTACTCTTTTTTAATAGCTATTCGATCTATGTATAGAAAATTAGAAAATCTAGATGTGAGATATTTGTAGTTCTCTGATTGGTAAGATTGACCCTCTCTCATGCATAAGACAAAACCTATTACAACACCTTTATCTTTGAAGCAAAGTATGTGTTCCGAAAAATCTAAAAGTAATTGAAAATCAACTAAATCAGAAACATCACCAACTTCGGGAATGTTTTCCTGATTGAGAGAGTGCATACCATTAACTTGATCTTCCTTTAAAGGTTTTTTTAGAGAGATAAGATCCAAAGAAGAATAATGAGTTATTTATTTGACAACTCTAATCCTTTCAGATTCCCATCTGATCTCCACCGATCCATGAGGCCAAAGAATTCAATAGGGCCACCACCATAAAATGTATTTTGAGCCAATACATTTGGATGACCTTCGTTATTGTAATAACCAGGAGTACATTTTTCTTGAAAGTCTTGAGTTAATCTTGCTTTTTCAACTATTGTTTCAATCCATCCTTCCTCGGCTTCTTGAGAAGCTTCAATTAGGTTAATACCCTTAGCTAAAGCAGTTTTTAGAATGTAAGCTAGATGTATACTTTGTTCATCAAGAGAATAAGTAAAATTAGCAGTAAAAGCTGAGTGTTGAGGACCAAAGAAAAAACAATTAGGAAAGCCTCTGGAATGCATTCCGTGAAAAGTTGACAGGCCATCTTTCCACTTATCAGTTAAAGATATTCCATCCCTCCCGTAAATTTCGTAACCAGATCTTCTGGTATAAGCAGTTCCAACCTCAAATCCGGTGGCAAAAATGATGCAATCAACTTCATATTCTTTGCCATCGAACATTATTCCCTTATCAGTAATTTGATCTATTCCTTTGCCTTCAGTGTTCACTAGAGTTACGTTAGGCTTATTGAATGTTTGTAAGTACTCGTCATGGAAACATGGTCTCTTACAAAATTGACGATAATAAGGCTTAAGTGATTCAGCCGTTTTTGGATCCTCAACAACCGCATCTGCTCTAGCTCTTACTTGTTCCATTTTTTCAAAATCAGCCATTTCCATTTCTTGCATGAGATTGTCCATCCCCACGAAATTGAGAAATTTTTCTCTCATATAACTTTCAAAACCCAATTTATAAAGTTTAGGTGAAAAAACAGATGAAACAGCCCAGGTTGCTATTTTGTATTTTGGTGGTCTTCTCTTTCTAAAGGCACTGAACAAATTCCTAAATAATTCAGTCCATCCATCATTCACAAGATCTTCCTTTTGGTAAACTCCGGCCAAAAAAGATTCAAAATTGTTTCTCCTTTTTGCATGCCATCCAGATTCTAGACTCGAAGCCCACTCAGGGTCAGTTTTTGTGTTATTTCTTACATCTATTGAAGAAGGAGTTCGTTGAAAGACGTATAAATGCTCTGCGGTTTCTCCCAAGTGAGGAACACACTGAACAGCCGTTGCACCTGTTCCAATAACGGCAACTTTTTTGTCTTTTAACTTTGTTAAATTTCCTGCAGAAGATCCTCCTGTGTAACTGTAATCCCATCTGCTTGTATGAAAAGTATGGCCTTTGTAGTCATTTATTCCAGTAATATCTGGCAATTTAGGTCTATTAAGGGGCCCATTAGAATTAACTATAAATCGAGCTTTGATTCTGTCTTTTCTATCCGTACAGATAATCCATCTACCAATAGACTCATCCCATTCAGCCGAGATAACTTCTGTTTGCATACAGGACCTTTCATGGAGTTTGTATTTTTTAGCCATTAATTGGCAGTATTCTAGGGTCTCAGGAGCATTAGTGTATTTTTCCTTGGGTATAAAATTTAATTCTTCCAATAAAGGAAAATAAATATAAGACTCTATATCACAAGATGCTCCTGGGTATCTATTCCAATACCAAGTACCTCCAAAGTCTCCTGCTTTTTCAATGATTCTAAAATCATCTACACCAGCTTCTCTTAATCTTGCTCCTGCAAGCATTCCGCCAAATCCCCCACCTACGATGACTACTTCAACTTCATCTTCTATTGGATCTCTCTTTATCTCATTTTCAATGTAAGGATCTTGTACAAAATAAGAGAATTCTCCTTTAACTTCCTGATATTGAGCATTACCGTCGGGTCTTACTCTCTTATCTCTTTCTTCAGAGTACTTGGCTCTTAGTGCGTCAGGATCAAAAGCGTTAGATTTTTCTTGATTGTGCTTAGAATCGAATGCCATTTTTCCCCCAGTAGATTATTAGTTAACTTTATATAAAGAAATTATATTTAAATAATAGATCATTTGCATTTAGAATTAACTAAATAAATATGTTTGAAAAATTTTTAGAAAACAAATACAAAGATCTCTTGGCTTCGGTTGATATAGAAATAGATGGAAATCGACCTTGGGATATCAAAATCCATAACTCAGAGTTATACAAAAGTATTTTATTTAATGGCAGTTTAGGCTTTGGGGAAAGTTATATGAAAGGGTGGTTTGATTGCGATCGCTTAGATATATTTTTTGACAAAATTCTTAGTAGTGGTATTTATAAGGAAGTAGGGGGGGTACCCAGAATTCTGGGCAATATTAAAAGCAAAATAAAAAATTTACAGTCCGTGTCACGAGCTTTTCAAGTCGCAGAACGCCATTATGATATTGGTAATGACCTTTTTTCCTTAATGCTAGATAAAACCATGACTTACACCTGTGGGTATTGGACCAAAAATGTTTCTACTCTAGAACAGTCTCAGATTGCAAAACTGGATTTGGTTGCGAAGAAATTAGATCTGAAAGCTGGAATGAAAGTTTTGGATATTGGGTGTGGATGGGGAGGAGCAGCTAAATACTTTGCAAAGGAATATGGAGTCAGTGTTGTAGGAATAACTATTTCTAATGAACAATTAAATTACGCGAAAGAAGATCTCAAGGGATTGAAGGTAGAATTTAGGTTAGTGGATTATAGAGATTTAGACGAAAAGTTTGATTCCATTTACTCGATTGGAATGTTTGAAGCTGTTGGGTATAAAAACTACCGAGAATTTTTCCAAGTTGTAAGAAGGTGTTTAAAACAAGGTGGGGCCTTCCTTCTTCACACGATTGGAGGTAATGAATCTGAAAGTGTTGCAGACCCTTGGGTCGAAAAATATATTTTTCCAAATGGAATGATGCCTTCAGCAGAACAAATCGCTGAGGCCAGTGAAGGTATTTTTATTTTTGATGATTGGCAAAACATTGGGCCTCATTACGACAAAACTTTAATGTGTTGGTATGAGAATTTTGTAAATAACTATGAAGTTTTGAAAGATACATACGATAAACAGTTTTACAGGATGTGGACTTATTGGTTATTAACAAGCGCTGCTAATTTTCGTTCTAGGAGTTTGCAACTTTGGCAAGTACTTTTTTCCTTGGAAGGATCTAAAAGGCCAATTTCATCTTTTCGATGAAACACAGCTTAGGGAATAGTTCCAAGTTCTCTTAGAGCTTTCAGAAGTGGCGTGAGAACCAATCCCTGAATGGTTTCACTAGAGCCTTCAACTTTTGAAAAAAGGTTTACTCCCAAGGATTCATATTTATAAGAGCCCGAGCACTGATAAGGCTCATCAGCTTTTACGTATGAAACTATCTCTTCTTCAGAAAGATTATGCATGGTTAGAGAGGCTTTATCAGAGAAGGACCAAACGGATTCTCCGTTAAGAGATATGCATACACCACTGTATTGATAATGGGTATTACCGGAAAGCAAGGATAAGTGTTTTACTGCATTTTCAAAGTTACCAGGTTTATTAAGTAACTTATCTTTATAAACGCACATTTGGTCAGATCCTATTACATAACAATCTTTATTTTTTTTGCTTATCACTTTGGCCTTTGCAGAAGCCAACTTTATGACCCGATCTTGAAAAGGTTCTTCTTCAGAAATCTTCTTAAGCTTAGATTCGTTTAGCTCAGATGCTTGTACAGAAAAAACAATACCAGCATCCCCAAGCATCTGTTTCCTAATTTCAGAACCAGAAGCAAGGATAATTGGTCTTTGGGGAGTTACTTCAGGGGTAGACACCCGCTAGTGATAATTAATTATTGGCAGAATTTATAAGGTTCATAAATTCATTTCTTGTATTGGAGTTAGTTCTAAATAGACCAAGCATTCTGCTAGTTATAGTGCTGCTTTCTGACTTATGAATTCCTCTAGTCGTCATACATTGATGCTGGGCATCAATAACAACTGCTACTCCCCTGGGCTTCAGAACTTCGTTAATGGTATCTGCAATTTGTGCGGTCATTGTTTCTTGAGTTTGGAGGCGTTTAGCAAAAACGTCCGCTATCCTGGCTAACTTACTTATTCCAACAACTCTTTTATCTGGTATATATCCAATGTGAGCTATACCAATAAATGGAACCATGTGATGCTCACAATGCGACTCTATTGCAATATCTCTGACAATTATCATCTCGTCATAACCTTTAACTTCGTCAAAGGTTTTAGAAAGAACCTCTTCAGGCTTAATGTGATAACCGTGAAAGAATTCTTCATAAGCATTTACCACTCTTTTGGGAGTTTCCTTTAAGCCTTCTCTGTTGGGATTATCTCCCGCCCACTTTATAAGTGTTTTAACTGCTTTTTCAGCCTCTCTTCTTGATGGCTTGGATCTTATTTTTGTAATTTTTTTAGGCAAACCTTTTGTCATCTCTATGTTCTTGTGTTTAATTCAGCTCGCATTATACAGATTCAACCTTATCTGAAGAGCTTCTAGCTTCTTTTTTAAGTTTTAATTGTTCTTGTATGTGAGCATGATATTTTCTATTAATTCGATATCTGTAGTAAAAAAAGATTGCTATGAAACCCCAAATCATAGCAAAGGGTCCGTCAACTAGTCCTAGACTAAATATCATATCGCTAGGTAATTCTCCCGGTATCGCCTTGTCTGGGAATTCAATAAATTTTAGAGCTAAGCCCGCTACCGTATGGCCGAAAGCATTAGAAGCTTTACCAAAAAAAGCACGTGCAGAATAGAAAATTCCTTCTTGTCTCATACCAGTTTTCAATTCATTCTCATCTGCCACATCAGCAAGAGCTGACATAACACTTATGTGTAAGATAGCACCACTTGCAGATGAGATGGATCCCAAACAAATTATAAAGACTACTAACTCCCAAGTAGTGTTCCCAGGAGCAAGATCGAATAATCTTAGTGTGACAGCTGAAGACCAAAAGATAGTAAGTAATAAACAGGTGGTAACAATCGTAGCTTTTTTATCAAATCTTCTATGTAATCTAGCTGCCAGAATAAACCCTAAGACATAACCAATAATATTATTGATAATTAAAAACCCTATTTGGTAAGGAGTTAATTCCCAAAAATAGGTAACCATGTATATACCTAGAGTTTCGTGAGTGCCAATACATACAGAAAGGAAAAAAAGTCCCATCAGCAAATTTAAATAATTGCGGTTGGTTATGGCTCCTCGTATATCTTTAATTAATCTAATAAAACTTATTTTTTCTCCATCATCCGGCGGACTTTTGAGATATGGAATTCGGTCTTTGGTAAACCAGGAAGAAGCTAAAATGCAGCCAGCGATTAGAACAGAAGCATAAATAACAATTGGGGTATAGGCTTCTATATTTCTCTGACCATCTTCAAAGTTATCAAAAATAATGAACCAAACGAACACATGCATAAAAACAACACCCACGTAACCAAATAGAGTGTTGTAACTCATCACCTTAGAACGCTCATCGTAATCGTCTGAGAGTTCTGCTCCTAGTGCTAAATGAGGTACCGTAAATAAAGTGAGGCTTACCCTTATAAGTATTGTAAAAATGGTATACCAGGCAAACAAAGATAAATCGGTATTTATAGAATCCGGAGGATTAAAAATAAAAAATAGAGCTATTAGTATCGGTCCTGGTGCTGCGAACATAAAAGGATGTCGTCTCCCATATTTTGATCTGAACCGATCTGAAATAGAACCCATTACAGGGTCTGTGATAGCATCGAAGATAATCGCGATGGTAACCGCATAACCTGACAAATCTGGAGGAAGACCTAAGACTTGGTTATAAAAGAAAAAAGTGAGAGCGTTGAACATCCATAGGGTTCCTGCTTCTCCCGATGCTCCAACTCCAAAGGCTAACTTAGTTCGCATTGAAACTGGACTGAGTTCTTGCATAAAATTAATTACTCTTTAAACAAACCTTTTTACGATGATTAGTCTTTGTTGTCTAGTAAATAGCTATGAGCGACCAGGTGACTAGCCAAAGTAAAAGAGAAATAAGTACAGCTCCTGAACCCATATCTTTGGCGTATCTTGTGAGATCATGCTCTTCTAAGCTTACCCTGTTCAAAGTGGTTTCTATGGCGGTATTAAGCAACTCGACGATGAGTATTAAAAGGGTGCTTGCAGATAACAAGATTATTTCTAGAGCATTTTCTCCAATAAAAAAGGAGGCAGGTATGAAGAAAAGGGAAAGAAAAAATTCAACCCGAAAGGCAAATTCTTTCTTCAAAGCTTGATAAATGCCTTTGAAAGAGTTGATAAAAGCTACATATATCTTTTTAAAGAACATCAATTTACATCTTATCTTATTTTGCAATATTATTTACTTGCCAATTATTTTTGAGTTTAAGATATGATAATTTAATTAAATAAACATGTTTAAACAAACAGTAAGGACTCAAATATATTTCTGGCTTTTGCTTCTCTTTTCATCATCTTCTTTTTCTGACTGGAATTTGGTTAATGAAGAATCAAAGCTAAATTTTGTCTCTATTAAAGCTTCTGACATTGGTGAGGTTCACACTTTTAAAACACTTTCTGGAAGCGTGACAGATAAAGGAAAAGCTCTCCTTAAGGTAAATCTAGGAAGTGTAGAAACACTAATACCTATTCGCAACGAAAGAATGAATAATCTTCTGTTTGAAACAGGTATTTACCCAACAGCATTTTTTAGACTGGAGGTGGAGTTAGAAAAAATTTTATTACTGGAAGAAGGAAATTCTTTTGTTAATAAATATAGAGGCGAACTTGAACTTAAGGGCAAACAATTTCCTATAGAAGTAAAAATTAAAACTACTAGATTGAATAACCAATCCTTCTCTGTAGCTA
Organism: SAR86 cluster bacterium; assembly: GCA_022447065.1. GTDB lineage: Bacteria > Pseudomonadota > Gammaproteobacteria > Magnimaribacterales > Magnimaribacteraceae > AEGEAN-183. The sequence goes on along the minus strand of JAKUUM010000003.1, from coordinate 24,785 downwards.
GTTCCGAACCTCTACTTATGAATGTTGAGAGGTTGGGGTTATCGGAAGGAATCGAATCCCTAAGAATAATTGCAGGTCTGCCCAGTATAAGTAAATCAGTTCCAGTAACCTTTTCTTTAACATTTCGTAAATAGGAAAAATTCATATGACAAATTTTTCAAATCCTAATTTTTCTCTTGACCTAAGTAACCAAGTGGCACTAGTTACTGGAGCCTCATCAGGTTTGGGTTATCGTTTTGCTAAGGTATTAGCGAAATGTGGTGCCAAGGTAGCTATCTCAGCAAGGAGAGTTGAAAGATTAGAAGCACTTGCAAAAGAAATTAGAGAGGATGGCGGAATTTGTGAACCGATTCCTGTAGATATGGTAGATCGACAAAGCATTAGAAATGCAGTCCAAAAGGCTGAAGATAGTTTGGGTACTGTTAACACTTTGATTAACAACGCGGGCATACCAGATGCTCAATGGGCGATCAAACAGTCTGATGAACTGATTGATAGCGTTGTGGACACAAATTTAGTTGGTCCATATCTTCTTTCAAATGAAGTAGCAAGAAGGCTCATTGAAAAAAAAATGCCTGGAAGAATGGTTAATATAGCTTCGATGGCTGCTTTTAATACTACACCTAATTCAGCTGCTTCTCTTTATTCAATTACTAAAGCTAGTATTGTTAGGTTAACTGAAGCCTTAGCAACCGAATGGGCCAGTTACAATATTAATGTTAATTGCATTGCCCCTGGCTGTTTTTCTTCAGAGATGCTTGATGGAATGATTGAAAGGATAGGAGATATAAGTCAGGGATTTCCCAGAAAGCGTATATGCGATCCTGCACAAATGGACTCGACCCTATTATTTCTTGTGTCCCCTTCCTCAGAATGTGTAACTGGAACTTTTATTAAGATTGATGATGGCCAGGGATCAAGATAAGGGAATTGATAAAATTTAAAAATTTCTTCCTTTAAAAAAAATTATGGCAATGTTTGGAAAGAGGATATAAGTTAATAAGCTTTCTAAGTCTTCTGATAAATCTGGTAAATCACTTTCTTGGCAAAGACTTTTAAATTCTTCTTTAATCTCTCTTATATTTTTTTCTATTTCCTCTTCTGGAGGACTATTAGAAGCTTTGTCTAAAATTTCTTTATTGATAGTGCCAGGTAATTTCCCATAAGCGCCAAGCAAAAGTTTCTTTGTCTCAGAAGTCAAGCTTGCATATCTGCTATTTTCAGTCACGTTCAGCAGAGACTGCGCGCCTATAATTTGAGAAACTGGAGTGACCAGAGGAGGGAAACCAAAATCTTCTCTCACTCTAGGGATCTCATTTTTGATCTCTTCTAATTTATCCTCTTGATTAATAGACTTTAATTGTGATTCTAAGTTAGAGAGCATTCCTCCAGGGACTTGCTTGACCAACATCGAAGAATCGATGCCCTTGAGGGTTCCTTCGAATTCTGAATATTTTTCCCTAATGGCTTTAAAATAATCTGAGATTTTTCCTAACAGGCTGATATCCAAGCCAAAATCTTGGTCTCTCCCTTGAAACATGCTGATGAGCGTTTCGGTGGCAGAATGTCCGTAGGTCATGCTCATGGAAGATATAGACGTATCAATGTTATCTATCCCCGCTTCAATTGCCTTTAAGTTTGAAGCAGTAGACATTCCAGTTGTTGCGTGACATTGCATATGTATGGGTATAGAAATATTTTGTTTTAGACTTGTAATCAACTCAAAGGCGTCATAAGGCTTAAGAATGCCCGCCATATCTTTTATAGCAAAGGAATCTGCTCCAGAATCTTCAACCTTTTTTGCGTAATCTAACCAAGTTGTTAAATTATGCACGGGGCTAGTGGTGTAAGCCATTGCTCCTTGCGCATGCTTTCCATTTTCCTTTACTTGTTTTATTGAAAATTCAATATTATTAAAATCATTCAGAGCATCAAAAATTCTAAAAACATCTATGCCATTTTCTGAGGCTTTTTGAATAAACAAAGCGACTACTTCATTAGAATAATGTTTATAGCCAACAAGATTTTGCCCTCTAAGAAGCATTTGTTGTTGAGTGTTGGGCATGGCTTTTTTTAAAGCTCTTAATCTCTCCCAAGGGTCTTCATCAAGATATCTAATACAAGAGTCAAAGGTAGCTCCACCCCAAGATTCAATTGACCAGTATCCAACCTGGTCAAGTTCTTTAGCGATGGGAAGCATGTCAGCAAGAGTGAATCTTGTTGCCAGTAGGGATTGATGACCGTCCCTGAGGACTACTTCAGTAATACCTACTTTTGGCATTTTTTTTCCGTCATAGCTTGATTTTGAAATACTAGGATATACTCTTTTAAGCTATAAAAAAATATGAAAATAGCAATCCATAGTTAATTAAAACAAGAAAACAATGACTGAAAGAATTCAGTACGGTGATTTGCAGGTAGCCAAGGTATTAGACAACCTTTTAGTCGATGAGATTTTACCTGGTCTAAATGTAACCCATGAAGAATTTTGGGCAACATTTAATAAAATTGTTGAGGACTTTTCTCAAAAAAATAGGTCGCTTCTTACTTTTAGGGAAAATCTCCAGAAAAAAATTGATAATTGGCATCTTAGTAAAAAAGGTCTAATACATGACCATCAAGAGTACAAATCTTTTCTAAGGGAAATTGGTTATTGGGTTGATGAAACGCATGACTTTCAAATAACAACTTCAGGAGTAGATCCGGAGATAAGCGAAATAGCAGGTCCACAATTGGTAGTGCCTATTATGAATGCAAGATTTTCTTTAAATGCAGCTAATGCCAGATGGGGAAGCTTATATGATGCCCTGTATGGCACAGATATGATTTCTGAAGATGGGGGAGCTGAGAGAGGTGGGACTTACAACCCAGTCAGAGGAGATAAGGTAATAGAATTTTCGAAAACTTTTTTAAATGAAACAGTTCCTTTATCAGAAGGAAGTTACCAAGATGTTACCTCTTTCCAAATAATTGATAGGTCTTTAGAGATAACTCTTTCTAACCAATCAAAAGTGAAACTAAGAGAAAATGATAAATTTATTGGTTATAAAGGAGAGCCCGATAACCCTTCAGTTATACTATTAAAAAACAATAACTTACATTTAGAAATTCAAGTAGATAGAGAAGATTATGTGGGCAGAGATGATGCTGCTGGTATTAAAGATATCTTGCTTGAATCTGCCATTACTACCATTCAAGACTGTGAAGATTCAGTCGCAGCTGTTGATGCTGAAGACAAAGTAACTGTATACAGAAATTGGCTTGGACTTATGAAAGGAGATTTAAGGGAAACATTTGTTAAGGATGATTCTCAAATGACTCGAGAACTGAATCCTGATAGAAATTATAGCGACCCTTCTGGTAGCCAGTTTGAACTACCAGGGAGAAGCCTTCTTCTAGTCAGAAATGTTGGTCATCTCATGACCAATCTAGCAATTTTAGATAAAAATGGAAATGAAATACCAGAGGGAATTTTGGACGCTATGTTCACCATATGCATTGCTAAACATGATTTAGAAGGAAATAACTCTATGACTAATTCTCGTTCGGGTAGCGTTTATATAGTTAAGCCAAAAATGCATGGACCCGATGAGGTTCAGTTTACTTGCGACCTTTTTGAAGCTGTTGAAAAAGCATTAAAACTTAAACCTCTAACGGTAAAGATCGGCATCATGGATGAAGAGCGCAGAACAACCATAAATCTAAAAGAGTGCATTAAAGTGGCTAAGGACAGAGTAATATTTATTAATACAGGTTTCTTGGATAGAACTGGAGATGAGATTCATACCAGCATGGAGGCTGGTCCTATGATTCCTAAAGCTTTAATGAAACAACAACCTTGGATAAATGCTTATGAAGATTGGAATGTCGATAAAGGCCTTGAAGCCGGTTTTAAAGGTAAGGCACAAATAGGAAAAGGAATGTGGCCAATGCCAGACGAAATGTTAGGCATGTATAAAAGTAAAAGTGTTCACCCCGAAGCTGGCGCAAATTGCGCTTGGGTACCTTCTCCCACCGCAGCTACTTTGCACGCTATCCATTATCATCAGATTTCTGTTCCAAAAGCTCAAGAAAAACTTCTATCCAGGACTGAAGCTAGCATAGATGACATTTTGACTATTCCATTGTTAGAAGATCCAAGTTCTTTAACCGACAAAGAAAAACAAGAAGAAATGGATAACAATGCCCAAGGTATTTTGGGCTATGTAGTGAGGTGGATTGATCAGGGAGTTGGTTGTTCAAAGGTTCCTGATATAAACAATGTAGGTCTTATGGAAGACAGGGCCACTTGTCGTATTTCCAGCCAACACATGGCTAATTGGTTACATCATGGCTTATGCACAGAGGACCAAGTGATGGACACCATGAAGAAAATGGCTTTAGTTGTGGATCAACAAAATATGGCTGATCCTGACTACATCAACATGGCACCGGGCTATGATGGCTATGCATTTCAAGCAGCTTGCGATTTAGTTTTTAAAGGAAGAGCACAACCTAGTGGTTATACCGAGCCTATCCTTCATGAAACTAGGTTAAAGGTTAAAGCTTAATCAGTGGTAAAGGTTCCATGTCCAATGCTTCTCTAAAAGCATTGTGATAATGGTGCAGGGCGGGCTCATTTTTACCAAAAGTTATATGATCAATAGTTCCAGATCGAAGACCTTTATGAGAAGCAGCCGCTACCACGTAATCTTCATCCCTAATTATTGCTCCAAAACCTAGATAAGGGTTCTCTACTCCATGAGCTTGCATAGTTTCATTTTTATGCATCTCATCAAGAACAATGTTAGCCTCTTTTAGATATTCAATAACTCGTGGCCAGAAGTAAAAAGATACTCTCGAAACACTTCTATGTGGCGACAGGTCTAAGGGGTACTCTCTAACCAAGATAATCCCTGTATCACTTACATTTAATATAGTGTTGGGAAATAAGAAATAAACAGGAAAAGCACCTCGACAAATGTGCCAGTTATCAACGGGTTCGGTTTTCATGGAATCGATCTCTCTTTTGCATAGCGTTAAGCGTGCATTTCTTTTAAAAGAATCAAACATTTGAACGTTCCCATGAAAAGAATTTAAGAGGCTATTTTTATGTAAAGTTGGAAAGTGGTAAGTCTCGCCGAAAGTATCTATAGCGAGCTTCCAATTCATCTCAGTTATATAATCTTCTTCATGAGTTAGAACTAAGTCTTGAAATCCCCAAGCCTCAAATTCTTCCATCAATTGACTTCCGAAAAGGACGTTCAAATCTATTTCACCTTTTGGATTTGGATGTACCCATAAAAGACCGTATTGTTCTTTGGAAGGTAATTCTTTCAGTCCATAACAGGTCTTATCAATTTCTCCAAAATGATCTGGTTTGGGATACCCAATAAGTTTTCCAGAGTTGTCATAGGTCCAACCATGAAATGGACAAGAGAACTTAGTTTTCTGTCCTTTCTTTTCATTTTCAACAATTACCCCTCTATGAGCACAAACATTAGCAAAAGCTCTAAAATTGCCTTGCTCATCTCTAGTGGCCAATATCGGAATACCAAAATCTTCGCGAGTAAAAAAAGTGCCTGGTTCTGCCAGATCTCCAGTCATGCCAACTATTTGGGGATAATCTCTAAAGAACTTGTTCCATTCTTTTGAAAACCGCTTTTCACAGGTATAAGTATCAGGAGGATTTTGCATAATACCTCCCGCATCCACATTGCCACCAGAATCCAAATAAGAAATGAGGCCTTTGAGTAGTCGAACTTGTTCTTTCTTTTGCATGAGTAGTAATTCTAATACTTTTAAGAAGATCTATTCAAATCTCTGTGCTATAACTATCTTCCTAACAGATATATAAAATTATTCAACCAACTCCAGGATTGTACCATCCGGATCTTTGAAGCAGACAAAACGTGTTTCTGGTTGATTTTCAATTTTTACCGTGGCTGGATTTGAGAGAAACTCAACTCCTTCTGATTTAAGAAAAGCAACATCAGAATCAAGGTCATTAGTGGAAAGCGCAACCCGGGCAATACCTAAATGATAAAGATTCGGGTAAGGCGGTCTGTTATCAGTAGGTTCTTGCCATTCAAGTAGATCTATCATCAAAGGAGTTTTGGAGTTTTGCAAAATTAACAACGCACCCTTTACAGTGTAAGGTGGCATGCCTACCGCAGCAGCCACTTCAAGTGTATTTTTTGGGGGTACATCGATTACTTTCTGGAAGCCCAGTAATTCATAGAACCGCAGAGAGCGATCAAAGTCGCTACAGTTAATATTGACATGTACCAGTCCGGTTATGTTCATCGGGATATATCTCCGATGGAGGCTGCATTATCGATCACCAGCTCAGCCCCATTGATGTGTTTAGATTCTTCTGAAGCTAGAAACAATACCAAGTTAGCTACATCTAGAGGTTCACCAATTCCCATCGCCTTGCGTGTAGCCTCAGGGTCTTCTTGCTCCTTTAATTTGATACCGGCAAGAGTCTCAAGAGCATTGTGTACCATGGGAGTTAATATACTACCAGGATGAATCGAGTTACAACGAATGCCATTTTTCTGTTCGTGGCAATGCATTGCGATTGATTTAGTCATTGAACGTATTCCACCTTTTGCAGCTGAATAGGCAAGATAAGGTGATAAACCAACGAGAGCTGTAGTAGAAGACATGTTAATGATGGACCCACCGCCAGATTTAGACATCGCTGGAATAGCAGTACGGCAGCCAAAAAAAGTACTATCCAGATTAACTCTAAGGACCTCATGCCATTGATCGGTGGAAGTAGATTCTATATTTCCAATAGTAGCTATCCCTGCATTATTAACCAGGACATCCAATCGGCCAAACTCAGCTATTGTTGTTGCGATGAGATCTGGCCAGGAAGATTCTTTGCTAACATCTTGCTCAAAAAATAGGGCATCATTTCTACATTCCCGGGCGACGCGCTTGCCTTCATCTACGTTGATATCCGACAGCACTAACTTTGCCCCTTCCTCTGACAGTAACATGGCATCAGCTTTACCTAGCCCAGAGGCAGCTCCAGTGATAATGGCTACTTTGTTTGTAACACGACCCATGTTGTTTCCTGACTTTTTTGTTTTTTATTCTAAACTGATTGGTTCTTTAATGTTGTAACTTCTGGTGCAGCTTTTAAAATTAATCTTTAGAATACTGCTTCGTAATCATGCGAGAATAGCTCAATTGGTAGAGCGAAACCGAGCCAAGGTATAAGTCACCGGCTCGAACTCAGTTTCCCGCTCCAATCCTTAACCTTTTCCCGTAAGATTTTCAGTGTTTTACAACTTGTTTTTTAGATGGAAACACTTCTTATTTCTGTTTCAAATATTGAGAATTGGTTAATTTTCTAGGTACTTCAGTAACTGATAAATAATGGATGTTTTTGTTTACTTGCACTATTTCTTGAGTAGTTCTATAGTCCTCTCTTGGTTTTTTATTTTTAGTTTTATAGTTCCAAGGGGAGAGGAGATATGAAAGAAAATTTTGTGAAAGTAATTTTATCTTTGGCTTTAGTGTTATTTTATTATCCAGCTGTTTCAGCAGTAGCTGAATCTGCTTTTGAATTAGAAGAAATAGTTGTTACAGCTAGAAAAAGGGAAGAAAACATTCAAGATACAGCCCTTTCAATAAGTGCTTTGTCTGAAGCTGATGTTGCTGATAGATTTGCTGTAGATATAAGAGATCTAGCTGCGGACTCGCCTAGTCTACTTATAGATGATTTGCAACAAGGACCTGGTAGCCCGACTGCTATTTTTATCAGAGGCATCGGTGTTTCAGATGTTGAAAAGAATTTTGATCCCACAACAGGCGTTTACTTAGATGGAGTATTTATTGGGGCTAATTCAGGAGCCATGCTCAAAGTAATTGATTTGGAGCGAGTTGAAATATTAAGAGGTCCTCAAGGCACCCTGTTTGGTAGAAACACTGTTGCCGGAGTCATTCACCTTACTAGGTCTAAACCAACAGGGGAGACAGGCGGTAAAGTGAGAATTAGCTTTGGTGACTACGATACAACAAATGTAGAAGGAGTTTTTAATTTCGCATTGTCTGATAATGCTGCTGGAAAGGTAAGCCTTACTAGAAGAGAACAAGCCGAAGGATTCCTTACCAATCTTGTTGACAATCAAGATTTAGGTCGCTCTGAGTATACTCAAGCTACTTTTAATGTGTTATTTAACCCACAAGACGATCTTGAGATAGAGGTAACTCATACAATAGAAGAACAAGATCAAGATGCCCATACGGCACTCAACCTGGGCGGCGCAACGACTTGGTGGTGTGCTGTTTACAGTCAATGTTCACCTGGAATTGGTATTCCCCAAAGTGGAGATAGATACCAGGTTTATAATGATGAAGCAAACCGAAGAAATGCTTCTTTTGATAGTGACACCAGCATTGTAGAGTTGCGTTGGGATATATCAGATACAATGAAATTTGATTATATCTTAGGTCACAAGACCACTGATGAAGAAGTTTATCAAGATTGGGATGGTACTCCTTTACCTCTCTATCATACTTCTCGTCCCGCTTCTTACGAACAAACCAGTCATGAATTTCGTGTAACCTCTGATTTAGACGGTCCTTACAACTACGTTGCTGGGGTCTATAAATGGGACTCAGAATATAGAATTGACCTCGTTAGTTTTATTGGGTTTTATGATTTATTTGGTGTAATACCGACGACAGATCCTTTGACAGTTATTCCGATTTATGCAACAACGCAACAAGAAACTGATTCTATAGCTTATTTCTTTGAATTGGATTATCAATTGAATGATAATCTGACACTTACTGTAGGTGGAAGGAGTATAGACGAGGAAAAAAGGTCTCAGGCTTGTGATGGTGGTTATCCGGCTTGTCCTAATCTAAAAACAGATGCAAATGCCGATTGGACTAAGTTTACACCCAAAGCTGCGCTTAAATATCAAGTAAACCCTGATGTCATGATATATGCCCTGTATTCCCAAGGGTACAGGAGTGGAGGCTTTAACGGCAGATGGGGAAGTTTAAACTCTGCAACGGTACCTTACGGCCCTGAAACAGTTACAAATACAGAATTTGGAATTAAGACAACCCTTAGGGATAACAGAATACACTTTAACTTTACTGTATTTTCCATGGATTATGAGGATAAGCAAATTGATGTTGACGTAGTGGATGCAAGTGCGGCCTTAGGTAGGTCTACCGTAGCTGCAAACGTAGCGGAAGCTACTTTCAGGGGAGTTGAGATAGAGCTTCATGCCCTTGTCACCGAAAACTTTTCAATTGATGCAAACCTGGGCTCTTTGCATGCAGAATTCGGAGAATTTTTTGCAGATTTTACTGGCTCTGGTGTCGATGCTGACTACTCCTACCTTGAACCATTACGAGCTCCTCAATTAACTTGGACTCTAGGCGGTACTTATAGTTTTCCTTCGATACCCAGAGGAGAAGCTTATGTTAGAGCAAGTGCTCATTTCATAGGTGAACACCATGTTTCCCAGTTAAATACACCTACAACCTTTAACGAAGAGCAAACTTTAGTAGACGTTTCAATCAATCGTAAAATTGACAATACCAAAATAAGTGTCTTTGGTCGTAATCTTACCAATGAAGATGGGTTCACTGTAGGTTATGACGTTTTTGCTGGAGCTGCATGGAGTTATGCTATGGCAAGAGCACCTAGGACTTGGGGTGTTGAATTGACGCACTCATTTTAATATAGACTTAATTAGCTCGTAAGGAGTAAGAAAATGAAAGTAGGAATGTTAATGGTGTTTCAGAATTTTAAAGATCAAATCACCGATACTGAGGCTTATCAGAGGGATATGCATATAGCAGATCTTGCAGAGCCGTTGGGATTCGATGTTCTTGGGGCGGTTGAGCATCATTTTAACAGTTATGCCATGGCACCGGATGGCATGCAATTTTTATCCTACATGGCAGGCAGAACAAAGACTATTGAATTGATGACTGGCGCTGTGATACTTCCTTGGTGGGATTCACCTCTACGTGTTACCGAAAAGATGGTTCTTTTAGATCATTTGTGTCAAGGAAGGGCGCTTTTTGGAGTAGGCCACGGTCTTGCTAGGCGTGAATATGATGTATTTGGAGTTGATATGGGGGAAGCCAGGGACCGCTTCGACGAATCTGCCGAAATAATAATTAAAGGTCTTGAATCTGGCTTTGTGGAAAGCGATGGAAAATTTTACAAACAGGTACGAACAGAAGTCAGACCTCGTCCTTTTGCTAGCTTTAAAGATCGGTTATATGCAGTTGCCATGTCATCTCATTCAGTGCCTAAAGTTGCTGCAATGGGTGCAGTTATGATGTGTTTTGCGCAAAAGCCTTGGGAAGAAATGACTGACCATTTTAGTACCTATCGTGATTTGTATAAGGAACATCATAATAGGCCAGCACCCCCACCAATTTGTGTTGATTTTCTTTGTTGTGACGAAAGCGGTGATAGAGCTCAGGAATTAGCGAGAGTACATATGGCTAATTACTACGTCACGGTGATGGAACATTATGAGATGGCCAGTAATGTTTTTGATAATGTGAAAGGCTACGATGATTATGCCACTGGAGCAGAAGTACTGCGTGAGACTGGAATGGAAGCTGCAGGTGAAGCATTTGTAGACGTCAATACTTGGGGAACCCCTCAGCAGATACTTGAAAAACTTGAAAGTAGAAAACAAGCTTTAGGAGATTTTGATCTTACTGTACAAATTAGTTACGGCGGCATGAGCTTAGAAAATGCTGAAAAAAGCATGAGGCTGTTTGCTGAGAAAGTTCTTCCTGAAGTACAGTCATGGGCAAGAGTTGGAGAAAAAGCAGCTTAGATTGTGGAATTATGAAAGATTTATCTTTCTTAATTTAAAAAAGCTAGAGATCCTATTTAAAGGTATATTTTGAGTTCGATAGCTAAAGTAGAAAGAGTTGTTAACGTACCTAAGGCGTATTTTTGGGGTAGGCTTCTAGACTTTGGAGACATAAAATCTTTTCTTCCTGAAAACATCGACAATGTTGAGTGTACAGGTAATGAAATTGGTTCATTAAGATATATAACCCTGGGGGAAATAACTGGGTACCCCGGAGAAGTTGTGGAAAGACTGGAAGGAATTTACGGAGATAATTTCTTCGTTTACTCAGTTATAGATAAAAGTTGTTTACCTTTTACGGATTACGTCTCTTGTGTATCTGTTAAAGAAGTCTCTAATTCTGAATGTGAAGTATGTTGGTATAGTCACTGGAAAGCTGATGGGCTAGAAGAAAAAGAAGTTAAAACCATGCTAGAAAGTTTTTATGAACTTATTTTTTCTAACGCTGAAGAACAATTTTTAAATTAGTGGTCGGGTTAGTTGAAAAACTAGATATAAGGTTTTTTAGACAGAAAAATAAATAAATTAAAACAGACTAGGAGAAAGTTATGAGTAATTACCGATTCCCTGATGGTGCCGCAATAGTTTTTGGTGGTTCTGGTGGATTGGGCACTGGGGTAGTTGAATTATTAGGAGATTGTGGAGTAAATGTTGCCTTTACTTATTTAACTAATGAAGAAGCAGCTAACAACAATCTAGAGAATCTAACAAAGAAGGGTGTTGAAGGAATGATTGGAAAGGTAGATCTTCTGAATCTAGAGACAACTACCTCTTTTGCGAATGAGGCAAAAAAGAAATTTAAGAGAATTCACTCGGTCATTTTTGCCACTGGACCTTTTTTACATATCTTACCTATTATGGAAGCCAATCCCGAAGACGTTTATTCCACTTTGGATACTGATATCAAAGGCTTTTACCATGTAATTAAAGCCACAATTCCTCTCTTACGTGAAGGTGGAGGAGGCTCACTAACCGCCTTAACTACTGCTGCTATCCATAAATATATAAGCACAGATGGACTTTCTTCTGTCCCGAAAGCAGGCGTAAAACATTTATGTACTGCAATTGCAAGAGAGGAAGGTGAACATGGAATACGCGCTAACTGTGTCGCAGTTGGGCTCATTGCGGTAGGTTTATCCCAGGAGATAGAATCACCTCCGGGAGGTATTTTGGATCAGTGGATGCAGCAAGTTCCCCTAAACAGGCCTGGAGCACCTGAAGAATTATCTGATGTCGTAGTATTTCTAGCTTCCGAGAATGCCGGATATATAAGCGGACAGTCTCTTCCTGTAGACGGTGGCTACTCAGCCTAATTGGAATTTAGCAAAAAAAGAATTCTAATAATAGGTGGAAGCAGCGGCATCGGAAGAGGTATTGCCAAATGTTTTCTTGATCTGGATGCTCAGGTTTGTATTACAGGAACAAAAGAATCAATCAAAGATTACGGATTGGAAGATACTGTTTCTCTAAAGTCTGAATATTTGCAACTGGATTTCCTAAAACCTGCAGCTCTCGATGAGCTGGTGCTCCCCTTTGAGATTCTTGATGTTTTAATCTGTTCTCAAGGGACAGTTCAATACAAACGTAAAGAATTTGAAATGGATGTTTTCCGAGAAGTTTTGGACGTGAACCTGACATCCATGATGGCATGCTGCCAGAAATTTAAGCCTCTAATGACAAACATCGGAGCAAATATTATGTTGCTGGGGTCAGGAGCCAGTTATAAGGCAACCAAAGGCAATCCAGCCTATTCAGCATCTAAAGGAGGAATTTTAACTTTAGTAAAAACCTTGGCTGAAGCCTGGGCAAGAGAAGGAATTAGGGTAAATGGTATAGCACCAGGATTGGTGGCTACAAAATTGACTGAAGTAACATTTAAAGACAAAAATAGATATGCATCTTCTTTGAAAAACATTCCCTTGGCAAGATGGGGGGAACCTGAGGATATTGGTCATGCGGCTTGCTTTTTAGCAAGTGAAAAAGCTGGCTATATCACAGGTCAAATGATTACAGTAGACGGAGGATTAGGTTTATCATAGATTTAAAATTTAAGTTAAGGAGTTAATATGAGTTCAAAAGAAAATGAGATAGTTATTCAACACCAAAAAGACCTGTTAGGAACATTTGGTTCGGTTATAGATGAAAGAATTGGTATGAAACACTCGCGTTACGTCATAGATGATTTTTTTAATGCTGATGAATCTATAAAGCCTTGTTGTGCAGCAGTGCCTGTCAGTGCAGATGGCATTTATGCCCTTTGGTTGGCGGCTGAAGGAACTGATCCCAATAAACGTATTCTTTATCTTCATGGAGGAGGGTACATCTTAGGATCTTTAAGGGGTTATCAAAGCTTAGGTAGTCACCTTTCTAGTGCAACTGGGGCGAGTGTGTTACTAATAGATTATCGTTTGGCGCCCGAAGATAAATTTCCAGCTGGTATCGAAGATGTTAAAACGGCGTTTACCTGGATGTTAGAAAATGGACCTGATGGCTCTTCTCCGGCTGACAAAACCTATATTGCAGGTGACTCTGCTGGAGGAGGTTTGGCCTTGGCATCCACTTTGGCTATGAGAGATGAAGGATTGGCTCTCCCAGGCGGAGTGATAGCTTTGTCTCCTTGGACTGAACTTGAACCTACATCAACTTCCTTTGAAGAAAATAATGACACTGATCCGTTCTTGTCCAGGGAAGGAATCACAGGAATGGCTGATGCTTATGTAAATTCTCAAGAAGAGAAAAAAAATCCTCTTGCTTCACCCCTGTTTGCTTCTTTTAAAGACTTTCCAAAATTATTGATCCAGGTTGGTAGTAGGGAAATGTTACTTGATGATTCTAAAAGAGTTGCTCAGAAGGCTAAAGAAGAAGGATGTCAAGTTGACTTACAAGTATGGGAGGATATGGTTCATGTTTGGCAGGGATATGCACCTTTTTTGCCCGAAGCTTTAGAAGCACTGGAATCAATAGGAAATTTTATCAATAAGGATTAATAGTAGACTCAAAGAGAAAGTAGCTTTGGTCACAGGAGCTGCCAGTGGCATAGGCTCTGCTTATGCAAAGGTTTTTTGCTTTAGAAGGTGCTAAGGTAATTATGGTCGGTATTCAGGAAGAGAAAGCAAGTGAGTTTTAAATATTATTTCTGAGTCAGGTGGTGAGGCGATCTATATCAGACTAGGTATTACTGACAGAACGTCCTAGCACTCAACTGCAACGGAATAGGTTTGAACCGTAACTCGTTTTTCTTCTAATAAATTCAATAGTTGTTTTGTAATTCAAATACATAGATGGCATTTCCACCTTCCGGTTGATATATATCTGGGCTAATTACAGAAGTCATAGCTCGAAAAACGCCCATTCCTGTTTGAACAGCAATATACTGTTTTCCTTTCTCTGCATATGTAACAGGGAATCCGTGTAAAGCTGATCCTAGAGTTGTATCCCATAAAAGTTTTCCTGTTTTAGTGTCAAAGGCCATAAACTTTCTATCTAAGTCCCCTATAAAAGTTAAACCCCCAGCTGTACTTAAAGATCCAGTCAAAAACATAGCATCTTGTTCATACTGCCATATCTTTTCCATATTTTTTATATCTATTGTTACTAACTTACCCACCTTGCCATTGGTATTATCCATTTTATAGTTTCTAGAATTTGCACCATATCCACCACCACCTTCTTTTCGCTCAACATATCTTCCTATCATATCGGCACATAGCTGATGAAGAGGTATAACCATTAGATAGCTTTCAGGGTCATAAGATACAGCCTGCCAATTGTGTCCGCCATATATTCCTGGGCAAGCAGAGAATGGCGTATCAATTTTTGATAATAAAATATCGTCTCTGTAAAATACTTTTCCCTTATTTCTATCAACTTTTTTGTAAATATTCTGATTAATTGTTTCCTTGAGGTCTATAAAGTTTCCTTTTTCCCTATCGAGCTTCCAAAGGATTCCATCCTTACCTATTGTTAGTAATAATTTTTTGTCATCAACATCTGCTAAGATTCTCTCGAAACCGACTTCCATGTCTATAGTTTCTCCTTGGATATGCTGAAAAAACCAAAGTATTTTACCTGTTTGGGGATTCATTGCTAAGGTCGAGTTTGTATATAGAGCTTTGTCGTTTGGTGACATGCCCCTACTTGCGGCAACCCATGGTTTTGCTTGCGATGTGCCAATGTAAAAAATATTAAGCACAGGATCATAACTTCCAGCTATCCATGTATCTGATCCCGCCCGAAATATATCAGGAGTATTTCCCCATGAAGAGCCATTAATATCCCCGGAAAGCGCAACCGTTGATGTTCTCCATAATTCTTTCCCAGAATCCGGGTCATGTCCTGTTATGAAACAACCATCTTCAATATATCTTTCGCACCCATTAATACCCGAGATAACTACACCATTTGCAATAATTGGACCACTCGAATGTGTGTATCCATCTTTATAGTCAGCTTTTATATTCTTCCACAAAAGCTTTCCTGTTCTTATATCAAGGGCTATCAATGCAGCGTCGTAAGTTGCCATGTAAACTTTGTCTTTATATATGGCAATATTTTTTGTTGGTCCGCCTAAGAGCATCGAATCTTTTGGATAAGGATATTTATATTCCCACATCAATTTCCCATTTGCTGCATTTAATGCCTGGATCATATTCCCCGGATGCGTTAGAAACATAACACCTTGAGATATAAGCGGGGTTCCTTGATTGCTCCCTTCATTCATGGTCAAAGACCAGGACAGTTTCAATTTTTGAACATTTTCCTTATTAATTTGTTTTAAAGGGCTATATCCAAATCCTAATGGAGTTCTCCTCCACGATGTCCAATCATTTTCTGATGGGTAGTTTATATCTTGGTCACTAATATCATTGAAATTCTTAATAACCTTATTCTTAAAGAGCGACTTCCTTTCATCGGGTTTATCAATTGTACTGGGGTCACTAAAAGCAACCCAATCTTGATTATTTTCACTTTCTATATTACTGAAATTTAAAATATACTCAGTTATGTTTGAATAACCTTCTTTTTGTATAATTCCAATTTTTCCAGGCGGCATTGTTGATATTATTTCTTGGTAAAGTTTTATTTTATTTTGTCCTAAATTATTAAAAAAATTCTCATCAGATAAGCTTGATCCATGAGCGGTTCCTTGGAGTTTATAACCATGACATTCAGAACAATATTTTTCATAGCTGATCTTTCCATTCTCGTTAATAGACTCATTAAGAATTGGTTCAGTGAATCCGCTATTGTGAAGAGTAGCTATTAGAAGAGATATATAAAGGACTTTAATTTGTGCATCCTCCTATTTAGTTTAATAAGTAATATTAACAATACAGTTAACAGAGTAACGATCATAAACTACTCTACAGTAACAGAGGTTACAGAAATTTTGTAAACATGAAATTTGTTAATAATTCCGGAGTTTTTCATCCTTGTGGATTAGAAGAAGAAACTAAAGAAATTGCCTCCACTTCTTTATTCTTGTGTTCAGGTCAAGCTAGCTGTATAGCAGGAGCTTAAATACTGGTAGATGGAGGTTGGGAAGCTAGTTGGAGCTTAATCTAGATATTTCTTTTGAATGCTTGAAAAATCTAGATTCTCCAAACCTTGTTCTATCAATTCTTGGTAGAGCTGTCTTGCTAGATCACCCATTGGGGTCTCTGAATTAGAACTATCTGAAGCTTCCTTTGCTAAACCCAGGTCTTTAAGCATAAGTTTATTAAGGAAACCACCTTCATAATTTCTACTTGCTGGAGCTGTATCCATCACTCCCGGATATGGATTGTAAACCTCTAGAGACCAATTCCCCCCTGAGCTTTTTCGCATAATCTCTGAAAGAACACTTGCATCAAGTCCATTTTTAACCCCTAAAGCTATTGCTTCAGCAGTGCCGCACATGTGAATGGCTAGCAACATATTATTACAAACTTTTGCTACTTGACCGGCTCCAACATCGCCCGCATGAAAAATATTTTTACCCATATTTTCTAACAGGGGTTTAGCTTTTTCTACATTCTCTGTTGCACCTCCAACTATGAAAGTTAGCGTGGCTTCTTGAGCACCTACAACACCACCTGATACAGGGGCATCAATCATAGAAAGACCTAAAACTTTAGCTTGGTTAGCCACTTTTCTGGCCGTGTCAGGAGCAATAGTAGAGCAATCAATTATCAATATGGAAGTATCTAGTTTAGACAATAGACCATCTTCTCCTAGATATAATGACTCTACATTCTTGCTTGCTGGGAGCATGCTTATAAGCACATCCACATTTTTTACAGTGGAAGCTGCATCCTTAGCTATTTGTATTCCTTTCTGTTCAGCTTTCTTTGTAGCTTCTGCCAGCAAATCAAATCCAATTACGTCCCAGCCTGCGTTCACGAGGTTAGTGGCCATAGGTCCACCCATATTGCCCAAACCTATAAAACCTATTTTCTTCATTTTCTTTTCCTATTTAATTTTCTAAATCATCAAGAGGATTTTTTTCCCAAGCAGGAACTAGATGCTCTTCAATCCATGCTCTTGGTAAGTTATTAATCTCTGGATAGCTCCAACGAGGCTGATTATCTTTTTCTATAATGACCGCACGAATACCTTCAGTGAAATCTGGATGCCTTGTGACTTGTATGGCTAGGTCTAATTCAAATTTAAAGACTTCTTTTAAATCTATACTTTTTTCAAAATTACATTGTTCCCAGATGATGTAAGCCGAAGTAGGGCACCCGTTTTGTAACCCTTTAATACCATTTTCAAACCATTTGTCTTCAGAAGAATTAGTTAATATGTTTTTTGTTACTTCTACAAGGGTGTTTTCATTTGTTAAGGTTTGAACCAGCCTCAATCTTGATTCAAGCTGAGGCTCAGGAAACCCTTTCTTTGAATGAGTTTCTTTTTCAAAGTCTATAATGAATAGATCTAGTATTTCGATGTTTTTTAAAAGATTATCCGTCCAATCAAGCTGGATTATTTCTTTCTCAAAAGAATCTTTAGTTGTGATCGATATGTAATTATTTGTTAACCCAACCAGCTGAGTGTCAGCGGCATTGAGGTGTGTTGCTGTAAGCATCAAATACAACCCAACTCCTTTCGGTAATTTATCTATGAAGTGAGTGAATCCAACATCTGGGAATAGCCCTACCCCTATTTCTGGCATTGCAAAACGAGTTCTCTCGGTGCTGAATCTATAATCGCAACCAAGCATTAATCCAACACCTCCGCCCATAGTGATTCCATCAACCCAACAAATTACGGGTTTTGAGTATGTGTGTATCTTGTAATCCAACCTGTATTCTCTTTCAAAGAAAGCTTCAGCAAAAGGATTTGGACCTCTTGGGTTTTGAACCATTGATTCATATAGAGCACGTATGTCACCGCCAGCACATAAGGCTTTGTCACCTGCTCCTTCTATTATTACAGCTACTACGCTACTTTCTTTTTCCCAATCAGTTAACTGAGAATCAATGATATCCACCATTGATAATGTTAGAGAGTTGAGAGTTTCTTCAGAATTTAAAGTTAAGTGACCTATCTTTGTTCCATTCCTTGCCTTCAGCTCTTTTATTAAAACTAAATCTTTATCAGGCATTTTTCCATTCTGGAGAACGCTTTTCTAAAAAGGCAGTTACTCCTTCTGCTTGATCTTTGCTATCGAACAAATCGACAAAGGGGCCCTTTTCATAACCGTAACTTTTTTTGGAAGATCGAGCTGCATGGATTAGCTTCTTACAAGCTGCAACGCTTATAGGACTTTGTTTGTTAGCTTGAGCAGCTAATTCTAAGGCTCGATCAAGACTAATCCCACTTTCAACTACTTCTTCCACCAAGCCAATGGCATGGGCAGTATTTGCATCTACCTGCTCTCCGCCAAGGATCATTTTTTTTGCCCAACCTTCGCCAATAAGTCTAGGCAGTTGATGGGTTCCACCTCCACATGGTAAAAGGCCCACTTTAGGTTCGGGTAAAGCCAGTCTAGCTTGTTCCTCGGCTATTCTGACATCACAAGCAAGAGCACATTCAAGACCTCCTCCCATTGCATAGCCATTAATGGCGGCAATTGAAAACCCTCTAAAGTTGCTTAGAGCTTCAAAAGCTTTAGCAAAAGCATCACTCATATCAATAGCTGCGGATTTGCCACCTTCATGAAATACCTTTAAATCAGCTCCAGCGGAAAAAAATCTTTCGCCTTCACCAGTAATAACCAGACTGTAGACATCCTTGTTCTTATTTAGTTTCTCAACGGTTTCTTTCAGAAATTTTAAACTTTCTAAGTCCCAGGTATTAGCTGGTGGGTTGTTGATGGTGATTAAAGCAGTATTATTTTCTATGGTTATTTTTAATTTGTTAGACATGATTTCTCTCTTATTGAATAATTTCAGTTGCGCCTTCCATGAGCATCCTTCTTCCAATTATCATTCGCATGATTTCATTAGTGCCTTCTAGTATTTGGTGGACTCGCACGTCTCGGACATAACGTTCCAGAGGAAATTCTTGAAGGTATCCATAACCACCAAAAATTTGAAGAGCTTCATTGCAGACATTGAATCCAATATCTGTTGCAAACCTTTTAGCCATAGCTGAGTAAACTGTTGCTTCAGGATGTTTACTATCTATTTTAGTAGCCGCTAATCTCACCAAATGCCTAGCAGCCACTAACTCAGTAGTCATATCAGCTAATTTAAATTGAAGAGCTTGGAATTCCCCTATCTTTTTTCCAAACTGTTCCCTTTCATTCATGTATTTTTGGGCTGCATCTATAGCTGCTTGGGCAGTTCCTATGGAACAGGTTGCGATGTTTATTCTTCCTCCATCCAGTCCTTGCATGGCAATCTTAAATCCTTGACCCTCTTCTCCTATAAGATAAGAAACCGGGATTTCTACATCGCTTAAACTAACAGTTCTTGTCGGTTGATTTCTCCAACCCATTTTCTCTTCTTTTTTTCCATATTCAATGCCCTTGATATCCGCAGGTAAGAGGAAACACGAAATACCTCCTGGGCCTTCTTTACCAGTTCTGGCCATTAAGACAAGACAATCAGTTTCACCCGCACCCGAAATAAAAGACTTACTACCGTTGAGAACATAATTATCACCATTTTTTTTAGCAGTTGTCCTCAATGAAGCCGCATCAGAGCCCGCACCTGGTTCAGTTAAACAATAAGAAACAAGCTTTTTTCCTGAACATAAGGAGGGACACCATTGTTTTTTAAGATCGTCAGATCCAAATTCACTGATCATCCAAAGCGCCATATTATGTATTGTTAAAAATGCTGTGGTACTGGTGCAACCTGTTGAAAGTTGTTCAATAATAATGCTAGCATCTAGCCTTCCCAGCCCCATTCCTCCATCTTCTTCAGCTACATAAAGAGAACAAAAACCTAGATCTCCAGCTTTTTTTATGACTTCAACAGGAAACTCACTTTTCGCATCCCATTCAGCAGCATTAGGAGCAAGTTCCTTCTTTGCAAATTCTTTGGCTATGTTTTGAAAAGCCTGTTGGTCTTCAGAAAGATTAAAATCCATATTATTATTTTAGCTTTATAGTCAGATTAGCACCCTCGCTGTCGCCTCCTTCAAACCAACGCTCTGTAACAGTTTTAGTTTCAGTATAAAAACGCACAGCTTGTTTTCCATAGGCATGCAGGTCGCCATAAAAGGAACCCTTCCATCCCGTAAATGAAAAGAAGGGCAAAGGTACCGGTATGGGGATATTTATGCCCACTTGGCCGACCTCGACTTCATGTCGGTATTTTCTAGCTGCTCTACCCGATCCCGTAAAAATAGAAGTACCATTCCCATAAGGGTTCAAGTTAACAACTCTTATAGCTTCATCTAGAGTATCAACATTCATAGTTAGTAAGACTGGACCAAAAATTTCAGTTTTGTAGATGGTTGACGAAGTTGGAACATCTGTAAAAAGGGTGGGACCTATCCAGTTACCTTCAGGAAATCCTTCAACCTGACAGTTGCTTCCATCAAGAAGGCACATGGCTTCAGATTTGCCGGTTTCTATTAAAGAAAGAACTCTTTCTTTAGCGGTTTTACTTATGAGTGGTCCGTATCCAGATTCGGGTGAATCCCATGGACCGGGTTTAACTTTTTCCATCTCTTGTTTAACATCTTGAATCCATTCCTTGGATTTTCCTACAAAAATAGCCACACTTATTGCCATACATCTTTGACCTGCAGCTCCTACAGATGCTCCGACCAAATTTTCTACTGTTCTTTGTTTATCTGCATCAGGCATGATAACCATATGGTTTTTAGCTCCCGCGAAGGCTTGAACCCTCTTTAAATTTTCTGTTCCTGTTTTATAAATATACTGACCAACAGGTACCGAGCCAACGAACGAAATAGTTTTGATATCAGGATGAGTCAATATGTCATCTACTTGTTGTTTGGTGCCATGTATTACTTGTAAAACCCCTTTTGGAGCACCTGCTTCAACAAATAACTCAGCCAGACGATTGGGGGTCATAGGATCTTGTTCACTGGGTTTCAATAAAAAAGTATTGCCGCAAGCTATAGCCATAGGAAACATCCACAAAGGGATCATTGCTGGAAAATTAAAAGGGGTTATGCCTGCACAAACCCCTAAAGGTTGTACATAGCTATAAGAATCTATTCCTCTGGCTACGTTTTCAAGAGTTTCTCCCATTAAAAGGGAAGGGATATTAGCTGCTTGTTCTACGACTTCTATTCCTCTCCAAACATCTCCTTTAGCGTCTTCAAATGTTTTTCCGTTTTCTTTACTTAAAATCTCGGCTAGCTCCTCCTGGTGTTCTTTAAGAAGAGCGTGATAAGTCATCATTAACCTAGCCCTTTCTGGGGGAGGTATTTCTTTCCAGGTTAGAAATGCATCACAAGCACTTAAAACCGCTTGATCTATTTCTTCTTTAGTTGCACAGGGAACTTGGCAAAGTACTTCTTGAGATAGTGGATTTGTAACTTCTAAAGTTTTTTTGGATTTACTTTTTACAAACTCACCATTTAAAAATAAAGGTAATTTACTGGTCATAAGCTATTTCTAATTTAAAAAAATTTTTATTGGACAATGAATCCTTTCAGTAGTCGAACTTGCTCTTCCTTTTGCATAGGTGTTGATTCTAATACTTTTGTGAAGAACTGTTAAAAAAAATGTCTATAATAATAGTGGCATTCAAAAAAATAGCGGGAATAGCTCAGTTGGTAGAGCGATACCTTGCCAAGGTATAGGTCGCCGGTTCGAACCCGGTTTCCCGCTCCATTCCCGGTATATAATAAAACATCTTAAAGTTAGTCAAATAAGCATTTCTATGGGTCTGCGAAAGGAGATACTGCTGTAATAAATACGATTGCCCGATTTACCTGGGGTACCCACACAGGTAAAAATAATTGTTTTTTCTGTGGCGAACTGCAAGCTGGTAGCACTAGCTTAACTTCTGAACTTATAAAGTTGTGTATATTTAAGATGAAACTATAATGCCAAATGCACCGATTTGTATCCAACTTGCGGGTGCTTAATAAATGCGGCTAAATAGGAAGTAATATTAAAACCTGTTAAGCAAAAGCTGGCGGGTTTTTTTTTGGAGAAAATTATGTCAATTAGAATTAATTCTGAAATACCAAACTTAGTGGTTGAAACTACCCAAGGCTCTTTTGCCTTGAGAGATTGGATTGGAGAAAGCTGGGCTATCCTGTTTTCACATCCGAAAGATTTTACTCCGGTTTGTACAACTGAACTTGGATACGTAGCTGGTTTAACTGGAGAGTTTGATAAAAGAAACTGTAAAATAATTGGGATAAGTGTGGATCCTGTTGAAGACCATCTTGAATGGATTAAAGACATAGAGGAAACACAAGGGCATAAAGTAACTTATCCTTTAATCGGCGATCCAAAGCTGGAAGTTGCGAAAGCTTTTGACATGTTGGCAGCTGATGATAGCGATACTTCAGAAGGCAGGACTGCCGTTGACAATGCGACTGTTAGATCTGTATTCCTGATAGGACCGGATAAAAGAATAAAAGGAATCATTACCTATCCAATGAGTACAGGCAGAAACTTTGATGAAGTATTAAGGCTGTTGGATTCATGCCAATTGACTGTAAAACACCAAGTTGCGACACCAGTAAATTGGAATAAGGGAGACGACGTCATAATTGTTCCTGCTGTAAATGACGAAGAAGCTAAAAAAAGATTTCCAGAAGGATGGGAAGCTCCAAAGCCTTATTTAAGGATAGTGAAAGATCCCTCTTAATTTTAACTGCAAAAATAATTTTTCTAGTTATAGGTGCTAGGTGGAGCTAGGCATGGAAAGTTGGAACCTCCCGTTATTTTTTTAAACAAAGAAAAGATGAACTTTATAGGTTGTATATAACTTTTTATGAAACTATAATCCTCTTAGCACCGATTTGTATCTAGCTTGCGGGTGCTTTATAAATACAGCTAAAAGGAACTTCTATTAGAAAACCTGTTTAGCGAAAGCTGACAGGTTTTTTTTTAATAATGACATCATGAGTAGAGTTTAACCCTTGCCAAAAAGACAACCGATCTTTAAAAGCTGGCTCTTCTTGTTATGTTTTTAGGGAGTTAAAAATGAAATTAAATATAAGTAAGAATACCATTGCTATCAGAACTGCTTTGGAATCAGATGAGCAATACAGGGCAGTAATCCCACCAATCTACTTAACATCAACATTTGCTTATAAAGAAATTGGAGTGGAGCAACGTTATGATTACACCAGGTCCGCAAATCCTACCAGAGATGCCTTGGCAGAAGCAGTTTCAGTACTCGAAGGCGGGTTCGGAGCCACGGTTACAAGCTCAGGTATGGCAGCCACAACCCTTGTCACTTCATTGCTTAATCCCAATGACTACGTGATTGTTCCTCATGATTGTTATGGAGGTACTTTTAGACTGTTTTCACAACTTGCAGAACGGGGATTATTGCAAGTCAAATTTATTGATCAAAGCGATATTAATTTGTTTCAACAAACAATTAAACAATATCAACCCAAAATAGTTTGGGTAGAAAGCCCATCTAATCCTTTATTGCGTGTAGTTGATATACAGGATATATCTAAGATACTGAAACAAAGCAACACATTATTAGTAGTAGATAATACTTTTTTAACTCCTATCTTCCAAACACCATTCAAGTTAGGTGCAGATATTGTGATTCATTCAACAACAAAATATATCAATGGTCATAGTGATGTTGTGGGAGGTATTGTGGTCGCTAAAAGTGAAACTCTACATCAAACAATGCAAGAATGGGCAAATACCCTCGGTTTGTCTGGCTCTCCATTTGACAGTTATATGACACTCAGGGGATTACGTACATTAAAGCTAAGAATGAAAGCACATGAAAAGACAGCTCATGCTCTGGCACGGGTCCTTTCGGAACATCCTTCAGTTGAGAAAGTATACTATCCTGGTCTTTCAAGTCATCCAAGCCATGCAATAGCAAAGAAACAGCAATCGGGATTCGGTGGAATGCTAAGCTTTGAAATTAAGGGTGGACTTCGGGAAGTTAAGAAATTTTTTAAACGTATAGAATATTTTTCATTAGCAGAATCTTTGGGTGGTGTTGAAAGTTTAGTTTGTCACCCCTACACGATGACACACGCACCATTAAGTTCCGAGGATAAGAAAAAAGCAGGTATTTCTGAGAATCTGATCCGTATTTCAGTGGGCATTGAGGAACAGGAAGACCTTATAAAGAGCATACAAGTGGCTATATCATGAATTTCAGTATTTTAAGAGAATACTATCTTAAATAGACAATGTTGTGGAATTGAAATGGAGTTACTGGATATGGAGAACTGGTCTACGACAAAGACTAACCTTTCGTTAAACAAAATTGGGTAATGAAAGACTAAGGTTTACTGCAAGGAGACTAGATAATGTTTTTGATGCTTGAAGTCCCCACAGTTAATTCTAATAAAACA
>JAKUUM010000029.1 GCA_022447065.1 SAR86 cluster bacterium | reverse complement strand
CAGCGGCAAAGGCTTATTGCATAATTTTATGCTTTTTGAATATGGAGAGGTAGAACCTTCTAAATCTTCTGATGGCATCGTTACAATGAAAGGTGTTATTCAAAAAGCGCAACAGCCCAACGCTAACAATAGAATTTATCCTCGGCCTATTCTTGAAAGAGAAGATGCAAAATATCAAGAGTTAATAAAAGAGCGCCGATCATTAGGTGAGTTGGATCATCCCGATTCACCTATTGTTCAATTAGAGAACGTTAGTCATTTGATTACTGATACTAAGTGGGATGGTGATGATTTGGTAGGTACTGTTGAAGTGTTGGATACTCCAAAGGGACAAATTCTTGAGAAACTTATTAATCGTGACATTAAGTTAGGTATTTCTTCCAGAGGTTTAGGGAGCACTAGTCGTACCAATGAAGGTTATGATATGGTGGAAGATGATTTTAGTTTGGTATGTTATGATATGGTTTCCAATCCATCTACTTCAGGGGCATATATGAATTTGCAGGAAAGTGTAGAGTATAAAACATTAATAAGCCAAAATAGAATGGTATTGTTAGATGAAATTCTTAACGATATTTTGGAGCTATAAAATGAAAATCTTAAAATCACAACTAAAAGAAGTAATAAGGGAGGTGCTTAAAGAAGCAAAATCACCTAAATTCAAAGATAAGAATATTTCTGATTATGTTGAGGAAGCAGCTACATCAGGCCCAGAATTTGAGAACTACTATTACGATGATTCATCGTGGTCCGATAAATATAAGGGAGTTGAATTTTATGAACTGTCTAAGAGTCAAAAGAAGAGTGTTGTGAAAGGTTACCTTACAGATAGAAATGGTTTTTTAAAAAACTGGAAAAGCTTGGGTGGTGATGTAGTAAAAATTAGTGGCAGTGATCTAACCAAAGCTGTTGAATTCGTAGTCTACGAAATAGGTACCCGAGTTAGCTAACTTACGGTAAGATAGAAAGAAAATAAAATGATATGTGATAATCCTAATTGTGAGTGTGAACCTTGTGAGTGTGAACCTTGTACGTGTGAACCTTGTACGTGTGATCCCTGTGAGTGTGAATAATGAAACTAATGAGTCTATTGCCAATAAATGATTTGGAAGAAGCAAATTGGATTAAAGGTGCAATCAAAAAGCCTGGTGCACTTCGTAAGTCTATGGGTGTGAAGAAGGGTGAAAAGATTCCAGCTGCTGCAATTAATAAGAAGATTGCAACTTTACATAAAAAGGGCGAAGGTGATAAGAAACTGACTAAGCCTGAAAGAACAGAATTGGCTCGGCTGAATCTTGCTAAGACACTTCGTAAAATGAAGAAATGAAATTATGCACTGTATTAAAGGAACGTATTGATGGCGGCATCGGTGGTGCCTCAACTAGTTACTTGGGAAAATTGCCCTCGCTGGCGTCAGTCTATAATTGGGGATATAAAGGGTACTACCAGGGCGGCGAAGAAGACCCGGTAGCAGAGCTAAGTCAAGATGCTGAAAATCAATTAATTGATCAAGCAATTGATTTGATGTATACTCGGTTTCCTGAGATAATAAAAAATAAAGAAATAAAGAGACATATGTTACAGCTGTTGGTTGGACAGATTACACAGGGTGAATTAAAAGATAGGATTGAAATGGAAAAGTTTATTAAGAGATTAAAAAAGCGAACTGGCGTGGAGACAGTATAATGCAAATTAAGAAGTCAGAATTAAGAAGTGTTATAAAAGAACAGGTTACCGCTTTTTTTGTTACGCCGCAACCATTTGGAACTGTGAGCCGTAATACTAATTTAGCTGGTTCGTTAAGAAAGTTTGATACTAAAGATGTAGATGAAAAAGAATTAATTAAAGTTATTAAGCAGACGATGAGTGAATTAGAAGAAGAAGCTACTAAGAGAATGAAGTCTTCAAAACTTAAAGAAGCTAGAGTTGCAGGCAAAGCTAAAGGTCATGATGCTCGGGTAAAAGAAGTTGAACAACATTGGATGACAAAATTTGAAAGTATTCTTAAAAGAAAAGCTCCTAAACTTGTTGGTCGTGTTGAAGAGGAGCGCGCGCAATACATGCAGACAATGGGATATAGTCCTGAAGATGCAGTAAGGGATATAATTAAGCCTGGATCTTTAGAAAGAAGTAATCATAATGAAATACAAAAATCTAAATATGCTAAAACCATGATCGCAGAAGCTAAAAAGAAACCAGTTAAATGGTATGATGCTATTAAGAGGCCAGTTAAAGTTGGCGACAAAGTACATGTAGGACATGCACAAAAAGGTGGAGCAGGAGTTGAAGGTAAAGTTACTAAGATTGCTGGCAATGTTGTTTATATTAAAAACGATGCAGGTAAAACTTATAAGGGACCATTAAAGAATACAGCGATTATGGAAATTTCTGGTGTGGATTCTCTTAAACCCAATGACCCACATACTCCTGAAGACGAAGCAGAAAAAGATGCAGCTGATGATGTGATGGAAGCTAGCCCTAAAAAAAAGGGAGGCAGACCAAGAGGTGCGTCTCACATTGAGAATCTAAGGTTTTGGGATATGTCTGAGACTCAACTGAAGTATATTATTAAAGATGCGGGCCAGGCTGTGCAACTCAACCCTACCGCACGTAAGGCAAATAAATGGGCGGATGAAATAAATGATGCTGTTACTGTTTTATATTGGCGTAAGAAAAAGGGAATTAAGGAAGAATATATCCAGTTGGTAGTAACTGAGGGTTTTAAAAAAGGCACTAAGATTTCTAAGGCTCTAGCTCAATCAAGTACTATTAAAATAGCTAATCCAAAAGATCCTCGCTGGATTTTTGCTATTGTTTCAAGGTTCGGATCGAAAGGGGTTACTAGCGCGGCAGCCCAAGACAAAGTCTCGATGGTTGTTGTTGATAAGGCCGGAAAAGTTATAAAGGATTGGGGTTCTCATATAAATGCAAAGGCTGCTTTAAAGTTCGCTCAATCAAAGGGATATACAAAAAAGATTGATGAGAGCCAGTCTGTAACTGAAGCTGAAAAAGAAGGCAAAAAAATAACAGCTTTACGGAAGATTGTAAAAACACACACAGCAGGTAAAATTGGTGGGCAAACAGTTGATGCTTTTACTGCAGGAGGTCTAGTTAAGTTATACGATAAGTTAAGCGAAAAGAATCGTCCCAAGTTTGAAAAATTGTCATTACCTAAATTAGTAGATTTTATGTGGAAACAAATGCAGTGGAAGATCAAAGAGAGTGTGATGGAAGCTGCAGCTGAAGGTAAAAGAATAACAACTTTACGTAAAATTGTAAAGATTAAGACAGCAGGTAAAGTTGATCGTCAAACGGTTGACCTCTTTACTGCAAGCGGATTAGTTAAGTTATATGATGCTTTAGCTGAAA
>JAKUUM010000028.1 GCA_022447065.1 SAR86 cluster bacterium | reverse complement strand
ATCTAAGTTAATAGTCATTTTATGATTATGATGATGACATGCCGGGCACTCAAAGTAATGATTGTGCCCCGCTAATGTTTTATAATTTCCAAGATGTTGTGCAAGAATATCAAGCTTCGTCATTTTTATATTTCCTTAAATAAAACTTTAACATACATATAATATAAGGAATTTTTACTCATTTGTCAAGCACTTTATTTGTAACTATTTTCAGTCAAAATCTATTAAATCTTCTTCTGGTATTGGCTCTTCTTCTACAATTTCCTTTGGGCGTTCTGGTAAAAGAGTAGCCGCAGCCGCTCTACCCACTACAATTGCATCGGCTATATCCCACGCTTCTTTCGCAAACTCAGGTTTCGTTTTCATCAACGGAAGTTCATCTTTAACTTCAGGATGGAGTTCGCAAATTCTTCTTAATATAAAATTCTTTGATTTTACGCCTCGCGGAACCGAACAATCAGCCAAATTACGAGCCCTAAGCACATTGTATAAAACAGGCGTGATATTATAAATTTCGTAACACTTTCTTTGGATGACATAATTAAATCCTGCTAATGTTATAATAGTTTTAATCGAACTTTTTCCAACAATAAACTTTTGAAGAATATCTTCAATGGCTATATAAGTAATTTTGTTTGTATTCTTTTTAATCTCTTCTAAAACAGAACAAACTTCATCTACTTTTTCATGCCAACTATTTAAGTTTTTAAGAGGAATAAAACCAGATTTATAAAGCTTATCTTTCTCTAAATCCCAAATAGAAAAGCCTGTGCAAAAAGTAGAAACATCTAATCCTAGAATGTAACTATCTTTCTGCACAGGCTGCGAGGATACTACCAAGACTTACTTACAACAAAAAAAGCAGTCTCCGCATCCGGGTTAACAGTAAAACTGGCACCATAACCAGAATCACCTGTGACAGCAAGACCCGCGTTAACCAAAGCAAAATCGCCTCCGGTTGCAAGTGCTCCATCACCAACACCAAGTACTAACGAAAAATCATCACTTAAAGGATAAGTGAGTTCAGCATACGTATCATCCTTGGTGGCACCACTAACAAATCTGCCGAGAAACAAACTGGCGTTTGCTACATCAACAGACGCACCAACTTCTATCGCATGACCACCATCGTCAGCAAATTCAAAGAAGCTATTACCCACGCCCGTTCCAGCTGCGAGGGGGAAATAATAGTCAGTAACACTAAGAGTTGCAACTCCAAGATCTTGAGTGAGTACAATATTAATTTCGTCATTAACGCCATTAACAAGGGAATAACTCCCCCACAATCCAACGGTAGTACTACCTTCAGCAAAAAGGCCTTCGCCCGCGCTAAGAGTATAATCTACACTCGGCTGAAGAGCAACTCCGCTACCAACTGAAGTGCCACGCCACACATACCTACTAACTGCATCTACACCAACTCCAACTTCAGCCAATGCAGGAACAGCAAAAAGTGCTAGTGCAGCCATAACACCAAGAAACTTCTTTGAAATAAAATTCATCATACTTATCTTCTCCTTTTTAAGGTATTAAACATAACAGAAACATTTAAATTCACACGTTCTTATTACTAATTTTTGGAAATTCAACAATATCTATACTACTTTTTTCTTCTTTCCTTTCTTCCTTTTCTTCTAGATTGGATAAAAATCGCTTAGGAGCAATACCCTCTTGATCCAAAAGATCTAAAATATCAGTTGTATTAATGTCCTCTTTATTATTACCTTGCATCTCAATAAGTTTATGAGAAGCAGTAATCATCTTAATTAAATTCTCAGTAGCCATTCTAGCTTCTGCTAAATAAGGGTGGGGTTTATCACCGGACATAAATAAATCTTCCGCATCAGATACCATTGCCTTAAATTTCTTAAAAGTAGCCATTGCTTCTTCGCGCTCTTCTAATGATTGAGTATAAATAACTTTAAATATTTCATCTAAAGTTTTGCCCTCAAACAAAGAGATTTCTTTTAATTTTTCAAGACTCATCTACATCTTCCCCTAACAAATTAAACTTATAACTCTCATCTAATTGTTGTATATAATATTCTATTTCCTGTAATTGTTCCACAAAACCCTTTATTACTGGGTCATTACTATATATTTCTCTCTCTAAAAGCCCACGTATTTCTTGTCCTAACCCAAAGAAACGTTCATACATATCACTATACATATCTTCATAAAAAGATAACCGCCCTAATGAACGATAAAGAACATATCCTAACGCGCCAGACACTATAATAAATATCACCAATAAAACTTCAATCATCACATCTCATCATCATAAGGATACTCATCTGAAAGCTCCCCTTTATTATGTAAATACAAAAACCAAATACCACCACCAACAATAATAGTAGTCCAAATAATACCTACAACACCCCACCAACTCATATTATGCCTTCTCCTTCTTTTTGCTTTTCTTTTTACTTTTAGAAATAGTTTTTTCTTTCTTTATATCTCTTATCTTTTCTTTCCAAAGTGATTTTGAAGCATACTTCCACTCACCTTCTTTAACATAGCTTACAGCATCAACATCTTTCACTCTACGGATATAAGAACTGGCGGGAAAATCTTCATCAATTTCTACTTTAATAATTGTCTTCACAGGCTTTGCCTCCAACGATTTTATATTATCTGTATACTATAAGAAAAAAGGTAGTTTTTATAAACTCTTTAATAATTCATAATTAAAACTTCTTCACCTGTAGATTGCTCCATACCTTCTGTTGCACCTGCAGGTTTCACAAACTCTTTTGTCTCCCAATTAAATTTGTTCTTAGGATACATATCACTTAGCTCAGAAAAATCATAATAAGAAAGTGAGAACTTACCTTGCATATTGTGAAGACAACTCATCAATTCATAATGTTCATCCTCACCAAAGCGGTGCAAACTATAATATAACTCTGTGCTCCAATAAGGTGGATCACAATAGAAGTAAGTAGTTGGAGAATCATACTTCTCAATAACTTCTTCAAAAGAAAGATTTTCACATCTCTCAATCTTTTTTAATTTAGGAATAAACTTATCGCTAGTGAGTCGATTATAGAAGGCCCTGAACTTAGAGCCATACTTTCCTTTATAATCTTGAAACTCTGAATCTACCGGATCTATGCCCGAAAACGCAGAAGTAAGAATATAAGCATATTTCATTGCTTTAGCCTGGTCTTTTCTACCTGCTTTTATTTTATCACCAAACACATCTCGTTCTGAATTATTATTGCATTGTCGGGTTGTACGAGCATGAGTTAATGCTTCATTCAATGCCTTACGATGTTTTCCTATAATACTTTTATCTTCTAAAACTTCTCTTATCTTTTTGATAGCAAAATCAGTATAAAATAAATCTTCTTTGCATTGATAGAAAAAGTCGAGACATGCTTG
>JAKUUM010000027.1 GCA_022447065.1 SAR86 cluster bacterium | reverse complement strand
TTACTCAAAGCGGGTAAATCTAAAAAAGACAGTGAAATTACTTTAGATGATGGAGCAGATATACCGATAGATCCGCTTACATCGCAGATTTTGGTTAAATATATAGAAGGGCTAAGTTCCTCAGAAAAAAATAGAACTATTCAACAAATCCAAAGAACTGAACGTGCATTTATGAAAGTTCTAGGAAAAGCACATGAAGGATAACCGATGGCTATAACCAAATTAACAAATACCATACAAGATACTAACACAAGGTATGCGAATCAGATTACAGGACTTGCTGATGGTGCTACTCAACTTTCTTCTAGTCTCTGGGCTAACCTTTCTGCGTTAAAATATGCCTCAGCTACAGTAACTTTGGCATCTGCACCAACTGCAAATTTGTGTATCGGAGAAGTATTAACTACAAATGATAGTACTGTAATATATTTGAGAGTTACAGATTACACTCCTGCAGCAACAACTTTTAAAGCTTATAAGGTTACAAGTGCTTCTGATATAACCCCTCTAGGTTGGACTGCAGAAACTGCGACAGATGTTGGAACTGGAAAAACTTTAACAGGGGGTGTTTCTGGACTTTGTTCTTCACTCACTCATGCTAGTACAAGATTGGCTATCGCTTCACCAAAAATTAATCTCAGAAAACTTTGGTGGAATATAGCATCTGGTATTGACTCTACTAGAATTTTCTTTGATGGAAGTACTACAGAACAAACTATTGCATATTTGGTAGGTGGTAACGGTTATATAAATTATGCAGGTGGAGGTAACCATATCGGAGCAATAGGTATGGGAGCTGCGGCTGGAAATTCTAGTAACGTACTTGGAGATGTTTCTGTAACAACGGTAGGTGTTGCACAGCATGATACTTATATGATAGGAGTAGAGATAGGAAAATTGACAGGATTTGAACTACCAAATTTTATGAAGAATGGTCAACTTGGATACAAATTTAACCAACATGGATTTTCGGACGCATACTAATGAAAACATTTAAAGATTTTCTCGATGAATTAGCACCAGTAAAAGTTAGAATGGATAAGAGTGCTGAAGCTAAAGCCAAACGAAGAGAAGCAAAAAAAGACTATAAAAAAGATAAAATAAAGATTAACATTGCTCGTAAGAAGAAAAAGAAGCTAGAAAAATCTTCTGGTGTAGAGAAAAAAAGAGAAAAAATGGCAGCACAAGGTAAAACTCTTGGTGGAGAGAGAATTAAAAAGAGAGTTGTATGAAGGATTTTAAAGATTTTATGGAAGCTTTGACTCTTCAACAAAGAAGGAAGAGATCAATTATTTCCAAAAAGAAATCAAAAATTACTGCTATAAAAAGAGCAAGGTCTATGAAAAAACCACCTTCTCAGGATAAAATTGATAAGGCAGTAAATAAGGCAGTAAGACAGAAAGCAATTACATTAGTAGATAAGGCAGGAAAATATAAAGACCCTGAAGCTTCAATTGGAGTAAAAACTGCTATAGAAAAAAAGGCTGATCTTAAAGTACAAAAAATGGGTGGTAAGTGGAAAAAAAGATTAAAACCTATAATTAAAAAGAAAATGAAAGATGCCTTTAAGATGCGTCAGGCCAGTGCAAAAGAAAAATAACAACGGAGAGAACCATGAAACTAATTAGCGAAGAAGCAATAAATGTAGAATTTCTTACAGAAGCTACTAAGAGTGGTGGTAAGAATTACTTCATTGAAGGTATCTTCATGCAAGCAAATAAGAAGAATCGAAATGGAAGAGTATATCCAACAGAAATTCTTCAAAAAGAAGCAAAACGATATACTACAGAGTTTATCAAGAAGAAAAGAGCTTTTGGTGAATTGGGACATCCAGACGGGCCAACGGTCAATTTGGAAAGAGTTTCCCACATGATAGAAGAATTGGAAGAAGTAGGACAAAATTTCATGGGAAGAGCTAAGATTTTAGATACACCATACGGAAAGATTGTAAAGAATCTTATTGATGAAGGTGCTCAATTGGGAGTTTCATCAAGAGGTATGGGTTCTTTAAAGCCAGGAAGAAATGGTATTTCAGAAGTACAAGATGATTTCTACCTTGCAACAGCAGCTGATATAGTTGCTGATCCTTCTGCTCCAGACGCATTTGTTCATGGTATTATGGAAGGTAAAGAGTGGGTTTGGGATAATGGTCTGCTTAAAGAGACACAGATCCAAGAATATAAAGATAAAATTGAAAAATCTTCGAGAAAAGACCGTGAAAACGTACTTGTTGAAGCTTTTAAAGATTTTATTGCCAAGTTGTAAATATAAGTTATTATAAATAATATTAGTATAAACACATACACAGATAACAAATAGGAGATTTTCAATGTCTGAAGAAATTTTGGAACAAACGGCTGAAGAACTGGAAGAAGAGCAACAAGCTGTTGCGGAGTCTTCGGGCGAAGAGATCTTAGATGAAGCTAAGACTAAAGTTAAAGAAGAAGATGAAGAGGAAGAGGGAGAAGAAGAAGTCGAAGAGGCTGTTTCTGTTCCTAAAACCAAAGCCGGAATGATTAAAGCTCTTTATGACCAACTTAGTGCCATGAAGAAGTCTGACCTTTCCGATTCTTTCTCAAAAATCATGGGTTCTACTCTTACAGAAGATGAACATGAAGAAGGTGAAGAAGAGGAAGAAGAAGAAAAACCAGTGGAGTCTAAGAAACTCAAAAAAGAGGATCTAGAAATTGATATCAAAGAAGATATTGAAGCCATTACAAATGGTGAAGACCTCTCTGACGATTTTAAAACTAAAGCTTCCACAATATTTGAAGCAGCAGTTTCAGCTAAAGTACTTTCTGAAGTCAATCAAAGGATTGAGGAATTAGAAACAAGTTACAAAAAAGAAATTACTGACGCAAAAGAAGAACATTTGTCCACAATTACAGAAAAAGTTGATGGTTATCTCAACTATGTTACTGAAGAGTGGATGAAAGAGAATGAGTTAGCTGTTGAAAAGGGAATTCGATCAGAATTGGTTGAAGACTTTATGACAGGACTTAAAAACCTCTTTACAGAGCATTACATTGACATTCCAGAAGAGAAAGTTGACCTTGTTGACGATCTATTTGAGAAAGTTGAGGAACTAGAGCAAAAACTTGATGAGTCTATTAACACAAGTGTAGATATCAAAAAGGAACTTGCTGAGTATAAAAAGGCTGAAACCTTGAGAGAAGTTTCAGAAGACCTCGCCGATACCGAAAAAGAAAAACTAGGTAAATTGGCTGATGGCATAGATTTTGAAGACAAGTCTCAATATTCTGAGAAACTTGAAGTAATTAAGGAAAATTATTTCCCTAAACAACAGTCGGAAACAATTACAGAAGAATTGGAAAATACTGAAGAAGAACAAGATAGTTCAGAATCAAGTACTGATCCAGTTATGAGTAGATATGTTTCCTCATTAACTCGTTTTAACAAATAACATTTTTAGGAGATTAAAAAAAATGTATCTAGCTGAAGATCTACAAAAAAAGTGGGCGCCGGTCTTGGATCATGAAGATATGCCCAAGATTAAAGACCCATACAAAAGAGCGGTTACCGCCGTTCTTTTGGAAAATCAAGAAAAAGCCATGGCTGAACATGCAAATATGGAAGGCCGCTGTTCATTGATGGAGGCAGCAACATCTTTAACCAGTCTTGCTCCTA
>JAKUUM010000026.1 GCA_022447065.1 SAR86 cluster bacterium | reverse complement strand
GTTTGGCGAGAGGCCTGGTTTATACTCCTTCATTCGTCGCGCGTCCCTCAACCCCTGAGGAAAATAGAGACATCGTCGCCCTTGATCGCGTTCTTCTTTGCGTAACGCTTTTGCATCGCCCTCGCGGGTCGAGTCTCGCCAGAGTGCGTTGGACGAGACAATAGAGTAAGACGGCTGCTCGTGGACAGTGTAGCGCAGCGGAAGAGCTAAGCCGCCTTCAGGGGATTCTATATTGTTTGCCCGAATATATTCCAAGCATTCTGAGTAGCCTCGAAACCCGATGCCCCGCTTAGTCTCGATCGGGCCGGGGGGTGCGTTGTCGAGCATGTGGATAACGGCCTGCCCCTTGCCCTCGGCAATCTGGTTGAGCGCCGCCTCCATTGCTGCAGCAGTTCCCGCATCCCCGTCCTGATCAAACGACATGTACGATAAACCTCCGTTCGCAGCGAAGGGTGGAGGCTGCCCTTCCGTAAGTTGGAAGGGAGGCACATAGGCTGACGAAACTGTCTCCATAATCGAGACTTCGTTTGTGCTAACCTTGGAAATCTTTTTCATTTTTTTATTGTAACAATGATATTGGTTTTTCATCAGGAAAAAGCCAACTATGAAGTTTAATTGCTAAATTAATTCGCCATCTAGTAACTTTGATCACTGGATAAGGCCAGTTATGGGATCTGATCCAGTTATAGGCTCTGATGCCTATCTTTATTCTCCACTGAAACAATCTTTTCACCTTTCTATTTATAACAGATTTCGGAATTATTCCAAATTGGACTAGGTGGTGGAGGTAAGCGGGGAAAGCTGGACCTGCATGTTTTCTTAGATATCATTTAAACTATATCTACACCAAAAATGAAAAACAACTTAGAGCTTGGCTGGGAAGAGTGGATAAATCTATCTTCACTTAATATTCCAGCTATCAAAGCTAAAGTTGATACTGGAGCCCAAACCTCATCTCTGCATGCAAAACATATAGAAATCTTTAAAGTTAAGAAAAAGAAATATGTAAGATTTGAAGTATCTCCCTTGCTTGAAAAACCTAACCTAAAAATTTCTTGTTCAGCTCCTTTACTTAGTAAGAGAAAGGTAATTAGTTCAAATGGAGAATCAGAAAACAGATGTTTTATAAAAGCAACGATCCAACTTGGAAATATGGAATGGGAAACAGAAATCTCCTTAACAGATAGACAGTCTATGCAGTATAGGATGTTACTAGGTAGATCTGGGCTTGAACCAGAGATGATAGTACATCCAACTGAAAGCTTTCTATTAGGTCATCTAGACAAAAAACTTTATAGAAAGAAAAAGAAAAAAGCTCTTAAATCTAGGAGAGCTTTAAGGATAGCTTTGTTAACAAGAGAACCAAATAACTATACTTCAAAAAAAATAATGCTAGCTGGACAATCACGCGGTCATGAAGTGGAAACAATTAATACGACTAGGTGCTATCTTGATATAGATATTGACAACCCCCAAATTTTTTATGATGGGAAACCTTTACCCAAATATGATGTGGTAATCCCCCGCATAGGCGCATCTGTCACTTCTTATGGATTGGCAGTAACAAGACAATTTCTTCTAACGGGCGCTATATCCATTAATCAACCTCAGGGAATAGCTAATTCAAGAGATAAATTAATGGCACATCAGTTATTGGCTTCAGCAGGTATAGATATACCTATAACAGGATTTGCTTCCTCGCCGAAGGACACTAGAGGAATAATTGATACAGTAGGTAGTATCCCTTTAATCATAAAACTAGCAGAATCATCCCAAGGAAGAGGAGTGATCTTAGCAGAAACAAAAAAAGCTGCAGAATCTGTAATAAGTGCTTTTAGAGGATTAAAGGCTAATTTTCTGGTTCAGGAGTTTATTGAAGAATCAAAAGGCGAAGATTTAAGATGTCTAGTTCTAGGAGGAAAGGTTATAGGTGCCATTAAAAGGCTTAATAAGGCAGGAGGGGATTTTAGATCAAATATTCACCAGGGTGGAATCGCAGAAAAAACTCAGCTTTCAAGGAAAGAAAGATCAATTGCCGTAAGAGCAACAAAAGCACTTGGTCTTTCTTTTGCTGGTGTAGATATACTTAGAAGTAAAAGAGGTCCCTTGGTTCTAGAGGTAAACAGCTCTCCAGGAATACAAAGTCTTGAAAAAACTCTTGAGAGAAATATTTCTCAAGAAATAATTGCATTCTGTGAATCCGAAATGGGCATTACCAATTAGACAATTATTAGTCAGTTACGAGTTATTCCAATTTGAACCAGCCGGTGGAGCTTCTGGTTAAAAATTGGAACCAGTTACTACCTAAAATTTATGCTTCTTCATACCTTTGACAAGAGTAATACATGAGGGTTCCTGATACAGAATAATTTGATCAGTTACAAAGGCGAACACACCAAACTTCTTCAGTCGGCCATTTACTAGCCCATTCCGCATCTGCCCAACCATACCTAGAACTTGGAGTGCATAGTGTAATAGTTTCTGCTGCTTCAATTGCTTTGGAACTAGATCTAGATTCTGGAGAGGCACCGAGTTCTAAGAGACGCTCAATGACAAATCCATTATCACGAAGAAGTTTGATCCAGTCCCCATGGGGCAAATGGAACTCAACTTCATCTAAAGAAAATTCCCATTTATTTTTAAAAAGCCCTAGATAAGGTCGTTGAAGTTGCTCTGACAAAGGCGCATTCTCATCTTCTTCATCAGGCAAACAACAGATAGCAAAAGCGTGATTTGTCATGAATACTAATTGAGATCCTGGCTTTAACACTCTTGCTGCCTCCGGGATCCATTCGTAAGGGTTTGCCCATAAAGATGCCCCATATTCAGATATAGCGAAATCAAAACAAGAATCAGGAAATGGTAGTTTCTCACCAAAACCTTCAACAAATTCAATTCCTAATTGATATTGTTTTTCTAAACTTCTTGCCGTTTCAAGCTGGTTTGGAGTAGGATCAATGCCGACGACTTCAGCACCCCTTCGAGCCATCCAAGAAGAAACATATCCTGCTCCGCAACCTATTTCAACACATTTCTTTCCTTTCAGATCATACGGTAACAGTTCTAGTTTTGTTTCAGGTATTTGCCAAATTCCCCAATGAGGGTCAACTGATTTCCAACCTCTTTCAGCTGGCTCTATATATTCCTGCGCAAATTTTTGCCAAGCTTCTCTATTTAAAATTTGGTAATCTTCTAGAGCCATTTTTATAGATTACACTCATAATAAGTAGGAAAGGAAGTATTGATTTTACTAAATTTAAAAAAGTTAGTGGAGCTTATGGTTCAAAATTGGAACCAACTCCTACCTAAGTTTATTTTTCTTCATACGCATCTGCAGGGCAATTCATCAAGCATGAAATATAGAATTGTTATTCTAAGAGACTTTAACTAATATATTTCTATATATATGAGCACTGATATCGTTAGTTTAAATTTTTGTGTCAATCAGGCGAAAAGTCATTATGGTGGTTTTGGTTATTTAACTATTGTGACTTTAGTTTTCAGTTGCAGTAGCATCATATTGCTTCAATACCTTTTTGCCACTGATCAAATAAGCCTATGGTTACACTGTCTTTTGAGTGCATACCTATTCTATATGATCTATACCCCATTGCATGAAGCAGTGCATGGAAATATTTCTGGAAAAGTGGTTAAACCATTTAACTACTTATAGTAATGCTGTTTCGGTTACTTTGCATTACAAGTCTAGTCAACCTCAGCTCATTGAAATTGCCAGTATGTCTTTATTCTAAGCACTCTGACTAAAAATATTT
>JAKUUM010000025.1 GCA_022447065.1 SAR86 cluster bacterium | reverse complement strand
AAACTGAGAAGATAGAATTAGTAACAGCTATAGCCGTAGCATTTGCAAGAAACCCAATGACTTTGGCAAATCTTGGCTATGATTTACAAAAATTGTCAAAGGGTAGATTCATATTGGGGCTTGGTTCTCAAATAAAACCCCATATCACAAAACGTTTTTCTATGTCCTGGTCCAGTCCTGCAGCAAGGATGAAAGAGTTGGTTGAAGCCATTAGAGCAATTTGGGATTGTTGGCAAAATGAAAGTAAATTAGATTTTAGAGGCGAATACTATACTCACACTTTAATGACGCCTTTTTTTAATCCAGGACCTAACCCTTATGGATTGCCTAAAATTTACGTAGCAGCAGTAGGTCCATTAATGACTAAGTCGGTTGCTCAGTCAGCAGATGGATTATTAGTTCACCCTTTCCATACTCCGAAATACATGCGGGAAACCACCCTTCCAATAGTAGAAGAAGGGCTCTCGTTAGCGGGGAAGACTCGATCTGATTTTGATTTATCCATAAGTGTCATGACAGCAACAGGTCTTAGCGAAGAAACATACATGAATGCAGTAAATGCCTGTAAAAGTGGCATAGCCTTCTATGCTTCAACTCCAGCATACAAAGGTGTTTTAGAAGCTCATGGTTATGGAGACTTACAGGGAAGATTGAATTTACTTTCAAAAGAAGGAAAATGGAAAGAAATGTCTTCTTTGATTGATGACGAGCTCCTGAATACAGTGGCTGTTGTGAGAGAAACGCCTGAAGCTGTTTCCGAAGAGATAAAAAAAAGATACGGAGATCAGGGAGACAGGATTACACCTGCTTTTTACTCAGGAGAAGAAGGGCTGGCTTCTAGAGTAATTGATGCTCTGAGAGACTAGTTTGATTTCAAAAAATTATCTTTAGTTTCCCAGATTTCGTACAGCCATTTTTTTAAATCTTCTCTATATTCAGGTTGGGTTGAATAATCTTTGTTTAAAAGATGTTCAGGAATATCTATCTCTCTAACCTTGATTCTAATCTTTGACATATTTCCACACAGGAAATCCCAAAGGGTTGTAGTCTCTGTTGCATAGCTAATACTAAAATCTAATAAGGTAGTAATAAAAGGCATAGTCGAAAGAGCAACACCAATGCCTCCAGCTTTTGGTCTTAAGAGGCATTTAAAAGGAGAGTTTTGTTCTTTATGCTTTTCTTGTGTAAATCGAGTTCCTTCTGCAAAACTAAAAACAGTTCCAGGATTTGTCTCCAACCTTTTAAAGGCATTTTTCATCTGTTCTAAGTCTTTACCTCTAAGACTAGGATCTTTCTTTGTCTGTTCTTGGCTGTATCGTTTCACGAAAGGCATATCAAGTGCCCAACCAACAACGCCTACTATTGGAATCCACTTAAGAACATCTTTCATAAAAAATCTAAGAAGAGGTATTTTTCTATTTGTTACTTTTTGAAGAATAAAAATATCACTCCAAGATTGATGATTTGAAGTAGCAATATACCAATTATTTTTGTCTATACTTTCCATACCCATAATTTCAATAGAAGGGTGATGGAGAAAATCTATCCACCCACTGTTACAAGAGATACAGGCTTCACCTATCAGTATGGTTACTGAAGTCCAATACTTTTTCCAATTCTTAAGCGGAATAACTAACCTAATTAAACCAACTAGAGAGAGCAAACTACTCCAGAACGACATATTTATGGTTACGCACAAGGTAGATGCAACTGCAACGAATAACTTCATTCGGGAGTCAACATTACTGAATAATCAGTATCCACTTAGGGTCGCATACTTATCAATATGATAATCAGACGAACCAAAGATCTGTTCAGCAACTCTTGATCTTTTTAGAAAAAAACCTATGTCAAATTCATCCGTAACACCTACACCGCCATGCATTTGGACAGCTTCACTGCTAACAAGCTGAAGAGTCTCACCCGCCTTGAACTTAGCCAGGCTTGCAAATCTTGCTCTGTCATTGGAATTTTCATCTACAGCGTTTAATGCTGCGATTACCGAGGATTTAGTTAATTCTATTTCAGCAAACATAATGGCAGCTCTGTGTTGAAGAGCTTGAAAGGAACCTATAGGCGCACCAAATTGTTTTCTTTCTTTCAAATACTCAAGAGTTTTGTCAAAAGCTTCTAAAGCGTTTCCTAGCATTTCAGCTGAAATACCTATCTGGCCACGCTCCAGAACTTCTTCAATAATGGGTAAACCGCCATCGAGTTCTCCTAAAAGATTTGATTCAGGGACTTGGACATCTTTTAAATTTATTTCACAAGCATTTCTGCTGTCCACCATTAATGTTCTGTTTCTTGTCAATCCTTTACTATCGGGGTCAGTTAAAAATAGACTAATTCCTGAGTTGTCTTCTTTTTTCCCCGAGGTTCTTGCTGTGACAATCAATAAATCAGCACTATGTCCATCTAAAACAAAAGTTTTTTCTCCATTTAAAATATAGCCCCCTCCTTTTTTTTCCGATTTGGTAGAAATAATATTGGGAGCATGTCTTGAACCTTCTTCGAGAGCAAAAGCTGTGGTCAAACTTCCTTGGGCTATTTTTGTTAACAAATCTTTTTTTTGATCTCTGCTTCCTCCTATTTCAATTAAGCTGGCTCCTAGAAGTGCAGTTGAAAATAATGGAGAGGGAACCAGACATCTACCTGTTTCTTCGAGAATTGCCCCTAAACCCAACATGCCAAAATCTGAACCTCCATATTCTTCAGAGATAAGTATCCCTGCCCATCCTAATTCAGCCATCTGTTTCCAAAGGTCTTCGCTATAACCTATTTCATTCTCAGAGTCTCTTAATTCCCTAAAATGATTTATGGGAGCATTTTTTTGTACAAAATCTTTTGCAGTATCTTTTAAGTATTGCTGTTCTTCGTTGAACAATAGTGCCATCGTTTATTTCCTCTTTGGCTTTGCGTTATTTCAGTTAGGAAGATTAAGTACCCTTTTCGAAATCACATTTAAATTAATTTCTGAAGTTCCTCCTTCTATGGAATTGCCTTTTGACCTTAACCATTCTCTTGTTATTGCTAATTCTTCAGGTGTAAAAGGTTCACCTTTCCAGCCTAAGGCTCTAGTTCCCATAGCTTCAAGCATAATTTCATACCTTAATTTATTCTGTTCAGTTCCATAATATTTTCCCATGGAAGCAGTAGCACTAGGGCCACCTGATTTAGCTTCTTCACCCATTCTCTGCAGAGTTAAACCGAAAGCTCTAGAGTTAAGGTCATGTTTAGCTATTTTGTTTCTAAGTAATGAATCTGATAAGCGATTCTTATCATCTACGCCAACATACTTTTTTCCCAGTTCGGCTAAACCAGAAATTTTCCTAGGTCCAGAACCTGCTCCCGTTGCTAAACCCATGCCAGAGATCATAGATCTTTCATGTTGGAGAAGCCTTTTAGCTATGGTCCATCCTTTGTTAATTTCACCAATCAAATTTGACTTTGGAGCCTTAGCATCTGTAAAAAAGGTTTCACAAAATGGAGAATTGCCGCTGATTAATTTAATTGGTTTAACTTCAACTCCAGGTTGATCCATGTCTATTAGTAAGAAGCTAATGCCATCATGCTTGGGTTCTTGAGGACCAGTTCTAACTAGACAAAAAATCATGTCTGCATAGTTGGCATTGGAGGTCCAGATTTTCTGGCCATTAATTATGTAATCATCCCCATCTTCAACAGCCTTTGTACTCAGACTCGCTAGGTCAGAACCTGAACCAGGTTCACTATACCCCTGACACCACCAAATTTTTCCTTTTACTATATTTGGGATGTGTTCTAATTTTTGTTCTTCAGAGGCAAACTCTAATAAGGCAGGTCCCAACATCCAAATT
>JAKUUM010000024.1 GCA_022447065.1 SAR86 cluster bacterium | reverse complement strand
GTTTTACAACGACTTAAGGCTACATAAGCTTGACCGGTTGCAAAAGCTCCATCGCCTAGATCAACCGAACAACTTTCTAAAGTTAATCCTTGAGATTTATGGATTGTTACAGCCCACCCTAATTTAATAGGGAATTGCTTAAAAGAAGAAACTACCTCTTCTAAAACCTCGTCATAGTCATCATCATAGGTAAATTTCACTTTGTTCCATTCTTCTCTTTCTACTTTATAAGTCTTTCCGTCAACTTTTACCTTGATACACTTCTTCTTTTTATCTAAACATTCAGAGACTGTCCCTACAGTGCCGTTAACCCATCGTCCTTCACAATCATTTTTTATGAACATAACCTTTGCACCTTTCTTTATTCTTAATTCTCGTGGTGCAGGAAGGTCATTTTCTTTTAATTCCCCGAATTCCTTAGATTTAATAACCTCTTCAGGGTTGTCATTGTGAGACAATTTATGATGATTAATCTCTTCCGCCCTATTCTTTCTAGAAGTCAGTGTCATAAAAGGATCTACTTCGAGTGTTGAATCGAAACAGAGGTTATTAATTCTATCTATTGTTGTCTCCAAATCTTGCCCTAATCTAATGTTATTGAGCAAATTATAGAAATTATCATCTTCTTCTTGCCTAAAAGATTTTGTTAACTCATAAAAAATTTTTCCTTCTATTTCCTTATAACTGTGAGCATCAAAGAAATAGACTGAGTCGTATTTCTCATATATTGCTCTTTCTTCATGTTGTTTTACTACAGGAGGTAATTGGAAAAGATCACCACAGGCTAGCACATCAACTCCTCCAAAAGGCTCAGTTGATTTTCTATGAATTTGTAATGATTGAGAAACAGCATCCAGCATGGGAGCTCTTACCATTGAAATTTCATCAATAATTAAAAGTTCAAGATTTTTAAGTAATTTATTAAACCTGGGATCTTTGGATTTAGTAATTTCAGGAATTGTGTCGAATCCAATTCTGAAAGCAGAGTTGATGGTAGCACCTCCAATATTAAGAGCAGCTATACCTGTTGGTGCAACAACCATCTTTTTTTTATCAACTTGAATTTTTACACGTTCTAACAAAGTGGTTTTTCCTGTCCCAGCTGCACCTGTTAAAAATATAAATTTTTGATCGCCATTTTCCTCAGTAAATAAATCAACGATTTCATCTTGGACTTCGTCAAAACTATTGGATTTAGTTTTCACTTAATATTTACGTAAGTTATTAATTTTATTAACTTTATTATTCATTCCCAATCAAGAGTTGCTTTGCTTCTTTTTCTTAACCTTATAGATTCAGGAGTAACTTCGACCAATTCATCATCTTCAACAAACTCAAGAGCTTGCTCTAAAGTGTGTTGAATATGTGGAGTAAGAATTAGATTCTCGTCAGTTCCTGCTGCCCTAACATTAGTTAGTTGCTTAGCTTTTGTAGGGTTAACAGGCAAGTCATTGTCTCTTGAGTGCAGACCAACTATTTGCCCTTTATAGACCTCCATGCCGTGTCCAACGAACATTCTTCCTCTTTCTTGCAGGTTAAATAATGAGTATGCCAGAGTTTTAC
The DNA here is from genome assembly GCA_022447065.1 of SAR86 cluster bacterium. Taxonomy (GTDB): domain Bacteria; phylum Pseudomonadota; class Gammaproteobacteria; order Magnimaribacterales; family Magnimaribacteraceae; genus AEGEAN-183. The sequence goes on along the minus strand of JAKUUM010000024.1, from coordinate 3,000 downwards.
CAGAGATCATGGAAACCAAGACACCATTTTGTCTTTTTGCCACTTCCCCTGTCTTGGCAGGACCATAATGATCAAAAACACTTGTCATGATTCCTGTGCCGCTAGTTAGAGTTAGGAAATTAGATTTAAATCCTATCATCCCTCTTGAAGGAGCAATAAAATCAAGTTTCATTCTTCCCTTGCCATCGGGTTCCATATTCTGAAGATCTGCTTTTCTAAGCCCCATTTCTTCCATGATTGAACCTTGATGTTGTTCTTCAATATCAATAACTATCTGCTCAAAAGGTTCATGAATTTCACCATTAATTTCCTTTTGAATAACTTTGGGCCGAGAAACACCAACCTCATAGCCCTCTCTTCTCATATTTTCTATTAAAACAGATAGGTGCAATTCCCCTCGTCCAGAAACTACGAACTTATCAGGGTTCTCTCCAGGTTCAACTCTTAGCGCAACATTGTGTTTTAACTCTTGTTCCAGTCTTTCTTTAAGGTTTCTTGATGAGATGTATTTCCCTTCTCTGCCTGCAAAAGGGGAGTCGTTTACTTGAAAGGTCATGCTTACTGTGGGTTCATCTATTGAGAGAGGAGGTAGAATTTCAACAGCTTCTGGATCGCAGATTGTGTCAGAGATATTAAGTTTATCTATGCCCGTTATACAAACTATATCTCCAGCTTGGGCTTCTTTAACATCCACTCGTTCCAGTCCATCGTAACCCGTCACTTGCAATATTCTTGCTTTTCTTTTTGAACCATCAGAACCTGCAACAATTACTTGCATGTTGGGTTTGATTCTCCCTCTCTTTATGCGACCAACACCGATAACACCTACGTAGCTGTTATAGTCGAGGGCGCTAATTTGCATTTGAGCTGGTCCTTCATCATTGACTTCGGGAGGATTAACTTTGTCTATTATCAATTCAAGCAGAGGGGTCATGTTCTCAGCCAAATCTTTTTCATCTAAGCCCGCCACTCCATTTAGAGCAGAGGCATATATAACCGGAAAGTCTAACTGTTCATCAGTTCCACCTAACCTATCGAACAGATCAAACACTTGATCCAGAACCCAATCTGATCTCGCACCAAGCCTGTCTACTTTGTTTATAACAAGGATAGGGTTAAGACCTTGATCAAATGCTTTTTGTGTAACAAATCGGGTTTGTGGCATAGGCCCTTCAACCGCATCAACCAATAATAAAACAGAATCAACCATCGAAAGAACTCTTTCTACTTCTCCTCCAAAGTCAGCATGTCCTGGAGTGTCAATGATATTTATACGGTAACCATTCCATTGTATTGATGTGTTCTTAGCAAGAATGGTAATTCCTCTTTCTCTCTCTTGATCATTTGAATCCATGACTCTTTCCGTTGTCATGCTCTTTCTATCCAAAGTTCCTGATTGTTGTAGCAACCTATCAATAAGAGTAGTTTTGCCATGATCAACGTGGGCAATAATGGCTATATTTCGAAGGTTCTTAACGGACATGATGTTCCTAAAAAGGCGCGATTATAAGGGTTTCCTGAGAAACTTCTATGAATCATTTGAAAAAAAAGCATTTATAAAACTTTATTATTCCACCAAAAAATAACTGGTGTTATTAGTGCTGTTGGAAGCACCCACCAAACCCATTCTGGTTCAAAAGGAGCATTAACAACCAAAACAGCGGTAATAACTGCAATTGTGCCATCCATCATATTGGTTAAGTGTTTTGCTATTCTTTCTTTCCCGGTGGCTGTTTTGTTCTTATGACTTTTAAAATCACCATAACCCAACGTAATAGCTAAAAATCCTAAAACTAGAAGTACTATAAAATATGAATCATCATCCAAAAACAAAAGTAAAGCTATCAACCACATCCCTATTCCAAATAAAATCATTAAGCTAACAGATATCCAATCCATAGTAGTGACTAAACCTTTTCTGTTTCTAGCAAAGCGCATACCAGAAAAAGCTAAATAGAAAGAAAAGATAGCTATTAGAAACAAAAAGATGTTGCTGGTAATAATCGACATTGGAATAGCTGTTAAAAAGTTAGCAACCATGCACCAGAAATATGTTCTCCCTGAGAGGACATGAAGTTTTTTACCTTTTGCAGATGAAACTGCCAAAGCTGAACAGATAAAAGCTATAACTCCAGCAAGGATATGTATTGGTAATAGAATTTGTATCACCTGATTCCAACTCAATAGTAACCTAATTTTAAACCCTTATTGAGCAAGGGTTTCAGAGGCTTGATAGATATTAGAGAAGCTCTAAAGAATCCAGGTAAAACATACCTTTAATTGAATAAATTATTTTTTACCAGTTATAACTAAAGTACCTGCCCAATCTGTATGTTTGTTTGAGTGCCAACTTTCAACTTCATCTAATCCAGCCATTTCAAAAATCTGAACCCATTCTGATTCTTTCAGCATAAGCATTCGAGTGCCTACTTTTTCTTGCCAAGAATGGGAATCTGTATTTTCATAATAATGATCTACCCCAACAATTAATCTTCCACCTTTATTGAGCCAAGAATCTGAAATCTTTCGTACAATTCCTGCAGGATCTTCTAAATAATATAATACTTCCATAGAATGAATTACATCGTACTTTTCTGGCGAATTGAAAGAATTGATATTTGCAAGAATATATTCGGCATCACCACCTCTTGATTCAGCATTAGTAATCATCTGCTTAGCACCATCAATACCTACTGCTCGGTAACACAATGTGTTGTTTGAAACTTTACGAACTACCCACCCATTTCCACAACCTAAATCTAAAAAACTAAAGTTTTTACCAATATCCAATCTTTCTTTTAATGCAAAACTTATCATTTCATCGACAGGTATTGCATGTGTTTTTTCCATACCTCTATCTTTACCTTTCTCAGCCCAATCTCCAAAAACATCTATTGGTTTTCGCATATTTATTCCCACTCAATAACAACATGGTTGTGAGATATTGATTTAACTAAAGTTTTTATAAAGTTTGTATCAACTTTGTATGAGATTACCATG
>JAKUUM010000023.1 GCA_022447065.1 SAR86 cluster bacterium | reverse complement strand
AGGACATTGAAACAAAAGGGATAAATGGGCGGGGTGAAAGGATTTGAGCCTCCGACCCCTGCCGTGTGAAGGCAGTGCTTTCTACGGGGTATAACGTTAAATCAACCACATACGCACACCGATCCCGCGTGTATGTGACTGGAATGGACTGGAGTGGACACATTTAGGGCACATTCTGGGCACAGTGCCATTACCTTCATTGATAACAAATATCCCAAGTCTTTTCGCCAGATACAACTAAAACCTGACCAGGGAAATCTTTCTCTGAATTTCAGCAGGGGCCCCAGTCGGGTTTGAAGATTGATCCGGCTTTTTAATGGAACGATCCATACCCCCTTAAGACCAATAATCGAGATCGATACACGCACATAGAGGGTCGAGGCCCAGCCTATTAACTTCCCCAAATATAATTTCCGGGAAATTTTCTACGAATTTTTTCGACAAATAATTCGTTGCTGAACCTGCTCAACTTCAAAAAGCGTGTGGTGACTGTGATAGACAGTAAGTCTCATAAGCGTTTACCCGTTAACCCTTCCCGCGCCACGGAGTAGTTTTATCTATTATTTGTCTAAGAGTAATATCAAATAAAAGTCCCAGCATTCCCATTACAAAAATGGTAATCCAAATAACTTCATATTGCATATATTTTCTAGCAACGTTTTCAACAAATCCAATACCAGTAGTTCCTGCTAAAAATTCTGCTGCAACCAATGTTCCCCAACACATACCAACAGCAACTCTTAGCCCCGTTAGTATTTCAGGCAATGAATTTGGTAATATGACATGTCCTAATATTTGCCATCTTGATGCTCCAAGTGAGTGAGCCGCATGAATTTTTGATAGTTGCGTTCCCGAAGCTCCAGCTCTTGCAGAAATAATCATAATTGAAAAAGAGACCATAAATAATAAAAATACTTTTCCAAGGTTATCTATTCCAAAGACAGTAATTACTAATGGGGCCCACGCAAGAGGTGGTACTGGCCTATATAGTTCAACCAATGGATCAAAAAATCCTTTTGCAAATCTATTTAAACCCATAAAGATGCCTAAAGGTACGCCAAAAATAACTCCAAGCATTAAACCCATAAATACTCGTAAGAATGAATCCCAAATATGCCCCATGGGAACAGGTATTTTGAAAGCTTCGAATTCACCAGTTACAAAATCTAAAACTTTGCTTTTAAAATTTGGCTCTACATTTCCATCAGAAGTATGAACAGGATATTTTCCGGGCAATATATCTGCTATCCAATCTGGAAGAATAAAACCAACTATTCTATTAACACCCATCATTTCATACCAGAGCAGTGGGACCATTTTAAATCCTACGCTTGGTTTTAATAGGTTGCCAAAGATTCTAAAGGTATCTGATGGTTTAGGTAACCATCTACCAGGGCCATCTTCTGCACAAGTTGGACCACTAGCGACAATTGTTCCAGCTGGAAACAACAACATATCTATAATTCTAATAGAGCCTTGTTCTTTTTTTTGAACTCTATCAAAAGCTCTAATTGCATTTTCCATTTCATCTAAAGCATTAGGAGGAAAAATGCTTTCATATTCGATTCTTTGACCAAGTTTTTTAATTTCCTTTATATATCTCATCTCCAGATCTTGATCATCGTTCAATGCATTTTTGTATTCTTTAATTTGATCTCTTATTTCTTTTAGCAATCGTAAATATTCAGAGTGATGATTTCTCATTGCAAAAAATTCATCACTAATTAAATTTAATTCTTGAGCGGCAGTATGAAATTTTAAACCTACCTTACTTTCGGGTAGAGGAGGAACCTCCATACCAGTTGCACCCCAACCTAATTGTTTTTTTACTGCTTCAATTCTTTTGTTTTCTTCTTCATCTGATAAACGCGGAGGGTAACTATCTTTTGAAAAATTTTCTTTTAATTCATTTATTCTATTTGTTAGCTCATTTATTGTATTTTTAGTTTCTGTTTCTAGATAATTTTTATTAGTTAATAATGGAATTGTTTGACGAGTCTTATTAAGTAAATTTACGAAAATTACTTTATCCTGATTTTTTAAATCAGACGAATTTTGTATTTCAATTATTTTGTCACTTATATTAATGTTTTCTCGCTTAATAAGAGCAGTACTTTTATGGCTTCTTTCTTCTATTGGGAAAAGATACTTTAAAGATAGCAACGACTCATTAACTTTTGCAACCTGACAAAGTTCATTTGCAGACTTAGGGTAAAATGCCTTTGCGATATCCCATGAATAATAAAGCCAAGTAAATAATAGAAAACAAGTTCCAACTACAACCCAATGTATTCCACCTTTAGCTCTTTCAGGATTTCCAAAAACTGCATCACTTTTTTCAGTTTTGATTAGTCTTTGTCCATAAAGGATAGAACCTATAACTGCAAAAATTATTACAATTGTAATAGTTCCTGTAATCATCCTAAATTTCTTTACCCATTATTTCTTCTTCCATATCCCAAATCATGGATAATATTTCTTCTCTTTTAAATACAAATTCTTTATTATTTTTTATTTCTCTTAAATCTTCTTTTAAGCCCATTGAGGCAAATGGAAGTTTGTATTCCTTATGTATTCTTCCAGGTCTAGGAGCCATAACATAAGATCTTTCACCTAATAACAAGGCTTCTTCGACAGAGTGAGTGATTAAAATAATTGTTTTTCCAGTTTCTTTCCAAATTCTTAAAACTAAAGACTGCATTTTTTCTCGAGTTAAAGCATCAAGAGCCCCTAAAGGTTCATCCATTAATATTAAATCTGGATCATTGATTAAACATCTTGCGAGAGCGACTCTTTGCTGCATACCTCCAGATAATTGATACGTAGGAGTATTCCCAAAACCTTGTAGACCTACTATTTCGAGCCATTCTTCAACTTTTTTTGCAGTCGTAACAGAATCTTCTTTTTTCATTCTTAAACCAAAATTTACGTTTTCTGCGACTGTCAACCATTCAAATAAAGCACCTTGTTGAAAAACCATTCCTCTTTCAACTCCAGGGCCATTTATTTCTTTATTACCCAAAGTAATAATTCCAGAAGTTGGACGAAGAAAACCAGCTGCAATATTTAATAAAGTTGTTTTTCCACAACCTGAAGGGCCTAATACAGTTAATAGCTCACCTTTTTTTAAAGTAAAACTTATATCTTTAAGCGCATGAACAGCTTCTCCTTTCAGAGATTCAAAAATCATATTCACATTTTGAGAAACTAGATCACTCATAAAAATAATATATTAGATTTTTTATTAAAAAAAAGGCACCAATTTATTAAATTGGTGCCTTTTTAAATATTATTTTAGAGCTTAATTAGGGTAGATAACTAGTATCTACAACTTTAGAGTAATCACTAAGAGCAGGATTCTCAGACGTAGCAAACATATTACCCATAACACTTAGGTAAGTCATAAGTATACCGCCTTTATTCAGGTACTTAGATTTCATTGTTGCTGCATCTGGAAACTCAAATCCATCCATTTGGTTTTTAGTACCAGCAAGATCCATAGCCGCATCTTTAGCTATAACGTTCATGTCTGACTTTCCAGCATTAAATCTAGCGTTTGCATCGTGAGTTACTTCAACAAAAGTTTTTACCATTCCAGGATTCTCTTTTAGGAATTTGTTAGTTACTGAAGTAATATCAATACCAGCAATACCAGCATCTTGAGCTTCTTTAACAGTTAGTAATGGAGCTCCTTTTTCTTTAGCTGCTTTGATAGATTTACCACCAAACAAACATGCCATAGCAACGTCACCGTTAACAAATGCTACAGATCCGTCTTCAGGGTTCATATCAACAACTTTCATTGAAGAAATATCGGCTCCAACAACCCTCATTGTTTCTTTGAAAACATAGTCAGCCATTGTTCCCAAAGGAACTGCTACTTTTTGACCATCTAACTTAGTAGAAGCATTTCCTTTATCTATACCTTTGGCTGCAACACAAGTTGTTCCACCCATTCCATATATAACTGCAATATCTACAAGTTTGATAGGTGCTTTAGCGTTAACTGCATTTACAAAAGGTGTTAATCCTTGAGAATAAGATATATCGATATCTCCAGACAACATAGCTTCCGTCATCTCCCCACCTGTTGCAAAGTTCGTCCATTTAACTGGAACACCCAGAGCTGTATCAAAAGAATTTTTAACTTTATCTTCTTGGTTTGGAGTTGCCCACTCCAGGAAAAACGCGACCCTAACTTCATCAGCAGCTGCATGTGCGACCGTCATACCCAGATTAGCCGCTACAAAACTTCCTAGAACAAAAGCAATAACTTTTTTCATTTCCACCTCTCCATTTTTGGTTGTTAAATCTTCAATAAATTAGTAATAGGGGTTGTTTGAAAGAGCAATTATTGACCCCAGACTCTGTTATATCACAGCCAACTAACGATAATATTAATATTCCATAAGCGTCTGACGCAGAATCTCGCACATACGATCGATATGCTTAGGCTCGGCGATAAGTGGTGGCGCCAGTAGGCCCGCATCTCCAGTCATTTTGATATGCAACCCGTTATGATAAAGCCGCTTCTGGAAGTCAAACCCTCTGACGCCTGCGCCACCCTCAGGTGATATATCGATGCCGGCGAAGAGTCCATAACCGCGGATGTCGGTGATAATCTCAAGATCACTTAAGGCAAACACCTGATCCAGAAAATAGGGTGAAAGCGTCTCGGCCCTTGCGACCAAATCCTCTTTCTCGAACAAGTCCATGGTGGCAAGCCCAGCCGCACAGGCTGCTGGGTGTGCTGAATAGGTATACCCGTGAAAGAATTCCACAGCCCAGCTGAATCTGGTGCAGATGCCATGACGCTCAACTTCCCTGACAAATTAAATTAGTAACTAGCCGATTGGTGAATATATGAGTACCGTTCACCATTAACGTCGT
>JAKUUM010000022.1 GCA_022447065.1 SAR86 cluster bacterium | reverse complement strand
ACCACTATTGCCAGTACCCCAAACCATAGAAAAATTGTTATCGCCATCACTTCCATCATTATCAGAAAAGTTTGTTTTAAACTCAAAGAAATCAAATCCCTTTCTTGTTATGAAGTTAAGGACACCTGTTATAGCGTCAGATCCATAAGTTACTGCACCACCATTTTTCAGTAATTCTATTCTTTGCATTGCAATCATAGGAAAGTTACCTACATCAACAGGATAAACAGCTGATTTTGCTGATCTAACAGCTGCAGCCGCAACTCTCTTACCGTTGATAAGAACAAGACCTCTGTCTCCTCCCATACCACGGATATTGATATTCTTCAGTCCAGTTGCAACACCACTTCCTTGAAACTGATCTTGTTGGTTTAGAGTACCTGACATAGAAGGCAGGTTAAGGATTACGTCTATCATATTCGGACTTCCTTGTGCTTCTAACTCATCTCTACCGATCACATCAACCGGCACAGCTTGGTTTTGCGCTGAGACTTTAATCAAAGAACCAGTAACAACCACTTCTTCGACTTCTTCTTCAGCAAAGATATTAAAATTGATTAGTACTAGAGAAAACAAAATTAGACCACGAATAGTCTTAGTTAGATCATACATAACTTCTCCCCGAAATTATTATTAAACTCAAAGGCGCTTTCAATATGCGCTTTAATATATTTGATGTTAATACAGTGAATGCTGATGATCAACCTAAAAAACCAATATCTTATTAACTCTTTCAATTAACCAAAAACAAGCGATTCCACCAATCATGTAAGACGAAAATTGATGGGTAAGCTTAGATATATTAATTTTGTTGAGCATCCAAACAATTAAAATAAACACAGGTATAACCAGTAACTGTCCAGCTTCTATGCCTAAATTAAAAAAGAGTAAGGAATATAGTAAAGTTGATTCAGAAAAACCTACCTCTGATAAAGCACCTGCAAAGCCAAATCCGTGCAATAAACCAAAACCAAATGCCAGTAGCCATGGGGTTCGATAATATCTTTCTTTCTCTCCTACTTCTATTGCTAGATAAATGAGAGTTAAAGCAATTAAAGCTTCTGCAGTAGATTGAGGTAATTGAAAAATTCCAGTTACGGACAAACCTAGAGTAATACTATGAGCTACTGTAAAAGCTGTTATGGTCTTTACCAATGTCTTAAAACCAACGACTATAAATATTAAACCGAGCACAAATATTAAATGATCAATGCCACTTAATAGATGTTCGACACCTAACCAAAAATAATTAGTTGGGTATAAATTAGATTCTCCAGGAATAAGTACCTTTGAATCGGCTACCGAAACTAATCCTTCAAATTGACCACCGTCCGTAAATCTGATGCTTATCAGTGCATCTGTCATTCTGCTCAATCCTTTAACAGTTAATGTTTGGTTACGTAAGTCAGAGTCACAAACAAGAGTCGATTCAGTTATTTGATATTTACCTTGTTTTTTAGGCAAAGAAGTTAACGTTTCTGTACAACCTGATGGAAACAGGATACTTCCAGGTTTTGTTAGGACGTTTGAAGGAAACTTCCAAATCACATCAAAAGTTCTGTTTTCCTGTTCCTCTAGAATCAATCTAGCTGGATTAAGTTCATGTGCTCCTAGATTACTAACAAGGATTAAACTTAATAACAGGAGGGGTTTGAATTTAAAGATCATTAGGGATAATTAAATTTAGGATTTATTTGTACGTCGTACTGATTCTTTAATTCCTCTATATAACTTCTCATTTCTGTTTGTTTCTTTTCTAATAAATAGTCCAATAGAACAGCTTTCTTAACTTCGTCGTAATTGGGTTTTCTAGCCTTTACCACTTTAGAAATCTTGACCAGATGACTGCCGTAGATAGATTTAAATGGTCCAATCCACCGCCCTGTTTCAGCTTCTATAAGGTTATTAGAAAATCCTTCTCCAAAATCTCTAGCTATCTGCTTAGCTGTCTTGTTTAGAAAATTCTTTCCCACTAAAAAGGGGTCGCTATCCGGGATAGTATCGAGATTTCTTAACTGCTTTAACGAATTGAGAGCTCTTTCTGCTCCCTTCTTTTCTTTTGAAAAATACAGATGAGTAAAACTGAATCTTGTATCCATAAAGTATTCAGCTTCCATAGATTCAAAATACTGTTTGAGCTGTAACTCTGTAGGAGGAACACTTTGTTCCTCTTGTTTTAAAAATCCTATCTTCTGAGCCAATCTTCTCTTAATAATAATGTCGTCTTTATCCAACCCCAGTTTTAATGCTTCTCGATAAAGAATTTCTTCTTCTACCAGTTGATTAATAATTCCCTTTAAGTCCTCCTCATTTGGGGGTCGTCCCACTTGAGCTGTCCAAATCTCTATTAAGCTCAATATTTCATCATCGTAGAGAACTATGTTTTTATCTTGATTCGAAGAATCAAACCAGATATCTAACAGTAAAATAGCCAGACCTATGCATAAGAAGGAAAGTAACTTCTTGGTCATAAAGGATTTAATCTATTTAAGCTTCGGGTGTGTACCAGATTGGCGACGACCAAGCTCTTTCTTGGATGGTTTTATGCAAATCCGGTCTTGGTTCAAAACCATTCTTTACAGCATCCCAAGTTGACCATCGACAAGTAGGATTTTCTAAAACCCTTACGTAATAAAAAGCCTTTAAAGTAGGGTCAAAGTCAGGGTCTTTCCAGAATGCTTTTAATTCAGAGGCTCCTACATTAGAACTTATAGAACAATCAGAGATGTTAACTCTAGCTCCATTATCAGGGCATCTGTTAGTTTTAGGATTAACATTAAGGCCATCCGAACAAACAACATCATAAACTTCTTCATGGGGTTTTCCTGAAATAGTTTCAACCCAACCTTTGATGATTTGGATTCTTTGAAGTGGAGCTCCTTTTGTATCTCTAGTTGCCCAGACCAAGAAGCTAGGAGACGCTTCTAAAACAGAAAGATCACCACCCATCGGAACACCTTTAAGATAAGCTTGTTTAATCAAATCATCGTCTGAAAGAGAAGAAACATCTAAGTTTTCTCCGGCAAAAAATCTTAATTTAATTCTTGTACCTGAGGTGGCGTAAGTCTCTTTTCTTCTGAATGCATTAAAAATAGAGTCTCTTGTATTTTCTTCAGCCCAAACTACAGCCATTCCAGATGCACTCCATTGAGTAAAGACTGAATCACTGTAATAGTCTTCACCTATTTTCTTGAGTCCAATTAACCTAGTTCCAGGAGCAGTATCATTTGCCATAGCAGTTTGTACTTGCTCATCACTTAATGGAATAGATCCTCTATTAGCTGGCAATCCATCTAGAATACCTATCTTGGAAGTGAAGTTTGATTCATCATCTGACATGGCTCCAGTATGAGTATCGCTGGCACCAACCAAGCCAAATTTATAGGGATTTCCCCTGCCTTCTTCTTGAAGGCCTAGTCCATCAAGATAAGCTTGTCTAGTGTAACTTCCGAAAGGCCTACTCCAACCTACCCCGCCTACTCTCTGATCCATAATTTCAAAATCTGCCCATTCGTCGTTAGGGGAAAGTAGAGGGTGAGTATCAGAAGTACCTTTAACTTGAGTCACTTCAACTAAAGGTTCATTTCTCATTCTAAATTCAGCATATTCTTTTCCAACAGGATAACCATCCCAACTTTCTAGCTCAAACATCTGACCATTCGATCCATTCGAATTATGAGGAATAGCGAGAGTATCAACGCCCCTAGATCTCAAATCATCCATCCATGTCCATAAATCTTCAGGGTTCAGTGAATCTAATCTTGAGAAAGGCTCTACAGTTACATTGTCTCCTTTAAAAATAACATTTCTATGTAGGTTTCCTCCTTCAAAAGGACCCGTGCCATCAGGACTCAGCATTCCTCTATTTTCACCAGAAAAAGTACTGGAAGTGGTATATTCATAAGCAATAAAAGTTGTGAAGTTTCCAGGGTCGTTGTGTTCCTGAGCACTTCGGATCACATCTCTCCAAGCAGACCTGTGAATGTCTACATCATAGATGCTAGAAATATGAGCCTGATCGCCTGTCCATAAATATTTAATAACACCCCAATTACTTCTATTTTGAATGATACTTCTAACGTAAGTCTGGAAAAGAGCTCCTCTTTGGGGAATTGATTCAATCGTACGATTCTCAAGAACATTTAAATTACGAAAAGGTTCAGTACCTTCCCTCGTATTATTCGGATCTGCCCATCCAGGAACACTTCCCATTAAAAAACCATGATCCGTTACTGCATAAAAATCCAGAGGTTCTTTTAACTGCATGTCATAGCCAAGAGCATGTTTAATGACACCTCCCTTAGCATAGGAATAGGCATCGTCTGGAGTGGCAATAGTTCCAAATATGTAAGCATCAAAAGAATGCTTGGTATGAACGTGTAAATCGCCAAAATAGACGTTTCTTTCTTCGTTGTAACTTGGAGTGGTACCTGATTCAGGTAAATCTGGGCCTAAATTACTATAATCAACAATATCATCTGGTGAAGTACAACTCCATAAAAAGACTGCACATATTACCGCTAAATTCCTAAACAAATAATTCATTTCATCCCCTAAAAAGTTGTAACTACTTATAACAGAATAAGCAGTAAATAAAAAGAGTATTGCTCGCCTACCAGAGGTCGTATTTTTGAAGTTCCGCTCTTCCCACAACCATGTGGTGAACTTCATCAGGTCCGTCAGCAAACCTTAAGTGCCTCATGTCGGTATACATGTCTGCAAGTGGGGTCCACTGTGAAATACCAGCTGCACCATGAATCTGAATCGCCTGATCAACAATAAGACATGCTTTTTCAGGAACCATAGCTTTAACTGCACTAATGTAAACCCTGGCTTCTTTGTTTCCTAAAACATCCATGGCTTTAGCGGCCTGTAGTACTGACAGTCTCATGGCATTAATTTCTATCCTGGCACGAGAAATAACTTCCAAGTTTTTACCTAATTTGGCAATAGGTTTACCGAAAGCCACTCTGGTACCGGCACGTTTCACCATTAATTCTAAGGCCTTTTCTGCTTTTCCAACGGTACGCATACAATGATGAATCCTGCCTGGTCCAAGTCTAACTTGAGATATTTCAAAGCCTCTTCCTTCCCCCAATAAAATATTGTCTTTGGGAACTCGAACATTATTTAATCTGATGTGCATATGCCCTTGCGGAGCATGATCATGTCCAAACACTTGCATGCCTTCCAGTATTTCAACACCAGGAGCATCTTTGGGCACTAAGATCTGAGACTGCTGTTTGGAAGGATGAGCATCTGGACTTGTTTTAACCATAGTTATCATAATCTTACATCGTGGATCGCCTGCTCCCGATATAAAAAATTTCTCTCCATTTATAACCCATTCATCACCCTCCAATACGGCACTGGTACTTATATTTTTGGCATCTGAAGAAGCCAAATTGGGTTCGGTCATGGCGTAAGCGGATCTTATTTCCCCGTTTAAGAGTGGTTCCAACCATTGTTTCTTTTGCTCTGGAGTACCAACTTGTTGCAATACCTCCATGTTGCCAGTGTCAGGTGCACTGCAATTCATGGTTTCTGATGCCAAAGGATACTTACCTAAATCATCTGCTATATAGGCATAGTCTAAGTTAGTAAGTCCCTCACCTATTGTTCCATCGTTATCGGGTAAAAAGAAATTCCACAAACCCAGCTCTCTTGCTTTGTCTTTAGCGCCCTCTAAGAGCTCCAGCTGGCGAGGATGCCATGACCACCTGTCTTCCTTTTGATTATGTAAATCATAAAATTCCTGCTGAATAGGAGCTACGTTTTCTTCGCAGTGTTTCTTAACTAAGTCCATTAGTGGTCGGGCCTCTTCAGACATAGCCAATTGAAAAAGTTCTTGGTTTATTGTTGTCATTTCCTTCTCCTTAAAATAATTGATTAATTTTATACCATATTGGTGATGACCAGGCGCGTTCTTGTATGGTTATGTCTACTTCAGGTCTTATCTTGTTACCTGTTCGAATTGCATCCCAAGTAGTCCAACGACAAGTAGGATTTTCCAATACCCTCACGTAGTAAAAAGCTTCAACACCTGATTCAAAATCTGGATCAGTCCAAACACTCTTAAGTTCAGAAGCCCCTTTATCGTTAGAAATAGCACAATTGGTTAAATTAACTTTAGCTCCATTGTCAGGGCATCGTTGGGTTGTAGGGTCAACTTCTAGTCCGTCTGAGCAAGCAACATCATAAATTTTTTCTCTCGTTTCCTTTCTGTATCCGTGGTCATACCAACCCTTAATAATCTGAATCCTTTGGAGCGGAGCTCCGTAGCTATCGCTCTGTGCCCAGACTATAAAGCTAGGAGCTTTTGTTCCTTGACCCATTAAATCAGAACCCATGGGTACCCCTTTTCCATAAGCCCGCTTAGCTAGATCTTCTGAATCCAAATCAATACTTGATAAATCAAAGCCACCAAAAAAACGTAGCTTTATCCGATTCCCAGAAGTTCCAAAAGTTTCTTTTCTTCTGAGAGCATTAAAGATTGCTGCCCTGGTATTCTCTTCCGCCCAAACACCAGCTAAGCCCGAGGCTCCAAACTGCGCTGTTCGCATTTCACCATACACACCATTTAGGGGAATTGAAGCTCTAACCTCAGGAATTCCTGTTAATGGAGTAGTCCCGAAATAATTATCTTCTTCGTATGAACCTGAAGAATTGTGATTGTCACTCGATCCTATGAATCCCAATTTAAATGGATTACCTCTGTCTTCTCTTTCCAAAGCCATCCCATTCATCAAAGCTTCTCTCACATAGCTTCCGGGAGGAGAGCTATAAAAATTTGTTTTACCCTTTCGCGTGTTTAGTATCTCAAATCCAGCCCACTCATCGTTCGGAGATAATCTGGGATGAGTTTCAGAAGTGCCTTTAATTTGGGTAATCTCAACCATCGGTTCATTTCGCATTCTTTGCTCCGCGTAGGCTTGATCGAGTGGCCTACCATCAAAATAAGCTAGTCGAAAAGCCTGTCCATTGGATTGGTTTGAATTATGAAGTATCGCTAAACTGTCTAACCCTTTATCTCTCATCGTATCCATCCAAGTCCATAAATCCTCAGGATTTTGAGAATCCATCCTAGTAAAGGGTCTTTTTGGGGCTTTACTGGAATTAAATAAGACATTCCTGTGATAAGCGCCACCGTCCGGTTGCAAAAAGGCAGAAGTCCATTCGTAGCCTATAAAGGTCGTAAAGTTTCCTGGGTCATTGTGTTTTTGTGCTGCCTTAGCCACTTCTGTCCAAGCCTCTCTATGGGCATCGTAGTCAAACGCTGCCGAAGCAATAGAAACATCATTCGCTAACCAAGCTTTGAAGAGTTTCCAGTACCCTCCCCGAGTTTGCACGAATTGACCAGCGTATTGCCTAAATAAAGCTATTCTTTTTATTCCAGTATCAAAATTCAAATTTTCTGGAGAATTTATATTGTGATAGGGCTTTGCCAAGGGATGCTTTGATAATTCCGTAGTTGTATCTGCCCATTCATCCACAACACCCATCCAAAATCCGTGATCTGTTACTGCGTAAAAATCTAATGGTTCTCGTATCTTCATATCTATACCAAAAGAATTTTTCATCCCTTCACCTTTTGCGTAACGATATGCTTCGTCTGGAGTATTCATGTTTCCTAAAAGGTAAGCATCAAAAGAAAAAGTGGTGTGTATGTGGGTGTCTCCAAAATAAACATTGCGGTATTGGTTGTAATCTTCCGTTCTTTCATTGGAAACATCTTTGTCAGGAGTTGAGTGGTCCTCAATGGTCAGATGATCATTGGAACAACTTGATAGAATTAGAAGACCAAAAATAATAAATACGACTCTGAACATAAACTTTCTCCTTTTATTGCGTCGAATCCTCCGCTGGATCGTAATTACCGATCCAGTCAGCTGTTGTTGAAGAGCTAGGCACATACCAGATGGGTGAGGACCAAGCTCGGTCTTGTGTAATTAAGTTTAGATCAGCTCTGGGTTTCCTTTGGTTGTTTACCGCGTCCCAAGCTGTCCATCTGCAAGAAGGATTCTCTAAAACCCTAACATAATAGAAAGCATCTTCATTAGGATTAAACTCAGGATCCGTCCATACAGTTTTTAATTCTGCAGCCCCTAAATTAGAAACAGAACAATCTGCTAGATTAACTTTTGCACCATTATCAGGACACCTGTGAGTTTGTGTATTAACCTTTAAACCATCGGAACAAGCTGCATCATAAATTTTCTCGTGGGTGCTTCCATCCTCAATATCTGTCCAACCCTTAATAATTTGTAAGCGTTGAAGTGAAGTAGCTCTTTGATCTTTTTGCGCCCAAATCAAAAATGAAGGAGATTTGCTGCCTTTAGCCATAAGATCACTTCCCATCGGTACGGCACTTTTATAGGCTTCTTTTACTAATTGTTCTGAACTTAAATCAAGTTCTTGTAAATCAAAACCTCCAAAAAAACGAAGTCTTATCCGGTTGCCGCTTGTTGCATACGTTTCTTTCCTTCTAAAAGAAGAAAAAATTGATTTTCTTGTATTTTCTTCGGCCCAAACTGCGGCTAAACCAGAAGCGCTCCAAAGAGAATAATAAGTATCCACATACTTTCCCTGTTCTTTTTCAATAAAACTATTTGAATTGTTTTCTCCTGTACTTAACTGTGTGTATTCATCTTTGCTCAGTGGGATAGTGCCTCTTAATGCAGGTAGGCCATCCAAAACACCAACTTTGGCATAAAAATCTGATTCCACAAAAGCACCCGCAGCTGTATGAGTATCACTTGATCCTATTACTCCAAACTTGTAAGGGTTACCTCGGTCTTCCCACTGCAACCCCAATCCACGTTGATATGCTTGCCTTACATAACCTCCATTAGGATCGCTATATGTTCTGCCCCTTCCAATTCGGTAGGGGAAAATTTCAAAATCTGCCCACTCATCATCCGGAGATAATAAAGGGTGAGTATCTGAAGATCCTTTGACTTGAGTATTTTCTACAATAGGCTCATTGCGCATCCTAAAGTCTGCGTATTCTTTATCAACTAAAGACCCATCCCAAGCTTTAGTTTCAAACATCCTACCATTGGATCCATTGGAATTATGAGGTATAGCAATTGAATCCAAGCCTAGATCTCTTAACTGATCCATCCAGGACCAAAGATCTTCAGGATTTATAGAATCAATTCTTGTCCAGGGTCTCTTGGGGTATTTTGAAGTTTCAAAAAGAACATTTCTGTGCAAATTTCCTCCCTCAATGAGACCCGAATTGGTAGTGAACTCATAACCAATAAAGGTGGTAAATTTACCTGGTTCATAATTTCTTTCTGCCGATTCTGCTATATCTTTCCAAGCTGTCTTATGCACATCATAATCAAACATTGGCATTGAGAGAGCTATATTATTTTTGAAGCTTTTTGCTCTCCATTGACTAAATTGATTCCCAAAAGTACTCAACCAAAAAAAGTTAGCAAACGCATTTCGTCTTCTTGAAATAGAGTCTATTCCTGTATTACCAGGTGCATTGATATCATGATAAGGATCCGCACCAGGTAGAGTTGAAGCAGGATGGGAGATATCAGCGAGTTTTTCAAACATGCCTAAGAAAAAACCATGATCAGTCACCGCATAAAAATCCAACGGCTCACTTAATTGCATATCAAAACCTAGCGGGTGTTTGATAGACCCTCCTTTGGCAAAAGTATAGGCATCGTCAGGAGTGGCTGTTGTTCCAAAGATGTACGCATCAAATGAATACTTAGTATGGACATGAGTATCTCCAAAATAAAGATTCCTTTCTTCGTTATAGTCCTCGGTTTTGGTTGGATTAACTGGTTCGTCTTTTGAAGTAGAATCTTGCAGATTTAGTGAATCATTAGAACAACCGAAAACAAATAAAGTAACAAAACTAAATAGAATGCCTTTTTTTATAAATTTCATAGTCCTCCCTGAGATCCTCTTGGACTTCATATTATTAAGACGTATAGGAAAGTAAAGTTAAAAAAATTGCTCTATCCTAAATATACTGTATATTTATACAGTATGAATGATAAGTATAAAGAAAATAAACCTTCTGGCCGTCCTATGGCTATAAGGAGCTTTGATTCAGTTAGTCAAAATGTATTGTTGCAGAGTATGTGGATAGATCGTTTAATAACCTCAATGTATGTTATTTTATCAGGAACGATCATTGCTATTTCATTGGCGGTACTATTTGGCTTAAATGGGTAAGGAAGACAAACATCCCAGAAGAAATCCAGTTGCAAAGCATGCTGGTAAATTTAACAAAGCTAAGACCTTTAAAGATAGAACTAAATACTCGAGAAAAGACAGACCTAAGGGTAACTAGTGGGTACCTATTACAATCTGCTACTAGCTTGGTCTTTGTTGTGTCTAGCAGCTGGCTTTTTTCTTTTTTTTAGAACCGCTCCTTATGGTCGCTACTTAAGAAAGGGATGGGGAGTTGAAGTTCCATCTAGACTGGGTTGGATTTTGTTTGAATCGCCTCCTGTCTATTTGATGATCGTTTTCTTCTTTTTGTATAGCAACCAGAGTTTTGTTCAAATATTATTTGTTTCGATCTGGATGATCCACTATCTCAACCGAAGTTTCGTTTGGCCCTTAAAAGCAAAGATCTCAGGAAAACCAATGCCGCTTATAGTTATATTGCTAGCGTTAGTTTTTAATGCGATAAATGTTTACCTTCAAGGAAGCTGGCTGTTTGTTTTTGGGGAGTATCCAACTTCTTGGTTGACCAGTAAGCCCTTTGTGGTAGGTTTCTTACTTTTCTTTATAGGAATGTACATAAACATCACTTCAGATAACATTCTGATTGCCCTGCGTAAAGATAGTGATGAAGATTACACTGTACCCAAGGGGTTTTTATTTAATAAAGTGTCTTCACCAAATTACCTAGGAGAAATGATTGAGTGGCTAGGTTGGGCAATTATGACGTGGAGCCTTGCAGGTTTAGTTTTCTTCTTTTGGACCGTAGCGAATTTATTACCAAGAGCTATAGCTAACCACAAATGGTATAAGAAAAAATTTCCTGATTACCCTTCTGATAGAAAGGCGATAATTCCCTACCTCTTGTAAGGATATAAAATTTTTTTATCTTGTTTATCAAAGATTCAGGAATTATCCTAAGTGCCCTATTCCACTAGCAGAAGAGGAGTGATCAATGGATTTAAACTATGGACCCGAATACGACGAATTTAGGGAAGAAGTAAGATTGTTCATAACAGAAAATGAAGGAGTTAATCTTGGAGGTTCTTTACGAAGTAGTGAAAGAATTGACTGGCAGCAAAAGCTTATCGATCACGGCTATTTTGCCAGGTCTACTCCCAAAGAATATGGTGGTTATGGAGGTGATATGGATATCATTAAAAGCAGAATCATCGCGGAGGAATTTGCTAAATCACCCATTCCTAAACCAATGGGAGGACAAGGGATTCAAATGTTGGTTCCTACTCTTTTAGAACTCGGTTCAGAGGAACAGAAACAAACTTATGTAAAACCGACCTTAAGGGGGGAGATTATTTGGTGCCAAGGATATTCTGAGCCGAACTCAGGTAGTGATTTGGCTAGCCTGCAAACCAAAGGTGAATTGGATGGAGATGAATGGGTGATCAATGGTCAAAAGACTTGGACCAGTACAGCAAAATTTGCGCAAATGTGTTTCTGCTTAGTAAGAACTGAGCCAGATGCCCCTAAACACCAAGGTATTAGCTATCTGCTGATACCCATGGATAGCCCAGGAATTGAAATCAGACCTATTATGCAAATGACAGGAACTGCTGATTTCAATGAAGTTTTCTTTACCGATGTGCGTATCCCGGCTACTAACATTGTCGGTAAAAGAGGTGAGGGTTGGAAGGTTGCCAACGCCACTTTAGCGTATGAGCGTGGTTCTTTAGCTGACCCAAATGTGATGATGAACAGAATGTATGCACTGATAGACCTAATGAAATCTGAAACAATTGATGGAGAGAGGGTCATTGATAAACCTGCTTTTAGGGATCGACTTCTTAGAATTCAAGGAAGAGTACTTGCTTTGCAATCTAATTCATTAAGAATACTTTCAAGCCAAATCAATAAAGAACAGGACGTTACCTTGGCTCGGTTTATACTCAAACTTCAAGGAACTGAACTCAGACATGACCTCGAAGGTTTAGCCATAGACGCCATGGGAGAGTTAGGCACTCTTTACGAGAACAGTCCTCTTCTTAGGGATAGTGGTTCATGGCAAATGCACTACATGTATTTCTTAGGATTGATCATTGGTGGAGGTACCAGCCAGATCCAGAAAAATATTATTAGCGAAAGAGGCCTAGGTATGCCCAAAGAACCTAAAGTACAGGAAGCCTAATATGTATTTTGGCTTATCAGAAGAGCAACAAAGCTTAGAAAATAGTATTAAGAGATATCTGGAGGACAATGCCTCTTTAGATACAATTAAAGCAGTTGCTGGTGGAGATAAGGAAACAGCAGAGAAGGTTCATCAAGGCTTGATTGATTTAGGCATAAGTAGCCTTCTTGTACCGGAAAAATATGGGGGCTTGGAGCTGGACATGCTTTTTGCTTCCGTGGTTTCTGGAGCATTAGGATCAGGAACTGCTCCTGTTCCATTTACTGGTACCTACGTTATGGCTCCTCTTGCATTAAGCCTCGCCGGCAGTGAAGTACAAAAAGACTATTGGTTACCAAAAATTGCAGGCGGCGAAAGAATAATAGGTATAGGTTTATCTGAATTTGTAGGTGCTCGTGAAGATACGGCAATCAGTTTCTCTAATGACACATTATCAGGACGTGCTCTATTCATCATTGATGGTAAAAATGCTGATGCATTTATCTTATCGGATAAAGCAGGACAACTATTTATCATTGACGCAGATGATTCTGGACTAACTAAAATAGAATTAACCACTGTAGATAAAACAAGAGAGTCCATGGAACTTGTTCTTAAGAAAGTTAAAACCGAGATACTGCCAGGTTCAGAGAAAAACCAGGATGTAATTAATAAAGTAATAGATGCTGGAAGGCTCATGCTTTCTGCAGATAGTTTAGGGGCTTCTCAAGTAATGTTAGATAAAGCAGTGGCTTATTCCCTCGAAAGAAAGCAATTTGGTAGACAGATTGGATCTTTTCAAGCAGTAAAACACATGTGTGCTGAAATGGCGGCTGAACTGGAGCCTTGTCATGCAATGGTCTGGCACACAGCTCATTGTTTTGACCACATACCTGAAGAAGCAAGATTAATGGCTTGTCATACAAAAGCACATGTATCCGAAGTGGGCAAACAGGTTTCGAGAACTGCAATAGAAGTGCACGGGGGAATGGGCTTTACGGAAGAGCTGGGTTTGCATTACTGGTTTAAGAGAATAGGCCTGAATCGGCAATTGTTAGGCTCACCTGAATTAGTGAGAGAAGAAGCTGCTAAAATTCAAAACTTTGATCAATCTCCACCTGAAAGTCAAAGAACAAAAGAAGCGGGCAATCCTCTTCTGGTTTAGATTGAATAGAATTCTTCTGCTGTTTTAGAAAAAAGATAATCCTTTTCTTCGTCAGAAAATTCTAGACTTATCTTCTTGAATGCATTCCATAACACTGGGTAAGAAATAGACCTTTTGTCAACTGGGAAGTTACTCTCAAACATGCATCTTGTAGATCCGAAGGATTTAATAGCATGAAGGTAGTATTTACCATGAGACTCCACCAATTCATCTGAAGTTGCTGGTTTTGATCTCTTGTGCCAACCCCATCCATTAATTGGCATGGCTAATCCTCCTATCTTAAGATAAACATTCTTACATTCTGCCAATTCATTTATAGCTTCACTCCATACTGAAAATACTTCCTCTTTCTTATCTTTATAGGGACCAATACCAAGGGGACCACCAAAGTGATTTTGGACTATCTTTAAATTAGGGAAAGCTTTAGCTAATTGTTTTAACTCATTGATTTGACTATGATAATTCCAAGCATCTAAGGTTAAATTTAATAGGTCTAATTGCTCTATTCCTTGTTGAAATTGATCGTCTAGATAGATATGCCTAATGGGATTAGAATGAGAATTTCTAATTTCTTCACTTTCATCCCAACTGGCTCCATGACGAATGCCTTTAAACCTACCCTTGCCGTATTCTATGTGGGCTTCTAAAACCTCACGTACCGAACTTCCTAACATCATATCTGCATGACTGACGATGCCCTCAATTTGTGCTTTTGATAGGCTCAGTTTTGCCTGTTCAGCTACTTCGCAAACAAACTTGGTTTCTCCTACTGGTTTCATTGCTTTGGGGCCTGTCTCAAAAAAACCCTGTCCACACTCTACGAATACTGTTTTTACTAGATTGTGTCCGGAATCAGTGTCCTTCCATAAATCTTTTAGGAGATAACGATTTTCAGGAGAAACTCCTTCAGATCTTGAGGGAGCAGGCCAAAGGTGATGATGTGGGTCAACAATTTTTAAGTCTGGATCTATGATCTCTTCTTCGACCTGATCTAACCATTTCTGGTGATCATTTTGGATCTCCACAATTTAGCTTCTTGCCCAAGTGAAAGTTTTAGCTAATTTTTCAAACTCTCCTCCGGCTCCGCCCTTGGTAAAGTCCTTATGTCCCAAGAAGTCATCTCTTCCCAACATGGTTGCTAGTTCTTTTGGTTTTCCTTCAAGCCATTTATCATCCAAGTGGTCATAACTTTCTACTGTTCTGAGAGCTAAGCGACTGAATGTAATGTGAATAACAACCCTATCACTTTCTATATTTCTTGGGTAATTACTGTGCCATATCGATCCATCCCACATGACTAAAGATCTAGGGGGACACTCAACAGGAATTGCTCCTTTTTGAGCAGTTATCTCTTTTGGTAGAGGGTGTCTACGTTTTAAATGAGACTTGGGTATCACCTTTGTACAACCACCTTCTTTTGTAAATTCATCACAAGCCCAACAGAGAGTGAGTAATTGGTTGTGAACAGGAAACGGTGCTGGAGTCCAATTCTGATCAGCGTGTAAGCCTATTTGTGGAGCACCCTTAGGTCGAACACTTGCAATTAATTGGGAGAGAAGAGCGCCCTTTCCACACATCACTTCTACCATAGCTTGAATCTTTGGATTTAAAACTACTTCTTCATAAATGGGATCTCTACCTAAAAGAATCGCTGCAGCATAGCCTTTCGCTGGCCCTTCGGTTTCTTGGGTTAATCTGATACAGGTCTTTCTCAATTTTTGATTAAACTCTTCGGTAACGCCTGCGTCCATAACCGCATATCCATGTTTTTTGATGTGATCTACTGTTTTTAATAAATCAAGATCTTTTAGTTTCTTGGAGAATTCTTTTGAAAATTCAAAAGGTTGAACTGTACTTAAAGTTTCATCAGGTTTGGCTTTAGTATTTGGCATTTCTCTCTCCCCCTCATTTAAATAGTAGCACTTTCAACATAATCAGCTCAATTCACTTTATCTTTGATTACAGATAAGGCGTAGCCGTATATATCTGCTATCTCTTCAATTCTTTTATTCCTAGGAGTTCCTGATCCATGGCCTGCTCTTGTCTCTACTCTTAAAAGTATAGGATTCCGACAACCTTGGGCTTTTTGTAATCGAGCTGCAAACTTAAGTGAGTGAGAAGGCACTACTCGATCATCTCTGTTAGCAGTAGTTATTAAGGTTGGAGGATAACATTGCCCCTCTTCTATATTGTGGTAGGGTGAATAAGAAAGAAGATTCAGAAATTCTTCCTTATTGTCTACTGAACCATAATCACTCTCCCAAGCCCACCCGATAGTAAATTTACTAAAACGTAACATATCCATAACTCCAACTTGGGGAATGGTAACTGCAAATAAATCGGGATTCTGGAGCATAGTGGCCCCAACCAAGAGACCGCCGTTAGATCTTCCTTGAATAGCCGTACTTTGCTTACTTCCAATCCCTGAGGCATGTAAAAATTTAGCTGCGTAAGCAAAATCATCAAACACATTCTGTTTGTTCATTAACATTCCTGATTCATGCCATTTGTCACCGTATTCAGCTCCACCTCTGAGATTAGCTATCGCAACAACTCCTCCCTGATTCATCCAAGCTAAATAGGTCTTGCTAAAACTGGGCAATATAGAAATATTAAAGCCACCATATCCATATAAGAGAACTGGAACCTTGGCATCGACTTGTGTGTCCTTTTTATAACTTAAATGTAAAGGTATTGTGGTTCCGTCTTTAGATTTATAGAATCTAAGCTCAGTATTGAAGTCAGCAGTGTTAAAACCTGGTAAAGACTCCGACCAATAATCTTCATAACTTAGAGTATTCAAATCCATTCTATAAATCTTTGTTGGAGTAATGTAATTGCTGAAACTGAAGTAAGTAAAACGGTCTTCTTTCTTTCCATTAAAGCCATTCAGGGTCCCTTTCCCTTGTAAATTTAAACGAGATATAAATGTTCCATCTAAATTAAAAAACCTCACATCGGATTGAGTGTCAATCAAGTAAGTAATAACGAATTTATTGTTTATAAGACTTAACCTTGAGATGGAAGATTTTGTTTCCTTAATCACATCTTTCCATTCAAAAGACCCCTCATTACCAATCACCAACTTAACTATCTTTCCATTGGGAGAATTTAAGTTTGTAAAAAACCATAAATTATTGCCTTCGCTTCCTAAGAAGGTATAGGTGGCCACTAACTCCTCCACTATGGGCATAAAAGTGTCTTCTCCATTAAATTTTATATAAAGCCGATTGCTATCATCGGTTCCCTCTCCTATGCTCAAGATTCGGTAAAGACCATCTTCGCTTACTTGAATGCTCCAAGACCAATTAGGTTTGTCTGGTCTTTCGTAAATAAGGGTATCTGTTTTTTGCGAAGAACCTACTCTGTGAAAATAAAGCTGTGGATTTCTATTTATGTCAGAAAGAGCTTCCTTTTTTGGTTCTGGGTATTTTAGATAGTAAAAACCTGAATTGTCCGGTTCCCAGGAAGCGGAAGAAAATTTAGTCCATTCAAGGTGATCATCTAAAGTCTGTTTTGTTTCTACCTCCAAAATTTTCCAGGTTTTCCAATCTGAACCACCATCAGAGAGTGAATAGGCAGCCAACTTTCCATTTGGGCTGATGCTTACACTTGCTAAAGATACAGTTCCATCTTCAGAAAAGGTGTTTGGGTCAATCAGTACCTCAGGCTCGCAACTATCACAAGCTTGGGTTATAAACTTATTTTGCTGCCAACTTCCTTCATTAAAGAAATAAAAGATTCGGTCTCCTCTTATGGTAGGAATACTCTTTGAATCACTCACCCATATTGATTCAAGATTCTCTTTTATCTTCTTCCTGTATTGATTATTGGAAATAAATTTTCTGGTTAAAGCATTTTGGGAATTTATCCAGTCCTCTGCTTCCTTGCTGGTAAAGTCTTCTAACCACCTATAAGGGTCTTCGATTTCAATTCCATGTAAAACATCTATTTGTGAGACTTTTCTGCTTTCAGGATAGTTTGGAATGCTCGTACAGGACTGGAGGATAACAAAACAAACAACCAAGCATAAAAATAAAAATCTTTCTTCTTTCATGTTTATATCGTAACAACATAGTGTTTCGTCATATAGATCAAATAACTTTACTTTATCTAATTAATTATTTTGTTAAGGTAGAAATATGTATGCCCTTCTCAATCAATTTAAGATTCCTTTTTTCTTTCTTTACATTTTAGTTAGCTTTTACATTGAAGCTAATGAAAGCCAAGATTCTCTTAAGATTGGCTTTGGATCATGTTTAGATCAAGACAATCCTCAAGAAATATGGCAACCGCTCAAAAAAGAAAATCTTCACGCTTTTGTTTTCATGGGTGATAACGTCTATGGAGACAGTGATTCTGGCGAACTCATTCAAATGCAAATAGCTTATACCAAGCAAAAGCAGAGGCTTCCAAGATGGTTAAAAAATCTAAATCCTCTGGCTATTTGGGATGACCACGATTATGGACTTGATGATGGTGGAGGAGATTATATTCTAAAAAAAGATTCGCAAAAATTGTTTCTAGATTTTTGGAAGGTAAAAGAAGAAGACCCAAGGCGTAGTCAAGAAGGTATTTATTTCTCTGAAAATAAAAATCTTAAAGATAAGAAAATTCTTATCTTAGGTCTCGATACAAGATATTTTAGATCTCCACTTGTAGGCGAAAAAAGGAACTACATCGCTACCACTGACACAAGCACAACCATCCTTGGAGAAGAACAATGGGAGTGGCTTGAATCAGAATTCCAAACAGAAACTAATTTAATTATTTTGGTTTCATCAATCCAAATTCTCGCTACTAATCATGGATTTGAAAAATGGAGTAACTTTCCCCACGAAAAAGAAAGACTGTTATCTTTAATTAAAGAAAGTAAAAAACCTGTTATTTTAGTTTCTGGCGATAGGCATAAAGGAGCAATTTATAAACAGGACAACCTATATGAACTGACAACATCCTCTTTGAATAAGCCACTTCCAGGCTGGTTAGAGACAGTCTGGAAAGAAACAGATCCCCTTATTCTAGGAACCATGCACTACAACATGAATTATGGGGTCATAAGAATAGAATCATCTGGAGTTATTAGTGTGGAGTTAAAAGGAAAAGAGGGAGAAATTCTTCAAAAAGCCAGTTTAAAGATTTGATCAAAATTGATCTACTTTTTAATAAAAGCTAACATGAATTGGAACTCAATAAGGATAGCTTTATGGCAAGTAAGAAATTGAAATCTCCCAAACATTTGAGCGATACTTTAGCCCAAATAAAAAAACTGGGACTGCAGAACTGTATAAGTGAACTGGAGTTAAATGGCTTTACTATCATCCCTCCCAGAAAAGTTGCTTCTACTCAATTTTTCAACAAGATAAGAAAAACTGTTCTTAGGATATGTGAAGAAAGAACAGGGAAAAAGTTTAGTCTTAGTAAAAATGGAGAAAAAGGTAAATACAAGGCACAACCTCAAACCGATAGTCAATTCTTACTTTATTATCTTTTAATGGCTGATCCTATCTTTGAAAAATGGTTGATGAACCCAACACTTAACGCGATGATGAATTATTTAATGAAAGGCACTCAACAACTTTCAAGCATGACTTCTTTTGTTAAATGGCAGGGAGATGGATACGGAGAAACCCTGGGTTTACATAGCGATACGCCTCCTAGCACACCAGAAGGCTTAATCCCTAATGCATGGTTTGACGTCAGTAATTCAACTTACTGTTTAACTGACTATACCTTAAAGGATGGAGCCATGGCGATGGTTCCTGGAAGCCATCGACTCTACAGACAACCTAAGCCAGGAGAGGGAGTAGACAAAGCTGTACCAGTTGAAGCAAAGGCTGGATCTCTTATTATTTTTAATGGAGGCATTTGGCATGGAGCTTTTCCGAAACAAACTGAAGGGTTAAGACTCAACCTTACGTGCTACTTTTGTCACCGAAAGTTAAAAACTCAAGAAGCCTACCAATGGAAAGTTACCCAAGAGATGTTGGATAGAAACCCTCCAGAATTTGCTAAGCTTGTTGGAGCTGATGATCACATGGGCTGGGATGCCAAGGGTCCTGACTACAGCAGACCCGCAAGATTTCTATAGCATTAAGCTATTTTCCACTGAGCTGGTCTAGGCCTCTTTCCAACCCATATAAAATGATGGCACACCGTGATTGGATCTACATACTTTGGTCTAGTTAATATTTCCAGATTCTTTTCCTCACAATAAGCATCTATTTCTTCAGGTGTGTCGGCAACTAAATAATGGCGAACTTTAGTTTTATCAATGGCTTTAGCAAATTCAGTCATTTTTTTTCTTAGTTACAATGGATGACCACACCTCTATCTTCTGGTCTACATTTATTCATCTCATCAAAAATTCTTTTATTAATTTTGTCTAAATCTGTCTCTTCTATGCCTTTAAAATTTGACTCTTGTACATTGCTAATTGTATACGGTTCGAATCTTGATTTACAATCCAACTTTCTTTTGCCTATTTCTACTTGAACGTCTTTTAAATACTGAAATCTAAGATCATCAGGAAGATCAAAAAGCCTGCTGTACTCTACAGGAAAACACAGGTCGTAATCGTTGGTTTTATTAGTTATCTTTGGAATTTCTTCACTTTCAAATAATTGACAACCTAAAAGAACATTTAGGCAAAGAAGAGGCAATATAAGCGAATATTTAATTAAAAACTGAAACATTGATCTGTCTTTTAAATTTGGAGTGCCGATGTTCAAAAAGAAAGATACCCTGCCAAGTTCCTAGGTCTAGCTTTCTATCTTTTATTGGGATCAACAAGGAGGTATCGAGTAAGGCATTTTTTATATGGGCTGGCATGTCATCAGGACCTTCAGTATTGTGAAGATAATTAGATTCCTCGGGGACTAGATCTCTAAAGAAATTATTTAAATCTAACATGACTTCAGGGCTGGCATTTTCTTGGATAAGTAAAGAAGCAGAAGTGTGTTTTAAAAATACATTACACAATCCTTCTACTTTTTGAGACTCGTAAACAATCCCACTAACCTCTCGAGTAATTTCAATCAAACCCTGTCCGCTAGTTGAGATACAAAAATCTTGTTGAAACATCTAAAGAAGAAACTCGATTGCTTTCATTTTTCCTTGTTAGTCATCCAATTGAAATACCAACAGCACATTGCCTGGGAATTGCCCATGAGTCCCGTAACCACTCATAACCAATAACTGATCTTGGGTAATGACTGGTCCTGCTATATCCATGGCACCACCGATTGCTTTACTTTTATCTACCGTCAGAAAAGTCTTGAGCGTATCAAATTCCCATAAAGCCCTACCCGTTTTTGCAGATACGCCAAACAGCCTACCATCCAAAGAGCCCACAAAAACAACATCGGATGCTACTGAAGGAGGTGCTGAAAAAGCCTTAAAACAGTTTCCTCCTTTACCATCCATGAGTTCGTTTCTTTTTTTACAGTCATCATCCAACAGGAAAGTCCAGATGATTTTGCCGGTATCGATATCTAATGCATAAAGACCGGGTTTCGCATCCCAATCGTATTTTCTGCCCACTTCCCGATCTGAATTAGGCACATAGAGCTTCTTGTCATCGGTTGCCATACCCGTATGGATGCCGCCCAAAGTTCCTCCTCTTCCGATTCTATTTTTCCAAATAATTTGTCCACTATTGGGCTCTAAACCAAATACCCAACCAGATTTCTGACCGGCAAGTAGTATCTCTTCTTCCTTACTAGTTTTGGATTTGATAACCGAAGCTCCAAAATCATAATCAGGTCCATTTTCATAAGGACAGCCCCATTGCCTTGCCATAGGCACTTCACAGGCCACGTTATGGGCATCCCCAGCTAAGGTTTGAGTGGACCAAACTCTTTCACCTGTTTTTAAATCCAAAGAAATGATGGCATCGCTGAATTCAGAAGCAGGTGACTGAGTACTTTGCCCTGTTCCAAAAAAAACCTTTCCTTTCTTTAAATCTATCCCAGGAGTATTCCAAACTGCAGCTCCAGCTGGTGCAAATTTCTTGGTTCTCGTAATTCGTACCTTTCCTACATGCTCCGCCGGTTTTAACACCCTATGAAACCATATGACTTCACCGGTCTCTATATTCACTTTGGCTATGCCTCCGCTCGTAGTACAGCATTCATGCCTAGGATTTAAAGGTGCTATTGTTTCCACGGTAGAAATCGGAACTATCAGATGAGAGTCAACTATAGAAATTGAACCTGATGACATATTCCAGTCAGACTCTCTTGGTAATTGAGTCTTCCAAATTAACTTACCAGTTAAAAGATCAAGTTTGTAGGTTACTAATTCTTGATCAACTATGAACACGTACAGACCTGCTTTTCTTCCGTAAGCTGGAGAAGTCCTAAATTCAGAAGGAGATTTGAATGACCAGAATGAACAACCAGAGCTAGAGTCTAAAGCAAATAAAGTATCCTTAGTTGCAACCAAAATTAACTTACCTACACTTATTGGTTGTGCTCTGGCATTTCCACCTTTTAATCGAAAGGACCATTTAAGTTTAAGGTTTATTATGTTAGAGGAGTTAATTCTTGTGTTCTTCTGATACCGTTTATTCAAAGGGCCATTACCCCAACTTGTCCAATCTTCATCAGGCACAAGATCAGTTAAGATCAATGCCCTTGAACACCTAAACAAGGAGGTTTCTTCTGCTGAGCTAATGTATTTGGCTATTTTTCTAATTTCCGATTCAGATAAATGCTCAGTTTGATTTTGCATCTTACCTTCCGCCATGACATAAAAGAGTTCATTTTCAGTGGCTAATGACATAGCTTCTAAAGAAGCAATATTAAGTTCTTTGTTTTCATGACAAGCTGTACAGTTTGCTGCAGTCAACTCCTTTCCTGTTAGTTGATCTTCAGCAGCAACATTAGCTACCAGTCCAAGAAGGAGCATAAAAAATAGAAAGAGCTTTCCTTTCATTGTTTTAAATATTTCTTAAACCAATCAATTTGCGCTTCCACAGCTGCTTCTAAGTTCTTGCTGTAAATATCGTAATGCTTGCCTGGAAAGGTGAGGTATTTTGCAGGCACCTTGTCTTTTATTAGATTATAAACCGCTAAACCATTTTCTCTTCGATCAAACAATTCTTCATTTTCTGCATCGACTATCAAAGTGGGAACTTTAATGTTTTTGGCTTCAGAAACAGGCTGATACAAAGCCATACGACCCAAATGTGGTGTGCCCCTCAAACCAGGAGCTTTATCAATTCCTTGAGGTACGGGATCTTCTTCTTTTCGAGCTTGCATAACTAAGCGTTTTTTTAGTTCCTTGGCATAAAGTTCCATGCCGGCGCCCATGCCACCCACCTGAGAAACAATCACTTTAATGCGTGGATCTGTGGCTCCAACCATCACTGCATGGCCTCCACCGAAACTTGATCCCCAAATGCCTATCCTTGTGGTGTCTACTCTTGAGTCTCCCTCAAGAAAGTACAAACATGATTGAATGTCTTCATATTGGTCTAAAGGGTCTACTAACTCTCTTATAGCTATTGCCTCTACTTTTATTTTGTTGCCCCAGGTGGAGGGTTTTGGCATGTCATCATAAATAACTAGCCTGCTGTCACTTTCACCCCACCCCCGATAGTCAAAAGTCATGACTATAAAACCGGCCGCAGCAAATTTGGGTGCGTAAGCTCTGTTCAGGTGATCTTTAGTTCCACCCCATCCATGGGCCATTAAAATTGTTGGCCATTTTTTTATATTTTTATCCTGGGGAATAAAAAGATTTCCCTGCATGCGTGTGCCATCACTCCAAACTTCTATGTTTTCGGTTGACACTTCATATTCTGAAAACAGTGGACCTTGAAATAAAAGGATTGAGGCAAAAAAAGTTATCTTAAGATGTTTTATCAATGTAGATTTTTCTCCTTTATCTCTCCATAGATCAAGTGTTGTCAGTTTACTTTAAGAACAACCTTGCCAAAAGTCTTGTTACTGGCGATTAACTCATGCGCTTTTTCAGCTTCCTCTATAGTGATGATGGTATCGATAATAGGTTTTATGTCTCCAGATTCTAAGAATGGCCATAAATATTCGCCCAGAATATACATGATCCGGGTTTTGGTAGAAATGGGTTGATTTCGTAAAGTTGATCCAATAATGCGCAAACGTTTCATCAGCATTAAAGCAAGATTAATTGAAGTTTCAGCTCCTCCCATTAAACCTATCATCACCAATCGGCCTTCTAAAGATAAGCTATTTAGGTTGTCATCTAAGTAATTTGCGCCCACGGGGTCCAAGATTACATCGACCCCATTATTATTAGTCCACTCGTTGACTGCCTGAACAAAATTCTCTTCTGTTCTAACCGTACCTCCCTCAGCACCAAGTTCGATACACCTAGAAATCTTTTCTTTGTTTCCAGCTGTAACGAAACACGGATTGCCTTTGACTTTACATATTTGAATGGCTGCTGTTCCTACACCACTGGCTCCAGCATGAATTAAAGCTGTCTCTCCTTCTGCAAGGTTAGCTTCCATATAAAGATTAAAATAAGCCGTGGCATACACTTCAGGTAAAGCTGCTGCTTGCTCAAAACTAAAACCTTTGGGTATTTTCACAACTTGACCAGCAGGTACAGAAACTCTTTCTGCGTATCCCCCTCCGGCTAAAAGAGCACAAACTTGGTCTCCCTTTCTAAAGTCACTTATTACTTTATCTCCAATTTCCTCAATTTCACCTGCACACTCCAGCCCTAGTATGGGACTTGCCCCTTCCGGAATTGGATAGTTTCCGCTGCGTTGTAGTAAATCTGCTCTATTTACCGCTGAAGCTTTTATATTAATGATTACTTCGTCTTCTTTAAGAACGGGATCTGACTGATTTTTCCAGATTAAATGATTACCTTCTTGGGATATTGCTTTCACAAAATTATTGTACCTAGATATTGATATAAGTGATATTTCACATTAAGTTAGAAGACTGAGATCTATCAAATAAAAAATGAATGAAGAGAAAACCAAATTTGAATTTGTTAGCGATGAATGGATTGAGCAAGCTCGAATTATTTTGAAAGATTTAGTATTCAGATTTGGTGAAGAAGGTGTGACCTTTAGTGTCTGCGAAACCTTTACGGATGCTCCTACAAACATAGATGCTTCTGGAATTGCTTCTTGGCACTTTTATATTAATGGTAAATCAGTAAAAGTAGCCATAGGAAAAGTAAAAGATACAGATGTAAAAATCAACTTTGATTATAAAAAAGCTTCAGTCATAGCAAAAATTGTTTACAACGAAAAAATGATTGTTAGACAAAAAGAAGACTTGGAAAAAGTTAAGGAGTCTTTAGCAATAGCTGGGAAAGAATTTAAGGAGCCACCCGATTATTTAACTGAGTTGCATAACCAATTAGCCTTGTCGACAGTTTGAATCTAACTTCCGTCATAAACTCCTGTATTAACCTCCATGACAGCAGAAAGATTAGTTATTTCATAAGTGTTACCCTTTATCTCTATGGGTATAAAAACTGCTCTTTTAGTAACGCCAGTTGCCCTTCGGTATGCTTCCCTTTCATTCATTACCCCTTCTAAGGAAGTAATCTGGACATCTCGTACTCTACCTTTGAGTGTAATCCTGTAAGAGAACTCAAATTTAGTTTGTCCAATTCTTGAATCCATTGTTATTTCTTCACCAACTATCTTACGGATCCTTTTAGGTGTACAAAAAATTCTTTTACATGAAGAGATTATGTTCTTTCTCTTCTGTTCCAAATCAGGATCAGATTCAGGCCTGAATATGTTCATCTTACAAGAAT
>JAKUUM010000021.1 GCA_022447065.1 SAR86 cluster bacterium | reverse complement strand
GTCGAGCCTCAACTTAATACCATGTGGGCTTTAACTGACTTTACAAAAAAAAATGGGGCAACAAGACTAGCAGTGGGTAGCACTAAATGGGAAGACACACATGAAGTAACTGAGTCTGAAATCTCTAAAGCCGAGATGTCTTTGGGATCTGTACTTCTCTACTCTGGTACAGTTTTTCATAGCGGGGGAGCTAATGAATCGGATGAAGATCGAATCGGACTAAATATTACCTATACCCTAGGCTGGCTGAGACAAGAAGAAAATCAGTATTTATCCACTCCGCCAGACTTAGCTAAAAATCTCAATCCAAAATTGCAAAAGTTAATTGGATACACCATGGGTCAATATGCCTTGGGATATTTCACGCCTCCAGGTAAACCTGGAGAAAATCCTGAGATACGTTCGCCTGAATATGCTTTGGGAAAAGAAGAAGGCACAGGGGGCATGGGGACACAAGAAGATCTAGACAGATCTTCCCCGAAGAATTAATAAACCGATTACTCCGTATCAGTCAAGCTAGACTTGTAAGTTTCGGTCAAGGCCTTAACTGATAATAAGGTAAGTGCCGAAGCAAAAGCTATGTAGACTGACACCCAAAGGATATCGTATTCTATCCAGAGTTTAACAGCTATCGCGGGAGCAAAGGCACCTCCTAAAATCGCCCCGAGTTGATAACCCAGTGAGGCTCCAGAATACCTTACTTCCGTACTGAATAACTCGGTGAAAAAAGCAGCCTGAGGACCATACATCATTCCCAGAAAGAGCAGACCCACAGTAATTGCCAATACGATTAACCAAAAATTACCTGTATCTACTAAAGGAAACACCACAAAAGCCCATGCGGCTGTTAGTGCTGCCCCTAACATAAAGATCCCACGACGACCGTGTCGATCAGAATAAGCCGAAAACAGAAATTGAGTAGGAATCATCAAGGCTGATGCAATCAATACGGCTACCAACATGTCGTCACGCGACATTTCAGCGCTGGTTACGCCGTAAGCAAGCAAAAAGGCAATTAAGATGTAGAAGGTTACTTGGATTGATAAGAATGCACCTGCAGCAAGGGCAATCCTTTTAGGGTATTTTCTTATGGCTTCCAAGACCGGTGAGCGAACAACAGGTTGGGGAGCGTCAGCTTCATTCTCTTGTCTCTTTTGTTTTAAAGCTTCCAATTCCTTAAATGCCCGGGTGTCCTCAAGATTTAACTGAATATACATACTAATACCTATCAATACCGTACTGGCTAAGAAAGGTATACGCCAGCCCCATGTGTTGAAAAATTCTTCAGAAACTAGAGCGCTAATAATTATGAAAGCAAGATTTGCTAAAATTACACCCACAGGTGCTCCCGCTTGGGCATAAGCTCCATAATAGCCTCTTTTATCATCAGGGGCATTCTCCGTGACCAGCAACATAGCTCCGCCCCATTGACCGCCTATGGCTAATCCTTGTGCGAAACGCAATAAAGTTAACAAAATAGGTGCAGCAACTCCGATCATTGCATAGGTGGGCAAGAGTCCAATCAGGGTGGATGACACTCCCATCAACATCAATGCGACTACCAACGTCCTTTTACGACCAATTCGATCCCCAAAATGCCCAAAGATAACTCCTCCTATGGGTCTAGCCACAAAGCCCGCAGCAAATGTAAGCAGGGATAAAGTCAAGGCCATTGTTGGTGTAGCTTCGCCGAAGAATGCTGTAGGGAAAATCAATGCTGCAGCAGCACCATAAAGGAAAAAGTCGTACCATTCAATGCTGGTACCTGCAAGAGCAGTCAGTGCCACCTTGCGCATATTTGACTTTAGGTTATCTTCTTCTATTTCTTGCTTTGGCGAATCAGGGTTTTCCATTATGCTCTCTCCAGAACTTTATTCTTTATAAAATGATAACAAAATGTAAGTATTGAGTGGGAATGAAAATATTAATGGAATTATCCAAATTACTTTTTGCTCTTCTTATATTTTGTTCAGTCAATTTCTTGTTAGCTGGCCCAAGACTTCAATATGATCAAACGACTCTAGATAGTTATGTACATGAACCAGATGATGCTTATGAATACAAGATCTTAGAAACCAAGCCCGGAGAAGGTTATACAAGCTTTATTGTGGATCTTATATCTCAAAGATATTTAACTACAAAAGACGTAGATCGCATTAAATGGAGGCATTCGCTTATTATTGTGAAACCAGACATTATCAAACATCAGACAGGCATGTTGATTATTGACGGAGGTGATAATGACGGAAAGATTCTACCAGGACCTTCTGATTTGATTGTTGAGTATGCCAGAGCGACTGGATCTGTCGTGGCTGAGCTAGGCATGGTACCTAATCAGCCTCTAACCTTTGCGGGAGAGGATGAACCCAGGTGGGAAGATGCGCTCATTGCGTTTACTTGGGATAAATACCTTAAGACTGGGGATGAAAGGTGGCCGGCCCGAATGGCGATGACTAAAAGTGCAATAGCTGCAATGGATACGATCCAGTCTGTAATTTTAGATGAAGATGGTAAAAAGAGAATTACAAAATTTGTAGTTGTTGGTGCCTCAAAAAGAGGTTGGACCACATGGACCACTGCAGCAGTTGATGATCGTGTTGAAGCCATAGTCCCTATAGTTATAGATCTTTTAAACCTTGAACCATCTCTCGAACATCATTGGAGAACTTATGGATTTTGGGCCCCCGCCATTCAAGATTATGTTGATATGGAAACAGTTGAATGGTGGCGTACACCTGAATTGAGAGCATTATTCAACTTGGTAGGTCCCTTTAGCTACAAGGAGCGTTATCAAATGCCAAAGTTACTTGTGAACGCATCGGGAGATGAATTCTTCCTCCCCACTTCTTCGCAATTTTATTTTGATCAACTTCCAGGAGAAAAATATTTGAGATATGTGCCAAACGCAGATCACAGTTTATCTGGATCAGATGCCTTAGAAACCGTTCTTGCATTTTATTCCAGCGTGTTAAATGACATTCCGAGACCTAAGTTTTCTTGGGAATTTAATGAAGATGGAGGTATTACTGTTAGTTCTGAAACTTCTGTAGAAGAAGTTAAGTTATGGAGTGCTGTAAATCCTAAAGCCAGAGACTTTAGAAAAGAATCGATTGGTGATATTTGGCAGGCTATCTCACTGGATAAATTAGAGGATGGAGTTTATAAAGGAAAGCCAGATGTTCCTTCTGATGGTTGGAAAGCCTATTTTATAGAGTTAAGTTACGAAACTCCTTTTGGAATACCTTTGAAGCTAACAACATCTGTTCGTGTCCTTCCTGATACTCTTCCTTTTGACTATGAACCACCAAAAAATTCCAAGAAGGGTTTTTTATCTAAACCTTAAGTAAACGAATGAGTGCTGTATTGAAAATATTCTCATACTTGCCAAACCCTCGAGTGTGGAAATCAATCATCGCAGGTCGTATTTCAGGAGTCGAAGTTGAAGTAATTGGTGATAAACCTAATAAATTAAGTACTTGGCTTTGGGACTTTAATCCAAGGAAGATGGAAGAAAAGGAGATGTCCAAAGACAGTTCTTACGCACGAATTGGCAAAAGAGGTTTTTCAGGTATTTTGTATAAAACCGACGAGTTTTTAAAAGCCCACCCTTTTGGCACAGTTCCAGCAGCCTTTAGTCCCGAAGGAGACATTGGAGTATTTGAGTCAAACAGTATTTTAAGGGCGGTTGCAAGAGTAGGAAAACACGGGGAACTTTATGGGAAAAACAATTATGAGGCCTCAAGAATAGACAGCTATCTTGATGCTAATTTGGTTTTTGCAAGAGAGGCTCAAGTCTATTTACTAGAGATCGAAAACTTAACTCAAGAAGGCTTTGATAGGATGTCTGCCGCTTATGACTTTTACCTTAACGGAATAGAAACTTCTCTAGCCAATAGCCAATACATTGCTGGCAATGAACTGACCATAGCCGATATTTCTTTTGTTTGCGATTTTGCTCAATTTTTAAGGGAAGGACATTATGAAGAAATCCTTACTGAAAATGGGTTTGGGTTGATTAGTAAGAATGGTCCTAAAGATTATCCTTTAGTTTTTAAACATTTATTAGAATTAAGTGATAGAAAAGAGTTTTCTTCCGTTATGGGAACATATTTAGACTGGTATCGAAAGAAACGAAACTAAGGGCAATCAAAAAAAATGATTTGCATCAAAGCTAAAATACCAAAAGAAATTTGCGATATAGATGATGAGCTAAAGGCTATTTATCATAGCAGTGATAGTGTTTGTATATGGGTATTTGAGACTCGAGACGATAGAAATAGATTTATGGAAGAAACTGTTGGTATGATGAAAGATGAAAGAGAAGCTTATTTTGAAGCGAACTTTAAGATGAATTAGAGAAAAAAATATGTGGTTAAGACTTAGACAAATTTGTTTGGTAGCAGGTGAATTGAAGCCTGTTGAGGAACACTTGAATGAGGTTTTGGGGATTAATGTTTGTTTTCGAGATCCGGGTGTAGGTTTCTTTGGATTAGAAAATGCTTTGTTTCCTATAGGGAACCAGTTATTGGAGGTTGTGGCTCCTGTTAAGGAAGATACTGCAGGAGGGCGCTACCTCGATAGAAGAGGTGGAGATGGCGGTTACATGGTTATAACCCAATGTGATGATCATGCACCTCGCCGTTCCAGGGTAGAAGAGTTGGGTATTCGAATCGCTCACCAATTCGATAATGAACATTTTTTAAATATGCAATTACACCCTAAGGATACAGGTGCAACCTTCTTTGAGATCGATGAACAGTTAGGGGAAGGAGCACATGATATTGATGGACCTTGGGAACCAGCAGGACCTGATTGGCAGCGAGCTAAAAATACAGATCGCGTCGATGGAATTTTAGCTGCAGAATTACAGTGTGATGATCCAGAGGCGGTTGCAAAGAAATGGAGTGATATTGCTGAAATACCAATAGATGAGGATCTTAATTTAAAACTTGATAATGCTTCTTTAAGGTTTGTTCCTCGTTCAGATGGTCGACCTGAGGGTTTAGGAGGCTTGGATCTTTCCGCACCAGGAAAGCTTGAGATATTACAAACAGCTGATAGTCTTGGTTTGCAGACTGGAGATTCACAAGTCCATATCTGTGGCATGAGGCTTAATCTTTTATAAGGAGGAATTATGTTAAAAGTTCATTTCGCGCCCAATTCAAGAGCGGGCAGAATAATTTGGTTATTGGAAGAATTAAAATTGCCTTATGAAGTTAATAAAATGGCATTTCACCCCAAAGACTTAAAATCAGACGAACATCGAGCTAGGCATCCACTGGGTCGTGTTCCGGTTCTTGACGATGGAGAAGTAAGAATCTTTGAGTCGGGAGCAATAGTAGAGTACATCTTGGAACGGCACAAAAACGGAGGATTAAAGCCTGAAGTTGATTCTCAAGAATATCCTGGATATTTGCAGTGGTTCCACTACTGCGAGGGTATGGTGATGCCACCAATTAACACCATAATTGTACAAACCATACTGCTTCCACCGGAGCGTAAAGACGAAACAGCTCTTGGTCAAGCACAGAGGTTATTAACTAAAGCATTAGCTCCAGTTAATGCTGTATTGGAAGGGAGAGATTATTTAATAGGCAATTTTTCAGCAGCAGACGTAATGTTAGGTCATTCCTGTTACATGGGTAACAGACTCGGGTGCTTAACCGAAGAAATGTCTAACTTAAAAGGATATGTAGACAGAATTTCGGAGCGGCCTGCATTTAAGACAGCTATTGAGATGCAATAACTATTAGGAAGGAGTAAAAATGATTGATTTGGATCTCGATGGGAAAAAAGCAGTAGTAACAGGAGCTAGTTTGGGTATAGGAGCTGCAACTGTAAGGCTATTAGCAGATCATGGAGCTGGTGTGACATTTTGTGCTCGTAATGAGGATTCGGTTCAAGAGCTATCAAAATATAAACCTGAAGGTAAGGGGTCAGTGAAGGGTCTCATAGCTGACATGGGAGAAGAGGATTCAACCAATAAGTTCATCAAAGACGTCGAATCTGACGGACCGACTGATATCTTGGTAAATAATGTTGGGGCATCTCCCTCAAGAAATTTTCTCTACATGACAGACGATGATTGGAGATCTCTTCATGAATTAAATCTTTTATCTGCTGTTAGATGTACTAGAGCTTTTTTACCTCACATGAGGGAACAAAGGTGGGGTAGAGTTATCATGATTTCAAGTGCGGGAGGTAAATCTCCCAATGCCGCACTTATAGATTATGGTGCTACCAAGGCTGCCATGATTTCAATCAGTAAGTCTCTATCTAAAAAATATGGACCCGATGGCGTTTTGATTAACTCCATTCTTCCAGGACTTATCCATACGGCCATGTGGGAAAGGGCAGCAATTGAAATAGCTGAAGCTATGGGCACTTCTGCTGAAACTGTTATAGAAAACAATGGAAAAGGAGTGCCAGTAGGTAGATACGGAACTTCGGAAGAGGTAGCTGCTTTAATCGTCTTTCTTTGTTCTAATGCTGCTTCTTACATAAGTGGAACTTCCATAGAGGTAGATGGAGGACAAGCTGCTCATATATAGATTAACATTGTGAATTTAGGAAAACTTGGAGTTTGGTTCTTTTTCGATGGAGCAACTTCTTTGGAAGCAGCAAACACTGCTAAAAGAATCGAATCTCTAGGGTATAGCGCATTGTGGATTCCTGAGACCGTAGGGAAAAATCCAATGGTTTTGGCCTCCTGGTTATTGGCGAACACTGAGAAACTCATCTTAGCTACCGGCATTGCCAATATTTATCACCGGGAACCCGGAGTAACTTTGGCTGCTCAAAATTCTCTTGCCGAACAATCTGATAATCGTTTTCTTTTGGGTATGGGAGTTTCCCACAAACCTCTTGTTGAAGGGGTAAGGGGTTTAACTTATGGCCCTCCCGTTGCAACTATGAAGAAATATTTAGAACAGATGGAAACCTCGCCTTACTCGGCTATAACTCACCCCAATAAACCCCCAACGGTAATTGCAGCTCTTGGTCCAAAAATGTTAGCTTTGGCAGCAGAAAAGACACAAGGAGCACATCCCTACTTCACCTCACCCATACATACCCATATGGCTAGAGAAATCATGGGCAAAGATCCTTGGCTTTGTGTAGAGCAAAAAGTGATTCTGGAAGAAGATTCGGGTAGGGCAAGAGACCTTTGTCGACAGACAGCTAAGGTATACAACAGATTACCCAATTACAGGAATAACTGGTTAAGAATGGGTTTGTCAGAGGAAGATATTGACTCCTTGAGTGATAAGTTTATTGATACTACCTTCGCTTGGGGCAGTTCAAAAGACATAGAGAATAGAGTTAAAGAACATTTTGATGCCGGTGCTAATCATGTGTGCATACAACCTATAAATCCTAATGGAAAAGCTGGAGACTTACACTGGGAATGTTTAGAGTCCCTTGTTTCTTTAAGCTAAGTTAGTATATTTAATGCCAATAAAGTCTGGTTCTTGTCATTGTCATAAAGTTACCTTCCAGGTTGACGTAGAGAATATTTTTGAAAATATTTATAGATGTGATTGTTCTCTTTGTAAGAAGAAGAGCATTGTCATGAAGCCAGTTCCAATTGAAAAATTTAAACTTTTAAAAGGAAAAGATAATTTAAATTCTTATAAATGGAATAAGAGAATTGCTGAACATTTTTTCTGTAATACATGTGGGGTTTATACACACCATAAAAGAAGAAGGGACCCTACCCAATTTTCTATTAATTTAGCTTGCTTAGATGGAATAACAATGCCCAAAGAAGATCAAATTCAATGGATTGATGGTTCTAGCCACACTTAGGCTTCTAAAACGGAAAAAGCTTTGTATGATTCTTTAGTTCAGTACGAGCTTTCTCAATTGATATCTTTTTGAACGAAACCCTATCTTGAGGTCTTAATTGACCAATGAGAGGAAAATCAATTTCTGCAATTTGTAAAATCCTAGGATAACCTCCTAGGGTTTGTGAATCACAACCTAATATTATGGGCAATCCCCCAAGAGGGCATTGGACTGTTCCAATGTTCATGGGACAGCTAATCATTTGATCCTTATTAGTTAGTTCTATTCTCTCTCCATCAAGTCTATTTCCCATTCTGTTTGAATCATTAGAAACTGTGTAAGAAGACAAGAGAATATGTTTTTTAGATCTAGTACTCAGAAATTTAAATTCTGGACCTTCCATCGCTCGTAATTCCCAATCATTTGTAAATGAGCTTATGGTATTTAGATCTATCTTTTTGGTTTTAGCAGCATCTAAATTAACAGGTTCAGTGGAAATCACATCACCAACTTGCAATGGGAGACCATTAATTCCACCTAATTTGGCAGGTAAATAAGTCGATGCACTGTTCAAAAATCTTTCTGAAATAAGATTCTCGGAAAAGGCTATATAAGTTCTGCAACCTACTGAGCAATTACTCATAGAAAGTACATCATTGATTTTGACCCTGATGGTTGTGTTCATCTTAAAGCTTTTATCGTTAATTTTGGGCTTCATGTCTGCGCCCGTAATTATCAAGGAAAAGGACTTTAAAAACTTCAAGACAGGTCCTGTCAATGTGCATTCTATGACTGGCGAATTGAGTTCCTTGTTTAATAAAAAGTTTGCTAACTTTGATGAAAATTTATCTGCAGAACCTGACTCAGGCACGCCCATGTGACTCCAACCCTTTCTACCTAAATCCTGAATGGTTGTCTGCAAACCAGATGAAATTACTTCAATACCCATAACACTTTTTATTTTGTGTAACTCTCATACTCCTGTTTTGAAATAGGAGTAAATTTAACTTGCGTATCAGGAGAAATTCCAAATGGATTTTGTTTGTCAGGATGGAACAATTTTAATGGTGTTCTACCGATGATTCTCCACCCACCCGGACCTCCCAAAGTGTAAACGCCAGTTCTATTACCAGAAATACCAACTGACCCTGGTAATAGGTTGATTCGGGGTTTTAATAATCTTGGCATGATTAGTTCTTTTGCCAAATCACCAAGGTAAGCAAAACCTGGGGTAAACCCTATCATCTTTACTTCGTAAACAGTCCCGGAGTGTAAATCAGCAATTTCTTGGTTTGAAAGAGAATGTTTAGAAGCAACATCTTTAATATCCAGTCCAAATTCTTTGGAATAACAAACAGGTATTCGCAACAAAGATTTTTCTTTAGATACTTCTTGGTATCTGAATACTTTTAATTTGTCTAAGATAAGATTTTTAACTTTAGTACTAGGGATATCTAGGCTGTTGTATTTAACCGCAATAGATTCTTCAGCTGAAACTACTTCCATCGAATCAAGGGTTTTTCTGAGGTATTCAGATAAAGAGAGAAAAACTGCGGTTCTATCAGAATATTTTGCATTTTTATTCATCTCTATCAAAAGGACATTTTCCGAAAAATCAGAAAGATTAAATCTGTCTAAATTACTCAAGAGGAATATGATTGAATACTAATGTTTTCAGCTTTTAACATTTTGGAAACACCTTGGACTACTGTTAAAGAATTCGGATTATCACTATGAATACAGAGAGTTTGTGCCTTTATAAGAATATGTTTTTTGGTATCAGTTAAAACCCTTTGATCTACAACAATACTTTTCGCTTGGTTGATTTGTTCTTCGATAGACTCCAAGAGTGCGCCTTCTTGATTACGATCAACAAGGCTGTAATCTTCTCGATAACGACGATCAATGAAAGCTTCCGAAACAAAGGAAATGTCAGCCTTCTTTGACATGTGCTCTAGTAAAGAATTTGCTGGTCCAATGATAGAAAAATTACTATCAAAGGAATTAACAATATTAAATAATAAATTGGTGAGCTTTTCTTCTTTTGATGCCTCGTTATAAAGTCTGCCATGAAGTTTTACGTGGCTCACAGGCATGGATGAAGATTCGGCAATTGTTAAAAAAAGTTGTATTTGTTTTCTTATTGACTTTTCTAGGTCATCGGTGTCGATGTTGATCATTCTACGACCAAAGCCCTCTTTGTCTGGGTAAGAAGGATGCGGACCAATAGCAATATGGTGTTCTTTGCAAGCGTCTATGATGAGCTTGATACTATCTGAATCCCCTATGTGTCCACCGCAAGCGACACTGCATGAGCTAATGTAATTCAAAATATTAAGCTCATTAGTAAGCTCCTTTTC
The DNA here is from genome assembly GCA_022447065.1 of SAR86 cluster bacterium. Classification (GTDB taxonomy): domain Bacteria; phylum Pseudomonadota; class Gammaproteobacteria; order Magnimaribacterales; family Magnimaribacteraceae; genus AEGEAN-183. Next base: position 15,969 of record JAKUUM010000021.1, on the reverse strand, counting down.
ATTACGAAATTCGCCTAGGTCTGCATTAATATCGATTGAGTTTACTGATTCCATAATGAATGTATTGACTAAGTCTTTTTTAATATTAAGACATTTTAAGCAAATAGGAACATTTCTATAGTTTGATATAGTTACTAAAAGGAAATAACAAACCTGATGAGAATACTGAAGGGAGATATAACTTCATTCAAAGCGGATGTCTTAGTAACAGCAGCCAACACTTATTTGAGGGGTGGAGGAGGAGTCGATGCAGCCGTGCATCAAGCTGCAGGTCCAGAACTACTGGAATCACTTAAAGATCACAATGGCTGTGAAACGGGTGACGCAGTTATAACAGAAGCTTTCAATTTAGATGCAAAATACGTCATTCACGCTGTTGGACCTATTTATGAAGATGGTAATAATGAAGAAGCCAAACTGCTAGCTTCAGCCTACAAAAGGTCCATTGAGCTTGCTAAGTCGGTTGATGCCAAGTCTATTCTGTTTCCTGCCATCTCCACCGGAGTTTATGGTTATCCTCTAGAAGAAGCTTTATCCATAGCAGTGGATTCTATAAACCTGGCCTGTAATGAGCTTAACTTCTTGGGAGATATTGCCATGGTGTGCTTTGATGGAAAAACTTATTCTCTATTGTCTGAGTTACTTAATCAATGAATGAAAAGCTGTTTCTTTTCACTCCTGTGAGCATTAAGCATCTAGTTTTTTATTGACTTAAAATCAGGTTTTCTCTTCTCTATAAAAGCCTTTACACCTTCTCTAAATTCTTCTCTATCCAAGAATATTTTTTGTGTGTCCCTTTCATAGTCAAGTTGTTTATCTAGTGAAGTAGAGAAGGCATGATCATGTGCTTTAACAACTGCCTTAAGACCCACAACAGGTCCATTTGCTATCCTCTCAGCAAGAACAGAAACCGAATCCATAAATTTCTCGTCGGGGAAATAATCCCAAATCAGTCCCCACTCTTTAGCTTCCTTGGCCGTTATGTCTTCTCCTAAAAGACCCATGCCGTTGGCTCTTGCTCTACCAATGAGATGGGGGACAAACCAAGAGGATCCAACATCAGAGATAATCCCTAACTGGGGACCAAAGACGAGTTTGAATTTGGCAGATTCTGCCGCAACCACTAAATCTCCACTCAAGGCTAAACCTACTCCTCCTCCTGCAGCTATTCCATTTATTGCTGTTATCACTGGCATGTCAGAACTTGTGATAGCTCTAACAAGCGGATTAAAGCCTATCTCCATATTATTTGCAGCTGCTTGCCCAGGTGAAGTGTTCTTTTCTTCTGGCCAGCCTCCATTGGCCAGGTCTGCTCCAGCACAAAATCCTCTGCCGTTTCCAGTTATTACAACTACTCTGACCTTTGGATCTTCATTTACCTCGTTCATAGTTTCCAATAAACCCATTACCAAGTCTCTATTCATACTGTTAAGAACTTCAGGCCGGTTAAGTCTGATTAAAAGAACCCCACTTTCAGAGAGTTCTGTTTGAATTGCTTCTGCCATAAAAAAATTATAACTGTTAACTAGCTATTTTTAACTCTTTAATCAAATTGTTTCTCTGCACTGGCGAATTTCAAGTAAAAAATCATACCAAAGAAAGTTACACCCGCCACGACATAAAAAACAGCACTCCAGGAGCCTGTAGTATTTAGTATAAGGCCTGATAAATAAACTCCAATTATGCCTGGTATGGCACCTAGCATGTTGGTAATACCCATCAGCGTTCCTGTATATTTTGGTCCAATATCAGCATGATTGACTATAAAACCACCCGCCGCCATGCCACCAAAGGCGTTACCCAAGCACATAAGCGTCATAACCGACATAACAGTGTCAAAAGAAGGAATGAGAGTAAGACATACACCAGCGCCTCCAAAACCAATGGTGTTGCAGATTTTTCTTACCGTGAGGGTTTTAAGCCCACTCTTTAATAAAAAATCTCCAAAGACTCCGCCTAAATTCAAAAATATAAAAGAGGTAAGGTGAGGCAGCATTGCAAGAGGTCCTATGGAAGCAAAGTCAACTCCTAAACCTTGGTTTATAAATATTGGCAACCAAGATAGAAAAACAAAAAGTGAATAGTTACTGCAAAAGTGAGCAACTCCAATTGCCCATAGAGGTTTATTAGTAATTAATACTTTCCAGGGAAGTTGTTCAGCTCCTTCGGTAGTAGGTGCGTTTGATTCAATAAAGTTAAGTTCCTTTTCAGAAATATTAGCGTGTTCTTTCGGAGTTGAAACCGCAAATCTGTTCCAAAAAAAGAACCAAATAAAACCCACCGAGCCAAAAAGATAAAATGCCCATTCCCATCCAAGTTGAAGGACAATAATAGGGGTAGTGATAAGCGCGAAAACTGTGCCTAGAAAAAGTCCACTATTTGTTACTCCAACGGCCCTAGCTCTCTCTCCAAGAGGAACCCATCTCGCGTAAAGACTGTGCCAAGCTGGAAAAGTGATGCCCTCTCCCAAGCCCATTCCAATTCTGGCTAATATTAGGAATGTGAAACTAGCATAAGAAGCAACCGGAGTTAAAATAGTAAATAAGGACCAAATTATTAAACCGTAACCAAGGACGAGCTTCGCTCCATATTTATCTGAAAGATAACCTCCTAATATCTGCGTAACAATGTAACCAATAAAAAAAGAAGCAGAAACTAAGCCAATTCTTTCATAATCCCAACCCAACTCTTCTGCCATTGGTATGATGGTTATAGAAATGTTGACTCTATCTATGTAGCAGATAAAGACAGCTAGCATAGTTAATCCAATTATCTTAAATCTAGTCGGCATATCTCATTAAAGCATTGAATTTATAAAACCAGTAGAGTTAAAAACTATTGAAAAAATTAAATTTCAATTCCTTGCTATTGTGATAACTTTACCTGACAGGTTTGGTTAGGAGGATAGATTATGGCTGAAAAAAAATTATTGTTAGAAGACATAAGGGTAATTGATGCTGCAAGTTTTATCGCGGGTCCTGCTGCAGCAACAATTATGTCGGATTACGGTGCCGATGTTATTAAGATAGAACCTCCTGAGGTTGGAGACAGTCTGAGATGGTTAATTTCAAGAGGTCAAATGCCCGAAGGACCTGAGAACTACTGTTGGCAGTTAACTTCCAGGAATAAAAGGAGTATCGCCTTGAATCTTAAAGATACTGAAGCTCAAGATATTTTAATTGATTTAGTTAAGACTGCTGACGTTTTTATAACTAACATGCCCTTTCCAATAAGAGAAAAACTAAAAATAAGAGCAGAAGATATTAGGCCTCATAATGACCAACTTATATACGCTTCGATGTCAGGCTACGGAGAAGTTGGTCCTGATGCTAACCGGACTGCTTACGATTCTCTAGCTTGGTGGGCTAGATCTGGTTTAATGGATTTTGTTCGCCCTTCCTCGCTTTCTCCACCCGCCTGGTCTACCCCTGGCATGGGAGATCATCCAACAGCAACAGCATTATTTGGTGCAATTATGACTGCTCTTTATAGAAGAGAAAAAACGGGTAAGGGTACTGAAGTATCTACTTCTTTAATGGCAAATGGTGCTTGGGCAAATGCGTGTTTTATACAAGGAGCCTTGATGGAGGTAGAATTTTCTGATCGAACTAACCCGCCCCCTAGACACCCCTTTGGAGATATTTATTCAACAAAGGATAATCGACAAGTTGCCTTAGCAATTTTAGGAAGAAAAGAATGGCCAAAATTAGCTAAAGCTCTGGGCAGGGAAGACTGGCTAAGTGACTCAAGGTTTGAAGACGGAGGTCTAGTAAAGAATCAAGAAGATTTAAGACAAGAATTTTCTCTGGAATTTGCGAACAGAGATACAGAAGAAATAAATTCTCTTCTTAAGGAGTCAGGTGTGACTTTTGGATTTATAGGAAAAATAACGGATTGCAAAGATGACGAACAATTTTTACAGACAGAAACTATAGTACCAATGGACCATGAAAAAATGCCTGGCCTGTTTACAATTGACAGCCCTATCAAGATAGTTGACGAACCAAAAAAGCAACCTTATCGAGCACCAATACTTGGAGAGCACACTCAAGAAATTCTTAAAGAAATAGGCATGAAAGAGGATAAAATTAATGAACTTAAAGAGAAGGGAACGATTGAGTACTAATCATGAGCAGCTGGGCAGACATTTTTAATTTTAGTGATCAGCTTTCTTCTGAAGAGAGGCTTATTCAGGATAGCACCAAAGAATATTGCCAAAAATCTTTAATGCCCAGGATTCTTGAGGCAAATAGAAATGAATCTTTTGATAAAGAAATCTATAAAGAACTTGGTGAATTAGGACTACTTGGAGCTCCTATTGAAGGATACGGTTGTGCTGGGACTAATTATGTATCCTATGGACTTATCACAAGGGAGATTGAAAGAGTGGACTCTAGTTATCGGTCTGCTTATAGCGTACAAACTTCTTTGGCGATGCATCCCATTCACAAATTTGGTTCTGAAGATCAGAAAAATCATTACCTACCAAAAATGGCAAAAGGCGAAATTATAGGCTGTTTTGGTTTAACTGAACCAGATGCTGGGTCAGATCCAGGCAGAATGAAATCAGTAGCGAAAAAAGTTAAAGGAGGTTATAAGATAACAGGCTCTAAAACCTGGATTACGAATGCCCCCATTGCTGATCTGTTAATAATATGGGCCAAGGATGAAGAAGGAACTTTGAGAGGATTCATCGTTGAAAGAGAAGATAAAGGGTTAGAAACTCCCTATTTGAAAGGAAAGTTTTCTCTCAGAGCCTCAGCAACAGGACAAATTTTTATGAATGACCTCTTTGTACCAGAAGAGAGAGTTTTACCTGAAGTAAATAGTTTTAAAGGCCCCTTTTCTTGTCTCAACATGGCTAGATATGGCATAGCTTGGGGAGCTTTGGGTGCAGCTGAGTTTTGTTGGCATGCTGCCAGAAATTACTCATTGGATAGAGTTCAATTTGGGGGGCCTCTAGCTGGTAAGCAATTAATTCAGAAGAAATTAGCAGATATGCAGACCGAAATAACTTTAGGCCTTCAATCTTGTTTAAGAGTAGGTAGGTTAATTGATGAAGATAAGATGATTCCTGAAATGATTTCTTTAATTAAGAGAAACAATTGTGGTAAAGCTTTAGACATTGCAAGAACTGCAAGAGACATTCATGGAGGAAATGGTATTTCTGATGAATTTCACGTTATAAGACATGTTATGAACTTAGAAGCAGTAAACACATATGAAGGTACTCATGATGTTCATGCCTTGATCCTGGGTAATCTACAAACAGGCATTAATGCTTTTGAATAAAAAAACTGACTTGAAGAAAACATTACTGCTAAGTGCTCTGCTAGTCACATTTCTTTCAAGTTGCACCGAAAACAAATCTTGTAATACAGCCGACCTGGTTTTTATTGGTACTTCTATTTACACAGCAAATGAATCCAACCCCAAGGCAGAAGCTTTAGCAATCTTAGGAGACACCATAGTTTTTGTCGGAAGCAATGATTTGGCAAAAGAGTATCAATGTGGCCAAGCGAAGGTAGTAGATCTTAATGGGAGTTATGTTTATCCAGGTTTTGTAGATTCTCACGCACATTTAAAAGGCATAGGTTATAGGGAAAATTCTTTAAACCTACAAGGAATTAATAGCTTAAAAGAGATGCTCACCACTGTAGAAATATATGCTAACAATATAGCCTCAGGAGAGTGGATTATCGGTCGAGGTTGGATTGAAAAGGTTTGGCCAGAAAAGAGATTCCCAACGAGGTATGATTTAGACAGGTTTTCTTTGGATAAACCTGTAATTCTAGAGAGAGCTGATGGCCATGCTGTAGTGGTTAATAGTTTGGCTTTAAAATTAGCCGACATTAATTCTACTACCCAAAATCCTCATGGAGGAAGGATAGAGAAAGGTGAGAATGGTGAGCCCACTGGAATATTAATAGATAGAGCAACTGCTTTAGTAGAAAAATTAATACCTAAAAGGACAAGACAAGAAGATAAAAGAGATTTACAAGTTGGTATTAATAGAAACGTTTCCCTTGGATGGACCCAAGTACAAATTGCAGGAGGAACCTTCTCTGATTTTGAACTCCTCGAGGAGATAAAAAGTGAGGGGAATTTATTACAAAGAATCTATTTTTCGGTTAGCCAAGGAGAACCAGCTAAGACTTTGTTAGAACAAGGTCCCATTCTCGATCCCGAGCATATGTTAACTGTAAGAGGAATTAAACTTTATGCTGATGGAGCATTAGGTTCTAGAGGGGCAGCCCTTTTAGAGAAGTATCAAGATTACGATACCAAAGGACTCCTCATATTTAAAAAAGAAGAAACTATGCCAGTCCTTAAGGAGGCATTAAAAAAAGGTATACAGATACAAACCCATGCTATCGGAGACAGGGGAAACAAAGTTACATTGGATTGGTACCAAGAAGCTTTCAATTCGGTTTCAAAAGAAGAAAGAAAAATTGTTGATCCTAGGTGGAGGATAGAACATTCACAAATTATTACCAAAGAAGATCAGATCCGCTTTAAGAACATGGAAATAATTGCTTCCATGCAACCTTCCCATGCTATAGGAGATTTACATTTTGCTCCTGATAGACTTGGTATGGAAAGAGTAGGCGATGGATATGCATGGAGAAATTTAATTGATTTGGGAGTTCTCATCGCAGGCGGCTCTGATGCGCCGGTAGAAATTGGTGATCCATTGATTGAATTTTATGCTGCGGTTGTAAGAAAAGATTTGGATGGCTATTACGGTGAAGGTTGGCACCTTGAACAAGCCGTGAGCAGAGAAGAAGCCTTAAAAATGTTTACTTTATGGCCCGCTTACGCGGCGTTTCAAGAAGACGTAAAAGGGTCTTTAGAAGTGGGAAAGTTAGCAGATCTAACTATTCTTTCAAAAGATATTATGCAAATTCCAGAGGATGAAATTTTAACTGCAGAAGCAGTTATGACTGTGGTTAATGGAAATATAGTATTTGAAAGAAAATAAAAAAAGGGCACTAAGTGCCCTTTTTTCTTTCCGATTCACTAATTAGAAATTCATACCCACCTTGAAGTAGTAATAAGCTCCATTAAATCCTAGTGGTGCATTTTCAGGATACGCCCAGCCAAGAATTAAAGCTCTTTTTTCCTTATCAGGATACGAATCAAAAGCGTTTTGAGCACCAAAGCTTAAAGTGTATTTGTCACTAATATCTTTGGATACTTCGAGGTCGACAGTGTACTCACTAGCAATGAGTCCTCCACCACCGCCCCATTCAGCTGTAAACCAATCGTCTACCCAGTTGACTCTTCCAAGAACTCTCCAGTCACCTGCAAGGTGAGCTGCGGTAAGGTTCCAACGGCTTCCAGGTAATACTCTTTCCAGTTGATCAATTCTACCTTGGCCTATTAATCCACTAGTATGATCTACTGTTGTATCAACATCACTGTACACAAAAGTGTAAGAGGTGTTTCCGTTACCCATTTCCATATCATAGCTAGCTACAATGTCAAAACCTTTAGTGGTTGTGTCGTAGTCGTTTACGTAGAAACGGAAATTAGTCAAATCACCCGCACCTGGAATTCCAAGGGCTGTAAGAGTAGCAATATCAGCAGCAGTAATGGCGATATCATCTCCTTGAGTAATTCGATCCTCGAGCTCAATTTTGTAGAAATCTACTGTGATATTTAAGTCATCAGTTGCATCCCAAACAAATCCAAAACTTGTGTTATTAGATTCTTCGGGACCAAGCTCTTTACCACCGTAGTAAACGGAAACCGGATTTGTAGGAGCAAGAGTACCTTTTTGGTAAAGGTCTCCCCCCTCATCCGCGACCGTTGATATGTTGGAAATATTAGCTTGTCCTGGTGTAGGAGCTCTAAATCCAGTACTAACTGTACCCCTTAATGCTAAAGCATCAGAGGCTCGGTACAAGAAAGACAGTTTGCTGTTGCTAGTTGATCCGAAGGTGTCAAAATCTTCGTAACGTGTTGCAAAACCTAGTAACAGGTTATCTCTAACATCGGCTTCAAGATCAACATAGACTGCAAAATTGCTTCTATCCCAGACTCCAGCCATTTGAGGAGAAAAGCCACCAAAGCCATTTGATCCAATTCCAAATCCTTGTTTGAAATATGGTCCGATTTTCCAACTTTCTTCGTTACCTGAAACAACTTCAAATTGCTCTTCTCTGAATTCAAATCCATAAGCCACGTTTAAATCAGATGCAAAACCGTCAATTGCTACTGGTTTGGTGAAGTCAGCATTAAAGTTCTTTTCAAGTTGAACGTAACTTCCAGGATGGAATTGGGTTGGAGTTTCTGGTCCTAAAGAAGCGTTAATAGTATTCTGAATGAAATAATCTGCTCTGTTTTCTCCTACGTTAACGCTAAGGTCCCATGTTATACCTGAATCAGTAGTACCGGTAACACCTGAAGCCAGGCTCCAGTCCAATACATCACCACCAAAACTCGGTGTAAATCCTCCTGGGAAAAGTTGGTTAAATACAAAACAGTTAGGATCAGCTTTTATAGCAGCCAAGGCAGTATCTGAAGCAGATCCTGCTCCACTAGCTGGTACGGGTACCACGGGACATGTTCTCGCCGCTCCGGTAAGAGCCTCAGCAACATCACCAACCAATCTGGTTACACCTCCATCAGTAGAAAACACACCTCCTCTGTTGGTAGGATTTCTGAAAAAGAATCCACCGAGAACGTTTCTTTCAGAGTAGTTTCCAAAAAGGTAAAAGTCTTTAGACTCATCCAAAGACAAACCGATATTTGCAAATAACTTATAGTCTCCGCTAACATCAGGAGAACCCCAAATCTGTGCAGGATCTGGATTGTTCCAAATGGCGGAATTTCCGCCTGCTAGCAAGCCAGCTGCGTCAGCCCTTTGTACACTTCTACTAGTAGCTCTTTGGTCCTGAAGTTCAGCAGAGAAATTAGCAAAACCATTTGAGGTGAAAGGCAAGCCTATATTAGCTGCAACTCTCCAAGATTCACCGTCACCTTCCTTGTACTGACCACTTCTTATCTCAAGCTGTGTTCCATCTGTATCATCTCTTAAAACAAAATTCATTATTCCTGCAATCGCATCTGACCCATACTGAGCCGAAGCACCATCTCGAAGTATTTCTACTTGTTTTAGGGCTATAGAAGGTATAGCAGAAATATCAGGTCCTTGTGCACCGTCTGAGATGCCACCACCTAAGAAAGAAATAACAGCTCCTCTGTGTCTTCTCTTTGAATTAACTAATACCAGCATATTATCTGGCGGAAGACCTCTAAGGTTTCCTGGTCTTATCAGTGTTGCAGCGTCACTTATAGGTTGAGTATTAACATTAAAAGAAGGAACCAAAGTTCTAATCATATCCGGAAGATCCATAGCTCCTTGATTAACAAAATCAGAACCGGAAATAACATCCACGGGTGCTGGAGAATCTCCCACTGATCTTGCTTCCCTTCTAGAACCTACCACTACTACTTCTTCGACTGCTTCATCATCAGCTATTGAAATAGAGGAAAAAGTAGGAGTAATAAGAAGAGCAATAACCATTGCAAATCCATTAAATAATTTATATTTATTCATATTTTTTATCCTTATAAGACAACAAAAAAACAAAAAACCCGCAATGTAAGCTAGCTGAAAATCAGCTAATTGCAGATAATTTTGGAGAATTCTAACTTAAAGCTTGTTTTTATGACAGTATTATTGCGAAACTTGCTTTAAATAAGAGATTAAAAAAGTATATGAAATTCAAAGCCCTTCAAGCACAAACATCAGATATTCCAGAATTGGAAATAATAATGAATCTTGCAATAAATGAACTGCAAGTAGCTTACTTAGACAAAGAGCAAATAAAAGCCTCTTTTGAAGCCATGGGCTTAGATCATGAACTAATAGAAGACAAAACTTACTTTAAAATCTTAAAAGGTGAAAAAATAGTAGGCTGTGGGGGTTGGAGTAGAAGAAGAACTTTATTTGGTGGCAGCCATGCAACCATTAGAGATGCTGGTCTACTGGATAGTAAAATTGAGGCTGCGAGAATTAGATCTATGTATACTCATCCAGAATGGACTAGAAAAGGGATTGGCAAACTAATTGTCAGTCTTAGTGAGAGAGCAGCCTTTAAAGAAGGGTTCAAGAAATGTGAATTAATGGCAACTTTAGCTGGTGAGCCTTTATACAAAGACTGCGGTTATAAAGTGATCGAAGTAGTTGATTGGAAAAGTTCTAGAGGTGTGATAGTGCCTCTAATAAGGATGATGAAGGAATTAGATTGAGGCCATGAAAAAAGAATTTTTTATGAAAGAGGCTATAAGCCAAGCTAAAAAGGCATTAAAAGCTGGTGAAGTTCCTATTGGAGCGATTATTGTATTAGGAGAAAAGGTTGTAGGTAGAGGTTATAACCAGCCTATTAGAGCAAATGATCCTACTGCACATGCAGAAATAATGGCTCTAAAAGCAGCATCCAGAAAATTAAAAACCTACAGATTAAAAGAAGCCATTATTTATACGACTTTAGAGCCTTGTTTGATGTGTGCAGGAGCTTTAGTACACGCTAGAGTAGATAAAATAATCTTCTCAGCTTCTGATCCAAAATCAGGAGTGTTAGTCAATAATGGTGGCTTAATTAATTCAGAATTTCTCAACCATAAAGTTAGCTTTGAAGGTGGAATTCTTGAAGCTGAATCAGCTGAGCTTCTAAAAGATTTCTTTTCAAAAAAAAGGTCTTAGATATCAAAAGAAGACCATATTGGAGCGTGATCTGAAGGCTTCTCCATGCCCCTTATTTTGTAATCAATGCCCACTTCTAATAACCTGGTATTCAGATTTGAGGTAGCCCAAATTTGATCAATTCTTAGGCCTCTCTTAGGCTTATCATCAAATCCTCTGCTTCGGTAATCAAACCAGCTATATCTGTCATTAGTATTAGGGTTGATGCTTCTAAAGGTATCTATAAGACCCCATGAAACTAAGGATGCAAGCCATTCTCTCTCTTCAGGTAAAAAGCTACATTTACCTGTTCTCAGCCATCTTTTTCTATTCTCTTCGCCGATTCCTATATCTATATCTTGTGGGGAGATGTTCAGATCTCCCATGACTATGAGATTTTCTTCAGGAGTGTGATGCTCTTTGAGATGTTTAATTAAATCTTTATAGAACTTTTCCTTAGCTGGAAATTTAATGGGGTGATTACGTTCTTCTCCCTGAGGGAAATAACCGTTCAATACGAGTATAGAGTTATTCTTGGTTTTGTATTCGCACCAGACAAATCTTCTTTGAGAGTCTTCATTATCATCTATAAAACCCTTGCCCTGGTTAGACGGAGTTTTTTTGGTAAGCAAAGCAACTCCGTAGTGTCCCTTTTGGCCATGAATAACTGATTGGTAACCTAACTCTTTGATGGTTTCGTGTGGATATTCATCATCATGAACTTTAGTTTCTTGTAATCCAATGATATCTGGATCATGCTTTTTAATAATAGCCTTTACTTGATGAATCCTTGCACGGACGCTATTGATGTTAAAAGAGATTATTTTCAGCATCTTATCCAGCTTTATTCATTGAGATAACCGGTTTGTAAGAGTATTCAATGAAATCTGAAAGAATATTTGCTGCCTCTAGTAAAATTGCTTCATCTATATTTGGCTCTTCATCACCCTCTTCTCTATCGAGGAAAGCTTGATAGTTTTCGAAGGTACTTAAGCCCATCTTCTTTCTCATATCATTTTCCATGGTTAGCAGTTCAAACTCATTTCTTTCTTTTTTGAGGCTTCTCTTTTCTAAGTCTAGGTCAAAAAATTTGTCTTCTCTCTGAGATTTTCTCCAGGATTTTAATTTTTCAAAATGCTTGAATAAGATTGACTCTTTTGTCCTGCCTTTATGTTCCGCAGAAAGTAGCTCTTTTGATAAATTAAGTCTGTTGAAGTCCCTTACTCTCGTACTTGAAATGAAATCATATTGTAAAGCTCCAGGTAGTTTACTCTCCCCAAATTCTTCAGTGTCTATAGGACTAGGTAAATAGATATCAGGAGAAACGCCTTTATTTTGAGTACTTTTTCCGGAGACTCGATAAAATTTTGATTCTGTAAACTTTAGTTGTCCAGAAGACAAAGATTGGACCCTTTGTACAGTTCCTTTGCCAAAAGTATCCGTTCCTAAAATTAATCCTCTTTCGTAGTCTTGTACTGCACCAGCTAAGATTTCAGAGGCTGAAGCGCTAAAGCGGTTAACCAGAATTGCCAAAGGACCATCATAAAATTGAAATCCTCGTCTTTCTCCTAAGCCGTGTATGCTCCCACTTGAAGTTTTCACTTGAACTTTTGTACCTGAACCTAAAAAAAGATGTGCCAGTGCATTTGCTTCTAAAAGAGAACCTCCACCATTATTTCTTAGATCTATAATCAACCCATCAATGCCACTGTTTTTCATTGATCTAATGAGGTCTTTAACATCTTTACTACTGCTTCTAAAGTCATATTCTCTTCGTTGGTAAGCATCAAAGTCCATATAAAAAGCAGGTAGCTCTATGACTCCAAGCTTGTATTCTGAAGAGTCCTTTTTTACATAGATTATTCTTTTTTCTGCAGCTTGGTCTTCAAGTAGTACCACATTCCTAGTTAATTTGATCACTTGAGTTTGTGACTCGTCTAAAGACGTAGCAGGAATAATTTCAAGCCGTACCTCAGTATCTTTTGGGCCACGAATTAATTGGACAACATCGTCAATTCTCCAACCAATAACATCAGTAATAACTTCTTCATTTTCTTGAGCCACTCCCACAATCTTGTCATTTGGTTTAAGTTTATTTGATTTCTCTGCTGGACCACCTTGAATTAGGGAAGAAATTATTGTGTACATGCCGTCATTAGAAAGCAAAGCTCCTATTCCTTCTAAAGATAAGCTCATGTCAATATCAAAGTCTTCAGTTCTCTTCGGAGACATATAAGTTGTGTGAGGACCGTAAGTAAGAGCTATTGAATTGATGTATAGATCCACTATGTCAACAGATTTCGTTTGTTGAAAAAAATTAAACTGGTTATTCAATCTTTTGGTAAGTTTGGTTTTTGTTATGATCAAATCATTACCACTTAGTCTAAGTTGTATAACATCGTTGATAAGAATGTCTTCCCACAGAAGTTTTAAATCTTCTAAAGTATTAGCTCTAGCAGTTTCTGAACGGTCTTTTAAAATCTTCCTGTTTTGTTTTAGATTCAGACTTTCAATTTTTAAAAGCATTTCTATTTGCAAGGCATATCTTTCCATGTACCTTGATCTATAAAGTTTAAATATATTAAATGCTTTCCCTAAAGCTATCCTTTGATCGTATGAATTGTCGTTGATGTCTTCTGAGAAAAAAGAATTGACTTCTTTTTGTAAAAAAATGCTTCTACTCGGATCTAATCGGTCTAAGTAGGTATCCAATGCTTCTTTTTTTATCGAAGGGTATTTCTTTTTTGTAAAGTGATAATTTTCTAAAATTTGAATTATTTCGTTACTTAACTCTACATGTGCTTCAGTGAATGCATATTTGTTATCTTCCGCCAATATCGATGAAAGAAAGAATTGGCAGCATATTAAAAATAACAGAAATTTATTAGATCTTTTCATCGCATACGGTAAACAGGAATAAGTGATTATATAGTTGTAACAGTGGTACTTACAATTGCAGTTAGCTAACATTAGTATGGTAAGTAAAGCGAGGAATTACGATGGACGTTTCTGAGTATCAAAATTTGGGAATCAAGCCTTATAAAAAAGGACTTTGTGATCTAGGAAATAATATCTACTGTTACCTACAACCCGATGGCGGGTGGGGATGGAGTAATGCAGGACTGATTGTCGATGGCGATGAATCCTTAATTATTGATACCTTATTCGATGAAAATCTTACGCAAGAAATGCTTGAGTCTATGAAAGAAGCTGAACCTAAAGGTATGAACAACATTTTAGCCTTGATTAATAGCCACTCTAACGGAGATCACTGCAACGGTAATAATTGTGTTGAAACTGAAGAGATAATTTGCAGCGAAGCAACATTAAAAGAAATGTCTCAAGAATCTCCTGAAATGATGGCAACTTTAATAAGGGAAGCTCCAAACATGGGGGCTTTAGGAAGATACTTTCTTAAGTGTTTTGGAAGTTTTAATTTTGAAGGCATTACAAAAAGATTACCCAACACTACTTTCTCTGGTGATATGCAAAGAAAGGTAGGCGACAAGGTTATTGAACTAATTGAAGTCGGTCCGGCACATACAAACGGAGATATATTAGTTCATGTTCCATCGGACAAGGTTGTATTTACTGGAGACATTCTGTTTATTGAAGGTCATCCTATCCTTTGGGCAGGACCAGTTATAAATTGGATAGACGCATGTGAAAAAATAATTGTCATGGATGCAGATTTTGTGGTACCTGGTCACGGACCAGTAACAGATAATAAAGGAGTTCGGGCTGTAAAAGATTATCTAGTCTATATTGATGCAGAATCAAGAAAACGTTTCGAAGCTGGAATGAGCGCTTTAGAAGCCGCGAAAGATATAAACCTAGATTTTTTCTCTACTTGGGGAGATAAGGAAAGAATGGCTGTAAATGTAAATTCTTTATATCGAGAATACAGAGAAGATGAGCAAAGAGAAGATATAACTCTTCTTTTTCAGCAGATGGCTGAGTTAAGAGGTTTTAATGAAGAATAGTCAAAAAAAACTTGAATTCTTCTTCGACTGTAGCAGTCCTTGGACTTATCTAGCTTTTAGGGAAATAGAAAATTTATGTTCTAGACAAAATTTGGAATTGTTGTGGAAGCCGATTCTTGTTGGAGGAATTTTCAACACCATAAATCCAAGTGTTTATGAATCGAGAAGCAATCCAGTAAAGGCAAAAGCTAGTTATTCCCAGAAAGACCTTCAGGACTGGAGTAAAGTAAGGGGAATAAAGATTAGTTGGCCTGACATGTTTCCCGTTAACAGTGTAAAGGCTATGAGAGGGGTATTCTTTGCTATGGAAAAAAATAAAGTATCCGAATACGTAGAATCAGTTTTTCACTCTTATTGGACAAGAAATTTAGACATATCTTCAGAAGAGATTATGGCTGAGCTGGTAGGGAAGTTAGGTTGGAACAAAGAAGAATTTTTAACTTACATAAGCCGGGGTTCCATAAAGGAAGCTTTAAGGTTGAATACGGAAGAGCTTGCTCAAAGAGGAGGTTTTGGATCTCCAACAATGTTTGTTGATGAAAAGAACATGTTTTTTGGAAACGATAGGTTAAGACTAATTGAAGAGCTCCTAACCAAGTAGGATTTTAATCCATAACAACCGCTACTTTCCCCACTAGTTTTCTTTGGTACATAAATTGGATGGCTTCTTTAGCTTCGTCAAGTTTAAATTTTCTACAGATATAAGGTTTTAAATGACCTTCATCAGCTAATTTTTTTATAGCTTCTATGTTCTCTTTGCCTCTAACGGGGTCTCTTCTGCCATACTCTCCTGCACGAACTCCTATGATGGAAAAACCTTTTATTAAGGGCATATTTACTGGAGCTATAGGGATTCTTCCACTTGTGAAGCCAACTATTAGTATTCTTCCTCCCCAATTAATGCATCGCATTGATTCATCAAAGACGTCTCCTCCTACCGGGTCATAAATGACATCAGCACCCTTTCCATCTGTTAGCTCTTTTACCTCTTCTCTAAAACTTACTCCATCCTTTTTATGAGTTAAAAGATAATGCGAAGCACCCCAATCCATTGTCTTTTTTAATTTTTCTTCTGAAGTTCCAGTAGCTATGACTTTGGCACCCATTTTTTTTCCAAGTTGAACTGCTGCCATGCCCACACCGCCCGTTGCGCCATGGACCAAAAGGTTCTCACATGCTTGAAGTTCACCTCTTCTTACTAAGGACACATAAGCGGTTAAGTAAGCAGTTTGAAAAGAAGCTGCTTCTTCAAAATTTAGACTTTTAGATTTTAACTGAGCTCCATTTTCGGGA
>JAKUUM010000020.1 GCA_022447065.1 SAR86 cluster bacterium | reverse complement strand
TAAACCCTAACCAAAATTCCTTGCTTCAATATCCCAACTCCTCTGCCTTTTTAAGAATGTTGATTTAAGGCTTTTGCACCCTTTTGTAGGGGGTATACTTAGGGCATATGAAAAAACTACTCTTACTCTTAAGCCTACTGTTAGCGACTAATGCTTTCGGAGTTGAAATAGAAAGCTCTATTAGAATAGCTGAAAGTATGCAAATGGCTGTTACACCTGTATTTTTATTAGCTGGTGTTGGTCTTATCCTGAGCGTATTGGGAGTAAGGTTAGGGAGAATTAAGGACAGGATGCGAGTTTTGCAACAAGCGCTTGTCAATATTGAAGGGGTAGGTAAAGAAATTCTTGAAGATGAGAGGAATAAGCTCACTAGTAGAAGTAAATTAATTTATACGTCTATATGTGCATGCGCTGCAAGTGCACTTTTCGTATGTTTTGTAATTGTTTCTTTGTTTGTAGGCAATTTATATGAAAAGGACTATTCTTTGTTGATTGCCTTCTTATTTATAACTTGCATGGTGCTTCTAATTATTTCTTTAATATTTTTTGTTTTTGAGGTATTTATTTCTACGAGATCTATTCATAGAAGGTTAGTAGATAGTGAATCTGTGCTAGCTTCTAAAACTAAACCCTAACCAAATTCCCTCTAGCCATTCACACAGAAACAACGTTCTTGGTATAGTTGGTGTTGGAGAGTTTTGATTGATGAAAGATAGGCTGATGTTAGTTATATACTGGTCAGGTATTCTAATAACAGTAGTTGCAATTATTCTCATGGTGGAAGGACTCATAAATTTCCTGCTAGATAGATGGAAGATTATGAACATTGCTTGGCTCTTACTTGGCTTTCCAACTGCTTGGATTATTAGGAGGATAGTAACTGGAAATAAATCTCTTTGGCCTTAACTAATTATGGAACCAATCTCAATACCAATTATATTTTTCTTAGGTGGGATAACAGGCCTGGTTAGTTTGGTTCTGAGTTTGTGGTTCACAAGGGAGAAAGAACTTTCATTAGGTAATAAAGCCTGGATTTTTATTCAGACTTTTGTTCTTTGTTCCGTTGTGGCACTTCTTGGTGGTATCTTATTCGTAACCTTACTTACTTTTTCTCATGGATAACTTTAAAAAACTACTAGATAAAATTCCTTGACCGAAAATAGGCACATTGCTCTTCTTGATGGTTATTAGAATGATGTGGCTGAGTTAGAGTGTTCGCAATCTATGAAAAATTAAGCGAGAAAGGATATTAGTAAAAAAACTTCTAAAGTTATGGTGGGTTTGATAAAGACCCTAACCTTTGTTATGAAAAAAAGAGTTAGGCAAAAAACTCATGCTAGGATTTCTAATCAACTAAAGGAAAGAACTTCTATTGAAACTGATAGAGGGAATTTAAACTTTCGGATAGATTCTGCTGCATCAATTCCAAGGGGCCCTGATGATGATAAAGGCGAACCAGAAACTTTTGAGTGGATATCAAAATTTCTACAACCTGGGGAAGTCCTAATTGATATTGGAGCTAATATTGGTGTCTTTAGCCTCTATGCCGCACTTATCAAAGATACAAAGATTATTGCCCTAGAGCCTTCAGCAGAATCTTTCGCCACCTTGAATGCCAATATAAGGCTGAATGGCCTAGAGGAAAAAATTGAAGCCTATTGTTTGGCTGCCTCGAATGAAACTAAATTGATGAAACTCTTCATGAAAGACACAGAATCTGGAGCTTCCCACAATAGTATTGAAAAGTCTGAAAACCAATTTGGTGCTTTTAAAGTGGGTGGAGAGCAAGCTATTATCTCAATAAAACTTGATGACTTAACAGAACTAATTGGCAGTACAAGGCCTGATCACATAAAGCTTGATGTCGATGGAAGAGAACCTGCGATATTAGAGGGAGCCATTAACCTCTTAGAAACTGTCAAGTCGATATTAGTTGAAATAGAAGGAAAAAATCTTGCAGACCATTTCCAGAAAATGAATATTTTGCTAGAAAGTACAGGGTTAAAAGAAGATAAGACATGGAGAGATAAGGGGTCTAGGAGAAATAGACTGTTTGTAAGAAACTGAAATGCCAAAAGAATATAGACCTAAAGATTTTACGCCCACCAGAGATTTAAAAAAAAGAGAAAGTGGGGATAATAATAAATAGCCTAATATATCAATAGTTTTATAAAAAGAGCCGGGTGGTCGCTCAGCGGACCCACATCGTTTTTAAATGCCTTATCTTCACCGGTTTCTAGAACCTCAAGAGTTGTTGCTCTCCCATTGCGGTAAAAAATGTAGTCTAGAATCGGCCATCCTCTGTCAGCTTGTACCTCTTGACCCGAATTTATGAGTCCAAGCTCTTTTCTAAATGTCTCTAAGAGGGCACGATCCTCGGGATCTTCCCAATCAAGATTAAGATCTCCAGCAATGATGAGAGCCTCCCCGGCTGCTTCTTTTTGCACTTTAGCGACGATTTGTTTGAGTTGGTTTTTTCTGGCCTGTCGGTCCGAGGCATTGCGACCAGCATCTAGGTGTGTGTTTACAACAAAGAAGCGCTTTCCCGAAGGCGTCTCCATACGCGAAAGTTGAAAGCCTTTAGTCGCAAAGCAGTCATTCAAACCTCGCAACCAGCCCGAACAGGTGTTGAAAGCCTCTGCCTGGATTTCGAGCTTCCATTCTTGTTGAAGGTCTGAAATCATCGTTAGCCCTGATCCTGAGCAAAAGGGACAGAGTGAGAAGCGGCTTTTGTTGCCACGTACGGCAACACTGCTCTTGGGGAGACTGTCTAGAAGTGCTTCATGGTGTGCGAAATCTTCCTGGAGAAGTGAAAGTTGATAACGGCGTATTTGTTTTCCGATTTCGGGGAAGCGCCGAACTGGATCGTCTTTTGAAAAAACTGCAGGGAGTCCGTGAGTGTTATAGACGAGTAACTTGAGCTCTATGGGATTATTAGACTCAGCAGAGGCTAAATTTCCATAGACCAGAGACAAGCAAAATAAGAGAATTAACCGCTGAAGGATTTTAGAGGCTCCGAATCGCGAAATCATTCTCTTAGAGCTTTTCCAGCAAGGCCAAGGAACCAATCATATCCACTTCCTTAAATAAACCGCTCTTTTTAGCTTTTGTGTAAATGTTAAATGGAGGCCTTCCGCCATCTTCTGGATTGGGGAAGACGTCATGGATAGCCAATAGTCCTCCTGGGATGATATGAGGATTCCAAGCATCGTAGTCTTCATTGGCCGCTTTTTCAGAGTGCCCCCCATCAATGAAAACCATGGCGAGGGGCTTGGTCCATGCTTTAGAGACTTCTACTGAAGTCGAAACCATTGGAATAACAATATCTTTTAACCCAGCTTTACTGATTGTGTCCAAAAAAAATGGCAGGCTATTAATGCTGTTGCCGGTTTCGTCCAGAAGATCTGGATCGAAAAATTCTTCGCCGGGTTGTTGTTCTTCGGAACCCTTGTGGTGGTCAATGGAGTAAAGTAGCTGATTATTTTCTTTGACTGCTGAACCTATATACAAGGCTGATTTCCCACAATAACTTCCAATTTCCAAGCAAGGCCCCCTTTTTGAGTATTTTTTTGCTGCAAGATACAAAGACTCTCCTTCTTCCTTTAATAAAAAGCCTTTTATTGCATTTGGATCAATTCCTAGTTTCATGAGCTAATTATAAGAAATGCTACCAAAAATATGAGAGTATGCGCTCTCATTTATGATTAGAAGCTCATTTAAAAATGATTCAGGGGAGGAGTTTTCTTTTATTTCTGCTTCTCCGCTAGAGACTTCAGCACCTTCTTTAATTTTTTTTCATGCCACCGGTTTTAACGGACAGACTTACTGGCAGCTGATAAAAGAGTTAGAAGGTCAACATCAAAATAAGATTAATTTTATATCCTTTGACCAGCGAGGACACGGCCATTCAACAGCTACCGCTAAGCCTGAAGAATTAAACACCTGGTCTCCCTATCTTCAGGATGCTCTGGATTTTGTTGACTCCCTAGAAGGTCCGATATTTTGTTCGGGACACTCCATGGGAGCCATAGTCGCTGCCAAAGTCGCCAGCTTACGTAAAGACAAAGTAAGAAAACTAATCATGCTCGAGCCCGTTTTGTACAGTCCATACGAAAGTTTTAAATATTCAGTCAAAAGAAAATTGGGCTTTAACCGGAATGTAGAATTAGTCGCTTTAGCTTCAAAAAGAAGGCGGCATTTTGAAAGCCAAGAAGAGATGATTAATTCGTATTATGGGAGAGGTATCTTTTCAACTTGGGAAAAGCCTTGGATACAGGATTACGTTGAAGGTGGTACCAAAAAAATTGCTGGAGAAAAGGTGGAACTGACCTGTGCTCCGGAATGGGAAAGTAGAACGTTTCAGACTACTGATATGAACTCATGGCCGTATCTTAGAAAACTGGATATCCCGGTTTATGTTATGTGTGGAGATATCAATTCAACGTTTACACCCAAGGCTAGAAAAGCAGCTAAAAAGCTGGGAAAAAATTGGCAATTTGAAGTTTTCCCTGAGGCCTCTCATTCTCTGCCAATGGAACTAGGTCAGGATCTGATTGACCGTATCCATCAATTCATGAGTAAATAATTTTTTTATGAATCTTTATCAGCTAAAAAAAGCCAAAATACTCATAGTTGGGGACATTATCCTCGATGAGTATTTAAAGGGATCGGTCAATAGGGTTTCTCCAGAAGCACCTGTACCCGTGCTAAAGCCTGAGCATAGAGATTTAAGACTGGGTGGCGCTTCCAATGTTGCAGTTAACGTTAAGTCTTTAGGATCCAGGGTAGAACTTATAGGTGTGACTGGCAAAGATACAGCCGGCAGAGAGCTTAAAGATTTACTAAGAAATAAATCAATCAAATCCTCACTTGTTTCCTCTAACAAGATGACCGTAAGTAAAACTCGTCTTTTAGCTGGGCAACAACAATTACTTCGCCTTGATCTAGAAGAATCTTTTACCAAAGAAGAATGGCTTTCAACGAAAAAACTCTTTTCTCATAAATTAAAGAATTTTGATGCGGTTATTCTTTCCGATTATGGGAAAGGCACCCTTTTAGATATACCTTTTCTAATCAAAGAGTCAAACAAAAGAAAGATTCCAGTCTTTATAGACCCTAAAGGTAATAACTTTAGTAAGTACAAGGGGGCTTATATCATCACTCCCAATCTCCAAGAGTTTTCTACCGAAGTTGGGGGTGTTTCGAGTGAACAAGATCTAAACAATAAAGCGAAGCGGTTAATGAGGAGGTTGAGTCTAGAAGCCCTCCTTATAACGAGAGGCCAGGAAGGAATGACTTTATTCCAAAAAACCAAAGGTAAGGTAAATAGATCTGACTTCCCTACAGAAGCAAGGGACGTTTTCGATGTTTCCGGCGCTGGGGACACGGTGATTGCCAGTTTAGCGTCGGCTAAGGCCAGTGGAATGACTTTAGAAGATTCCGTTAAGTTATCGAACATAGCCGCCGGAATAGTAATTAGTAAGTCGGGAACAGCTTCTCCCTCTTTAGCTGAACTAAGCCTTTTTTTAAATAAGGATGGGTCAATTATTTCAAATAAAGAACTCAAAGAACTGGTAAAAGAAGCCAAGAATGATTCCAAGAAAATCGTTTTTACTAATGGTTGTTTTGATCTATTACACCTTGGACATATAACTTATCTTAAGGAAGCTAAGAAGCTAGGAGATCGATTAATAGTGGCTTTAAACTCGGATAACTCAGTAAGGAAACTTAAAGGCAATAAAAGGCCGTTGAATAACTTAAAACAAAGGGCATTACAAATATCTGCATTAGATTGCGTGGATTGGATTACTTCCTTTTCTGAAGAAACTCCCCTAAGGCTAATAAAACAAATAGAACCCGATGTTTTAGTTAAGGGTAAAGATTATAAAATCAAAGATATTGTTGGATCGCAAGAGGTACTTTCTAAGGGGGGGCAGGTAAAAACAATAGAACTTCTTAAAGGATTTTCAACCTCTGATTTAATTAAGAGGATAAAAGATTTAGATACTTAGATTCTTTTTTTTCTATTCCTCTCTCTTCTTTCCTCCCGCCTCTTCCAGTAAGGATAGATATTTGCTTCGTCCTCAGGTCTGGTCTTAAATCTTCTGTGCATCCATAGGTACTGAGTAGGTGTTTTTAGAATACTGGCCTCATAATAAGCATTCATCTTCTTTAGAAAGTCCTTTTTATTTTCGTTGATACCCAAATCCTCTAAAGAAATTTCATAACCAGATTTCACTCTCATAACATTAGCAAAAAGAACCCTCGTTCCCTTTTCACAAAGTTCTCCCGGTAATTTAACGGTAGCTGTTTTGATACCGAAAAAGGGTACAAAGTCAGAAACTTTCCCACCGTAGTCCTGATCTGCCGCGTAGAGAAACTTCAAACCTTTCTTAAGCCAGACCAACCCCCTTTTAGTTTGAAGATTCGTAACAGCACCAGTCACATAATTATTTCTACCTCTTGTCATTAGGTAATTCATAACACCATTTTTTTGAATCTTGTACATTCCACCTATTTTCAATCTTCTTGAAATAATTCTGACATCGAGCTCGAGGTGAGTAGAGTGTTTGATTAATATTAAAACTCCTTCGGTTTCCTTATCAAGAAGCTCCAGATTATTAGATTTAGTGATAAGGTTATCTACGAAGTTATCTGACCTCCACCAGGCAATGCCTGTCTCAAATAATCCTCTACCCAGATCTTTGAATGTTTCATTTAACATTTTGCTTATTTCTTCATCGGTTTTATCTGAGAAACAAAGGCGGAGATTTATTTCTGCAATCTTTTTCCTTTGAGGACTGAAGTTAATAAGGATGGATCCAAGCATGCTTCCCAAAGCGAGTTGTAGCCTAATAGGAGTTACAGTTAAAACATAGAGCAATCCCATTCCTATCCAGGTTGACAAATACCTTGGGGTAAACAAAGAAGTCTGAAGTCTGGGTATATTGTTGTGAGGTTCGTTTTTTTTAACTTGCATTCTTGGGCCAGTTTTGGAGTTCATCTAAGTAAAGCTTAATTCCTGACTGAACGTCTAAGAAGTCTTCTTGATAACCTGCCTGCCTTAACCTATCAATATTTGCTTCGGTAAAACTTTGGTAAGAATCTATCAATTCTTTCGGGAAGGGAATGTATGTTATTGAGCCTTTCCCATGCCATTCAATAACGGCTTTAGCAACCTCGTTAAATGTTTGGCTTTTTCCTGTGCCAACATTAAAAATACCGGAAACATCTGGGTTATTCATAAACCAGAGATTTACCTTAACTACGTCATCTACATAAATAAAATCTCGTCTTTGCTCTCCGGGACCAAATCCACCTGATCCTTCAAAAAGTTTTACATCATTGCCTTCTTTTAGTTGTTGATGAAGGTGATAAGCGACACTTGCCATCTGCCCTTTATGAGACTCATTGGGACCGTAAACATTAAAATACCTTAGGCCCACGATTTGTATTTTATTAGCTTTAACTTTTTGCCTTACCAATTGATCAAATAGATATTTTGAGAAAGCATAAAGGTTGATTGGATTTTCATTTTCTCTAATCTCTTCAAATTTTTTTCCTCCTCCATATACCGAAGCTGAAGAGGCATAAATAAAGGAAACTGAATTTCTTTCAGCAAAATCAAGTAATTGTTGTGAAAAGGAAAAATTATTTTTCATCATATACTCAGCATCCCATTCCATGGTGTTTGTGCAAGCCCCTTGGTGAAAAATTTGATTGACGTCATTAAAGGACTTGTCTTTTAGAAGATAATTACTTTCAAACTCCTCTATATCTAAAAGCCCTTCTATTTCACAGTGCTCGATATTGATAAGATTTTTTTTCTTGGAGAGGTCATCAACACCGATTATGTTGTTAAAGCCTAATTTATTGAGTTGAGAAACTAAATTGGAGCCTATAAAGCCATTACATCCAGTTACTATGATCATGTTATGGGTCGTTTGCTTATTGATTGATATGTTAGCATAGAGTTATGCCGAGACTTATCTATACGGCTATTTTCTATATAGCTCTTCCTATTTATTTTCTAAGACTGATGTGGAAAGGTCTTAAAAGTCCTGATTATTTTCAAAGGTGGAATGAGAGACTGGGCTACAGTTCTGATTCTCCCTCAGGAGATAAGAGTTTGCTTTGGCTGCATGCAGTTTCTGTTGGAGAGGTTAACGCCTCAATCCCTCTTATCAGAAGCCTGTTAGAAACTTACAAGGCCACTGAAATATTAGTAACCACAACTACACCTACTGGGTCTCAAATCCTTCTTAATAAAATGGGAAGTAGAGTGAAACACCAATATATGCCTTTAGATCTTCCCAAGTGTATTAATAATTTTCTTGATACTTGGAATCCAAAGGCCTTGTTAATATTAGAGACAGAGTTATGGCCTAATCTGATCGAAGCTTGCAAACAAAGAAAGATATTTGTCTCTTTAGTTAATGCAAGACTTTCTGAGAAATCGAAAGCAAACTACTCAAGAGTTAAGCTATTGATGAAGCCAGCATTAGATAAGATAGATTTAGTAATAGCTCAATATGAATCTGATGCAGAACGTTTTAAAGAAATAAACACTACAAAAGAGATTTTTTTATGTGGAAATCTTAAATTTGATCAAGATGTGCCAGAGGAAATAAATTCTATTTCTGCTTCTATAAGAGAAACTTGGTCAATAGATGACAATATTAGGCCTACGTTGATAGCAGCAAGTACTCATCAAACAGAAGAACAATTTATTCTTGATTCTTTTTTAGACATCTTAATAAAGGAAAAAAATGCTCTTCTAATAATAGTTCCTAGACACCCAGAGAGATTTGATGATGTTTACAAACAGATTTTAGAGACTGATCTAACTGTAGCAAGAAGGTCTTTAAAAGAAGATGTAAAGGCAGATACAAAAGTCCTGTTAGGTGACACGATGGGGGAATTAAATTTTCTTTACTCCGTTTCTGATGTTGCCTTTGTTGGTGGTAGTCTTATTGATCATGGAGGTCAAAATTTACTTGAACCAGCGGCTTTAGGCCTTCCGATATGCTCAGGTAGCAGTTTGAGAAATTTTCAAGAAATAGCTGACGAGCTTAAAAAAAATAAAGCTCTTTTTACGGTCACAGAGAAAAAGGATGTAACCAATTTTTTTATTAAGCTGATTTCAACACCTAATGACATGAAGAAAATAGGTGAAGCCTCCAAATTTGTTTTTCAGAAAAATAGAGGGGCACTTACAAAAATCAATCAATTGCTTGACCCTCACCTATCAGAGCTATTGAATTAAATTTGCTGTATTTTGGTGCGTAGTTTTTTTATCCGCACCTAAACAGAACCTAGAACATCTGCTCACTTAGGTTTTAGTTAAGCGAAGCTTTGGCATAAACCTTGCATATTAATATATGTGGTTGTCTTTTTTTTACGATTATTACGATTAATTAAAGGGGGTACGTCTTGAAACTTATAACAGCAATAATTAAACCCTACAAACTAGATGAAGTCAGAGAAGCTTTAACAGAAGTGGGTGTTACCGGTTTAACAATAACTGATGTCAAAGGATTTGGTCGGCAGAAAGGCCATACCGAGCTCTATAGAGGTTCGGAGTATGTCGTTGACTTTCTACCAAAGACAAAAGTTGAAATAGCGGTCAGTGACGAAAATTCAGAATCTGTGATAGATGCCATATCGAAGATTGCAAATACGGGCAAGATTGGAGACGGCAAAATATTTGTTTCTCACTTAGATCAAGTTTTGAGAATTAGAACAGGCGAGTTAAACGAAGACGCGCTGTAGTTTATATAAACGGAGAATTTTATGTTTAAAAGATTTTTAATATTATTAGCAATAGGTTTATTTTCTTTATCAGCATCCGCAGAGGGTCTAGACACTGGGGACACTGCTTGGATGCTAACTTCAACTGCCTTAGTACTGTTTATGACTTTACCTGGATTAGCTTTATTTTATGCAGGATTAGTTAGAAGTAAGAACGCTGTGTCTGTCTTAATGCAGTGCTTTACCATCGCTTGTCTTGTGTCAATAGTCTGGGTAGTTTATGGCTATAGTCTAGTCTTTAAGGGAGACGGACTGTTTATTGGAGATTTAAGTGCAGCATTTCTGTCAGGTGTTGGACGGGATACGCTCGCGGGAACTATTCCTGAGTCAGTTTTTGTTATATTTCAGATGACTTTTGCAATTATCACACCCGCTTTAGTTGTGGGTGCTTTTGCTGAAAGGATGAAATTTTCCGTTATGTGCCTTTTCACTTTACTGTGGTTAACTATTGTTTACTTGCCTGCCGCTCATATGGTTTGGGGAGGTGGGCTCTTAGCAAACCTAGGAGTAATAGATTTCGCTGGTGGATTGGTGGTCCATCTAACCTGTGGTGCTGGTGCTTTGGTAGCAGCTTTAGTTCTGGGGACTAGAAAAGGTTTTCCTAACACTCCGATGCCTCCACACAACAGAAATATGGTCATGATGGGAGCTGCCATGCTTTGGGTGGGATGGTTTGGATTTAATGCAGGAAGTGCAGTAGCCGCAAATGAAGATGCTGGCATGGCCATGTTGGTTACCCATATTAGTGCAGCAGTAGCTGCCTTTACCTGGATGGGCCTTGAGTGGATTAAACAAGGGAAGCCAACGATTGTTGGAATTACCACCGGTATGGTAGCCGGTTTGGCGACAATAACTCCTGCTTCAGGAACAGTTGGACCTGAAGGGGCCCTTTTAATCGGTTTATTAGCAGGAGCAGTATGCTACTTCTGCACACTAGCCATGAAAGGAGTATTTGGTGTAGATGATTCCTTAGATGTATTTCCAGTCCACGGAGTAGGTGGAATGTTAGGGATAATTATGCTCAGCTTCGTAGGCTTGGAAAGTGGATTTCTAGGTTCAGGTAGCTCGGGTTTGTCTGACCAGTCCGGCGGCAGCCCAATGGCTCAATTACTCATACAGTTAAAAGGAATTGGGATAATATTTGCATGGACAGCTGTAGCAACCTGGCTCATTCTCAAACTCATAAGTTTGGTGACAGACCTAAGGGTCAGTGAAGACTCTGAGGACCAAGGATTGGATGTTACGGAACATGAAGAAAGAAGTTACGACATAAGTTAATTTCACCCCATAAACCGACTGCAGATAAGTTAATTTGTGGTCGGTTTTCTTTTTGTAGTAACGTTTACCTTTAAATTTAATAATCTTTATGAAAGAAAGGTTACCTGTCATTACTATTATGGGACCAACAGGAGTTGGGAAAACAGACTTAGCAGTCTCTTTGAATGAAGAGATTTCATCTGAAATCATTAATGTCGATTCAGTACAGGTATATAAAGGAATGGATATTGGGAGCGGAAAACCTTCTAAAAGTACTTTACTGATACATCCTCATAAACTTCTTAGTATCATTGAACCGTGGGAATCTTACTCAACCGCTCTTTTTGTTATTGATGCAACAAGAGAGATGGATTTATGTCATAGGTCTAAAAAATTGCCGATATTAGCTGGAGGAACGATGCTTTATTTTAGATCGCTACTTAGTGGCATCTCTAGGATGCCTGCAGCAGATCAAACAGTAAGAGCTGAAATTGTTACAGAGGCAAAAAAAATGGGTTGGCAACATTTACATAAACGTTTGTCTAAAATAGATCCTGAATCAGCTTTAAGAATCCATTCCAATGATACCCAACGGATTCAGAGAGCTCTAGAAGTCTATCTAATTAGTTCAAAAACGATGTCAGAATGGAGACAAGGCAACCAAGGTAGAGAGTTACTTAAATCTCATGATATTTTCCAGTTTGGAATTAAACCAGAAAGTAGGGAAATTCTGCGAAACAATATAAAGCAAAGGTTCTTAAGAATGTTAGAAGAAGGCCTGGTAGAAGAAGTAGACAAGTTATTAAAAATGAAGCAAATGGATTCAAATAAAGTATCTATGAGGAGCGTGGGCTACAGACAGGTTTGTGATTATTTAGAAGGGAGGCTGTCTTATGAAGAAATGGTAACTAAAGCTATTAATGCTACTAGACAGTTGGCAAAACGTCAGATGACCTGGCTAAGAGGATGGAAAAATTTGAATTGGGTCAGCCAAGACCCTAAGGTTTTTATAGATCTAATCAAGAGTAAATTAAAGTTTGAAGGTTAAAAAAATGCCAGAGATAATGGAGCCACTTATTGAGAAGGCCGTTATAGTTCAGGTTGATTTTCTTAATCAAAGAGAAAGGTTCTCTCCAATTAAAGCTTTAACTGAGTTTAAAGACTTGGTTATCTCCTCTGGTGCCAAAATATCTTATGAGGATTTATCAAGCCAAAGCAAACCCAGTTCAGGTTTGTTTATAGGAAAAGGAAAAGCAGAAAGAATTAAACATATAGTAAGAGAATCACATTCAGATTTAGTAATTTTTAATCATGATTTATCTCCTTCTCAAGAAAGAAATTTAGAGAAAGTGTTAGAAGCGAGAGTACTGGATAGAACAGGTTTAATTTTAGACATCTTTGCATCTAGAGCTACAAGTCATATTGGGAAGCTTCAAGTCGAATTAGCTCAATTGTCTCATTTATCCACAAGACTGGTCCGTGGATGGAGTCATTTGGAAAGACAAAAAGGAGGGATAGGCCTGAGGGGACCAGGAGAAACCCAACTAGAAACAGATAGAAGGCTTATAAATCAGAGAATTAAGAGTATAAAGAATAAGCTGGACAAATCTCATAAGCAAAGAAAGGTCAATAGGTATTCAAGAAAGAAAAGTAACCAAACCCTGGTTGCTCTGGTGGGTTATACGAATGCTGGAAAAACTACTCTTTTTAACTTATTAACAGGCAGTCAACTTTATACGGCTAATAAATTATTTACTACTCTGGACTCTGTAACTAGAAAAAACTCTGTTTCGAGATTAGATGATATGTTGTTTTCAGATACCGTCGGGTTTATTTCAGAGTTACCTACCCAGTTAATCGAATCCTTTAAAGCAACCCTTGATGAACTGAAGTCAGCAGATTTATTAATACATGTAGTAGATATATCAGATCCAGACTTTCGTTATAAGACAAAACAAGTATCGTTAATTTTAGAGGAATTAGAAATATCAAATATTCCTCTAATAAAAGTGAACAACAAAGCTGATAAAGCCATTCTAGGTGAACTTAACAACTTACCAGCCAACTCAAATAATGAAATCTGGCTATCTGCTTTAAACAATACTGGAGTGGATGAGCTTATAAAAGTTATACATCTAAATAGGAATCAGACTATAGTTAAACAGTGGATTCAATTACAACCTAACTTAGGAAATATAAGAGCCCAACTTTATTCTCGAGGCAGGGTTATAGAAGAAAGAACTACTGATACAGGTCTGATACAATTACGTTTAGAAATAGATAAAAAGGAACTCAACAAACTTATTTCAAAGAAAGGAATAGAATCAAAAACTAAAAAGGAAGTAATTTAATGTCTTGGAATGGAAACGGAGATAAAGATCCTTGGGGAAGGAAAGATGGCCCACCTGATATTGATGAGTTTATCAATAAATTCAAAAAAAAATTAAACAGTATTCTTGGAGGAAAATCAGGAAGCCCAGGTGCAGGGTTTTCGAAACGGAATATTTTTTATGGTTTGATCTTAATAGTGCTTATATGGGCGGGCATGGGCATCTATCAAGTAGAACAAGCTGAGAGATCGGTAGTACTTAGGTTAGGTGATTATGTGTCTACAAAGGGTCCCGGGTTAAGGTGGAATCCCCCAATTATAGATTCTTGGTATGTTGTTGATGTAGTACAAGTAAAACCTCACAAGCACACTGCATTGATGCTTACAAAAGATGAAAATATTGTAAGTGTGAGCTTATCCGTCCAGTATCAGATCATCAATCCTGAGAATTATATTTTAAAAATTAGGTGCCCAGATAAGGATAATTGCAGAAGAGCCGATTTGAGGTCAACTAACACTTACACAATAACCCAAGCTACTGAGAGCGCTTTAAGACATGTAGTTGGCAGCGCAAATATGGACGATGTTTTAACTGTCGGTAGGGAGCAAATAGCTATATCGACGAAAGCTCGCTTGCAAGAATATCTTGATAGATATCAAACGGGAATCAGAGTAGTGGTTGTAAATATAGAAGACTCTTCTCCTCCCGATCAAGTTCAAGCAGCTTTCGATGACGTTATTAAAGCTAGGGAAGATGAAGTTAGAGTAAGGAATGAAGCTGAGACATATGCCAATGGTTTGGTACCAGAGGCAAGAGGTCAAGCTCAAAGGATGATCCAAGACGCCCAAGCCTACAGGGCTCAAGTAGTAGCTGAATCTGAAGGTGAAGCTACAAGATTCAATTTATTACTTGCCGAATATCAAAAAGCTCCTGTAGTAACAAGAAATCGTCTTTATCTCGATGCTGTTCAGACTGTTATGACTAACAGTACTAAGGTGCTGATAGATCTTGAGGGAAGCAATAACATCCTCTATCTCCCTTTAGACAAAATTGTCAATCAGGCAGAAAGCAGAGTGACAATCGCAGTTCCACCCTCAGGTCCAGCAAGTGAATCCTCAATTAGAGAATTAACTAATCGAGTTATAGCAGAGATCCAAAAGAGAAATAGAAGGTAGAGGCATATAAATGAAAAAATCCAACATTCTTATTTCAGCATTTTTACTTCTTGCTGTGCTTATTCTTTCTCGATCAATTTATGTAGTTAGTGAAATGGAAAGGGCCGTTTTATTAAGATTTGGGGAAATAGTCGAGTTTGATGTGGCTCCAGGACTTCATTTTAAAGTTCCAATACTCAATACGGTTAGGAAATTTGATGGAAGAATTATGACAATTGATCAACGACCACAAAGTTACCTAACTTCAGAAAAGAAAGCTCTGGTAGTAGATTCTTTCATGAAATTCAGAATAAAAGATGTTGCTAAATATTTTACTGCAACTCAAGGAAATGAAGCTGTTGCCAGTACCCTTCTATTTCAAAGACTTGATTCAGGCCTTAGAAATGAGTTTGGTATCCGAACAGTCAAAGAAGTAGTTTCTGGTGAAAGAGATCAACTCATGAATTCTCTGACCGCTCAGTTGAACACCATTGCTCAAGAAGAGTTAGGACTTGAAGTTGTTGACGTAAGAGTAAAAAGAATAGATCTACCTGAAGATGTAAGTGAATCAGTCTACAACAGAATGCGCACTGAAAGAGAAAGACTGGCAAGAGAACTGAGGGCACAAGGTAATGAGGTAGCGGAGAAAATTATGGCTACTGCTGATAAAGATAAGACTGTGATAGTGGCAGATGCGTACAGAGAAGCAGAGATAATTAAGGGCGACGGTGATGCCACCGCCACTGCAACTTATGCTGCAGCCTTTACTAAAGATCCTGAATTTTATGACTTCACTAGGAGTCTTAAGGCCTATCAAGCAACCTTTGAGAACAAGGGAGATATTTTATTAATTAACCCTGACAGCGATTTCTTTAAGTATCTTGATCGATCTAAACTAGATTAAGCCATCTCCTTAAAATTTAATGACCTCGAAAATTCCTTGGAGTCTTCCTGTTGGATGGGTGCTTTCTGTAAATCTTAAAAATGGTTAATTCAATCTCTTTACTTGGCTTGCAATGGGGAGATGAAGGTAAAGGCAAAGTAGTAGACTTGTTATCAAAAGATATTCATGCTGCTGTTAGGTATCAAGGTGGCCACAACGCTGGACATACCCTTATAGTAGGTGAAAAAAAAGTTGTATTTCATTTATTGCCTTCTTCGATATGCCACAAACACATTAAGTGTTATTTGGGCAGAGGAGTCGTTATCAGTCTTGATGCGCTATTCTCAGAAATAGATGATGCTTTTGAGTTCATTGGAGATATTAGAGAAAGATTGGTCATTAGTTATGCGTCTTGTTTAATTCAACCCTACCATATCAAAATAGATCAACTTAGAGAAAGGTCAAGAAGCGGTACCAAAATTGGTACTACTGGAAGAGGAATAGGACCTGCCTATGAAGATAGGGTTGGTCGAAGGTCCATAAGAGTGGCTGATTTATACGATCCTAAAGTCTTGAAGGTTAAGTTAGAGGAAGCTCTAGACATTTATAATTTTCTAATTAAAAGACATGCTGAAGATCAACAAGAAGATTTAAACGAACTCTTAGATAAAAATTTGGAACAAGCTGAAAGGCTCCGGCCTTTTGTTGGAAATGTAATTTCAGACATAAAGCAATTCCAAGAGGACAAAAAGACAGTTCTCTTTGAAGGAGCGCAAGGAGTTCTGTTGGATTACAGCTTAGGAACTTATCCTTTTGTAACTTCTAGCAATTCTTCTTTGGGTGGAATAGCATCAGGAGTTGGGATAAGTCCAACACAGATAGATTATTCTTTAGGAATTTCAAAAGCATATACCACTAGAGTAGGTGAAGGTCCATTTCCTACTGAGTTAGGCCATAACAGTGAAATTGGTCATTTGATAGCCAAGAAAGGAGAAGAAGTTGGTGCTACTACAGGAAGGCTAAGAAGGTGTGGTTGGCTGGATGCAGTTCTTTTATCTCACTCCGTCTATTTAAACGGCATAAATGGTATATGCCTAACCAAGATTGACGTTCTTGATGGGTTAGAAACTATTAAGATATGTGTAGATTATTCTAGTTCTTTATCTAATGAAGAGATTTTAGAGTCTATGGCTTTGTCAGATGTCCAGCCAATCTATATTGAACTGGAAGGATGGCAGGAGCCAACAGCAGGAATCAGCAGGTTTGAAGATCTTAATGATACTGCAGTCTTTTTTATAAAAAAAATCGAAGAACTTTGTGGAGCACCTGTAGTTATGATTTCTACCGGTCCTAGACGAGAGGATACAATTATCAGAGAATATCCCTTAAAGAAATGAATTATTTATTTACTTTGTTACTGGGTATGCTTTCGTTGGCTTTACTGGCAAACGATGACATAGTTTATCAAGTTGGTACCGAGCTCAAATTGGGGGGACACTCTTCAGTTGTTTTGTATCACCATAAAAATGATGCAATAAATATCAATTTGAATAGACAATTTCTCGATTCACCTTACCACTTGATTGTTGATGTTAGAGATCTCTATAAAGTTAAAAGAGGAGAGACAATAAAACTTCTTGAAAGCTATAGAAAAGGCAAAATATTCAAAGTTCAGCTTTTAAAGGAAAAACCAAATAGACCTTATTACTTTGTCGAGTCGGAAAGCTTAAAACACTACTCTATAAAAGAATCTAAACCATCCTCTGGCTAGGCTCGCAAATGGCTAAACAGTTAAGGAAGTGGCTACTGTATGCCTTTGCTTCCATCCTTTCCGCAATTTTATTTCTGTTGATAGGGATATTCTTTAATTGGTTCGGGGTTTATCAAGGCCCTGGAGAGGTTATTGAGCTTAATAAAATTAGCTCTACCCTTATAGAGGAAGACGAAGTTAGTGAGAAGCTCACAGCTAAAATGATACTTTTTGGTGATTTGCATGTTCATACGACTTTCTCGTTTGATGCATTATTGTTAAATCTCCCTATCGCAAATGGAGAAGGAACCCATCCGGTAGCTGATGCATGCAACTTTGCTCGATTTTGTTCGAATCTAGATTTCTTTGCAGTTACTGATCATGCTGAGTGGTTAACTAAAAGAGAATGGAAAGATAGCCTAGACTCAATTCAAAACTGTGCTCGAGTATCTGACGATTTAGACGAGCCACCTATAGTGCCTTTCTTAGGTTGGGAGTGGACTCAAGCCAGTGTGAATAAAGATACTCATTATGGACATAAGAACATAATTATTAGAGGTATAAATAAAGAAGAAGTGCCTTCGATGCCTATTTCAACTAATTCAGGAGCTTTTAATAGCTTTGCTTTCGGTAGTACTACTCTGGTAACTGCCGGTGCGGTACTGTTAGATTTTCCTAATAGAAAACATTATTTGGACTGGAGATTCAAATCCTTAGTTGCAAAAGCCTCTAAAGATTGTAAGCAAGGAGAAGCATTCAACCGCAATTCAGATTGTTATGAAAAAGCAGAAACCTCTTCAGAGCTATTCAGAAAACTTGAACAATTAAATTTAGATATATTAGTCATCCCACATGGAAGTGCATGGGGAAGTGTAACTCCTCCTTTAACTTCTTGGGACTTACAACTGAACCCGAAAGCACATAATGCTTCCTTTAATAAACTTATAGAAATTTATTCAGGGCATGGAAATTCTGAGGAATATAGACCTTGGGCTCCAATGGAGGTTCAAAATGACGAGACCTTATTGTGTAATCAGCCCAGTCAAAGTTATTTACCAGATTGCTTCCAAGCTGGAGAAATTATCAGGGAGAGATGTAGAGTAGCATCAGGATCTGATGAAGAATGTAATAAAAGAGCCATAGAAGCTAGACAAATATTTGTGAGTTCCAATCCATTAGGGTTATTGACTGTACCGGGATACGATCCTATGGAGTGGAAAGACTCAGGACAATGCAAAGATTGCTTTTTACCAGCTTTTGATTATCGACCTAAAATGTCAGCTCAATATGCTTTAGCACTTACGGATTTTTCAACTCAAGAACCCTTAAGATTCAGGTATGGCTTTATAGGTTCTAGTGATAACCATCAGGCCAGACCGGGGACAGGTTATAAAGAAAGTAAAAGGAAATTAAATACTGAATCTCGTGTTGATATGGAAAGCGAAACAGGTAGAAACTTTATGAATCCAAGATTATCTGATCCTAAATTGCCTTTAGCACAAAAATTAGATCTTGATCCTGACTCCAAACTGGAGTGCTATGGCATCCAGTGTTCCAAGGTAACCCTACCTCTTCAATCTGAAAGAGCTTCTTCTTTTCTCTATACGGGAGGATTGGTGGCTGCGCATGCCGAGTCAAGAAATAGGAAAGAGATTTGGAGGGCTTTAAGTAACCGTGAGGTTTACGCAACCAGTGGAGAAAGAATCTTACTCTGGTTTGATTTAGTAAATCACCCTGGTGGATTATCTATTCCCATGGGTGCTGAAACTGAAATGTCTTCTTCTCCAAAATTCCAAGTGAAAGCACTGGGGGCGCAGAAACAATTACCTGGATGCAGTCCGTTAGATAAGGACAATCTAGGTTCCGAGGTGTTAGAGAGGCTATGTAGGGGAGAATGTTTCAATCCATCTGACGAAAGAAAGAATATCTCTAAGATTGAAGTAATTAGAATAAGGCCTCAAGTTTATGAAGGTGAACCAATCAATGCATTGATAGAAGATCCATGGAGAACATTTGAATGCGAGCCATCACAAGAGGGCTGTCAGGTTGAGTTTATAGACGAACAATTTGAAGGCAGCAACAGGGAAATAGTCTATTACGTCAGGGCTGTGCAGGAACCAAGTGAAGCCATTAATGCCAGTGGCTTAGAATGTGAATTAGATCAAAATGGTAGATGTATAAAAGTTAATCTTTGTGGAGATCCAAAAGGAAAGGGAATGGGTGACTGTCTATCCTTAACTGAAGAAAGGGCTTGGTCATCCCCAATCTTTGTAAAATTTAAATCTGATTCTCTTTAACCACTTTATCTAATACAGCATTGACCAATTTATAACCTCCAATTGAACCGTATTTTTTAGATATGCGGATAGACTCATTAATCGCAATGGCCGGATCAACTTTTTGGTTTATCAGTTCATATAAGCCAATCCTGAGAGCATTCCTTTCTATGGGGTCAAGTTGTTCAAAAGGTCTATCTAAGTTTTTTTCCACGATTTTATCTATCTTTACTTGGTCGGTGATCACTCCCTTTAACATATCTTGATAGAAAGGATTAGATTTTTCTGAAGAATAGTTTTTTAATACTTCCTTTAGTTCCTGTCCACCCACTTCTAATTCATAAAGAGTTTGTAGGACCTTGTCTCTAGATCTTGTTGGTGAAGAAGTCTTTACTGGTTTGATCATAAAGATCCAAGATATTGAAGCTAATCTTTAACTAGCTTCTCAACTTCTTCACTGAATTCAGTAACGTCTTCAAATCTTCTGTACACAGAAGCAAATCTTATAAAGGCAACTTCATCCAATTGTTTTAAACGCTTCATAATTTTTTCTCCTATAAACCTTGATCGAACTTCCCTTTCTCCCGAAGAGCGTATGTCTTTTTTTACGTCCTCTATTAGAGTCTCAATCTCTTCTTCTCCTACTGGTCTTTTTTCTAATGCCCTGTTAAGGCCTTCTCTCAACTTTTGTTCGTTAAAAGGCTCTCGCATATTGTTTCTAGATTTAATTACCTTGGGCATCAATAATTCAGCCGTTTCAAAGGTTGTAAATCGTTCTCCACATGATGGACATTCTCTTCTTCTTCTGGTCTGAAGACCTTCCGCTATCAGACGAGAGTCTATAACTTTGGTATCAGTGTGGCTGCAAAAAGGACAATGCATAATTAGCCTTTAAGAGAATAAACTGGAAATTGTTCGCATAGATTTATAACTTTAGCTTTCACTCTATCAATTTCTTTCACATTTTCTAGATCTTCGAGTATATCGCATATCCATGAAGCCACCTTAGAAGCTTCTGCTTCTTTGAAACCTCTTGTAGTTACCGCTGGAGTCCCAATCCTTAGCCCGCTTGTAACAAAGCGTGATTGAGGGTCATTAGGAATTGCATTTTTATTTACCGTAATATTTGATCTACCCAGAGTTTCTTCTACATCTTTTCCTGTAACGCCTCTTTTAATTAGATCGACAAGGAACATATGGTTTTTTGTACCATTCGAAACTATTTCAACTCCTCTTTCCTGCAATACTTGACACATTTTATTAGCATTCCTTAATACTTGAGCTTGATATTGTTTGAATTCAGGTTCTAAGGCCTCTTTAAAACATACTGCTTTTGCAGCTATGACATGCATTAAGGGACCTCCTTGAGAACCAGGAATGACTGACGAATTTATTTTTTTGTGAAGTTCTTCATTTTCTTTAGCCAGAATAAGACCCCCTCTTGGACCTCTTAGAGTTTTATGCGTAGTCGTCGTGACAACGTCGGCGTATGGAATAGGAGTAGGGTAAAGGTCTACAGCTACAAGTCCGGCTACATGTGCCATATCCACTAGTAAATAAGCTCCTACCTCATCAGCAATTAATCTAAATTTCCCCCAATCAACAATGCCGGAATATGCAGAAAAACCTGCAATTATGAGTTTGGGTTTATGTTTTTTTGCCAACGATTCGACCTGTTTATAATCGATTTCACCGGTTTCTTTATCGAGCCCATACTGAAAAGCTGTATAGGTTTTCCCTGAAAAGTTTACCTTCGTTCCATGAGTTAAATGACCACCATGATCAAGACTCATTCCCAGAATCACATCACCAGGCTCGCATAAAGCCATATAGACCGCTAGGTTTGCACTAGTACCTGAATGGGGCTGAACGTTTGCAAAGTCAGCACCAAAAAGTTCCTTAGCTCTTTCGATAGCAAGGCTTTCAGCAATGTCAACAAATTCGCATCCTCCGTAGTATCTTTTTCCCGGGTATCCCTCAGCGTACTTATTGGTAAGAACGGAACCCTGAGCTTCGAGTACTCGTTTAGAAGCGTAGTTTTCTGAAGCTATAAGCTCTATGTGGTCTTCCTGCCGATTTATTTCTCCGTTAAGGGCTTTCCAAAGGTCTGGATCGTAATCTTTTATGGATTGGGTATTTGAAAGCATTTATTTTCTATTAGTTAAAAAATCTAATTATACCTAACGAGCAAAAACATCTCAGTGCTTAATTCAAGCAGTCTGAATATGCCTGTTCTATAGCTGCTTTTTCAGCAGAATCTATATTTAGTCTATAGATAGATTTTATTTTGACCCAGTCTTGTAAGTACTGGCAATGGTAAGCTTGGTTGTTGGGCTTCCAACCAGGAGAGGTATACCATCCAGAAGGATCCCAGGAACTTTTTGAGGCATTTGAAGAGGCCCCTACTGCCATTAATTGTTCAGGCACATCAAGCGTGTTTGCAAACCTTCTTTTCTTTAATTTTGGAAAATACCAAGCTCCACTTTTATGAGCATCGTATAAAGGCACAACATGATCAATTTGAACATCACTCGCAGAATAATAGTAAGTGTCATCATAGGGGTCATACCATTTTCCAGAAGCTACACTACACTGGTTATTTTCAGTAAAGGTGAGAGGATATAGGGTGTCGTCATCAATATGCTCAGAGATTAAAACCTCATGCCTATTGTTTTGACAATCTCCATCCCAGTCATCCCAAGTGGGGTAATCTTCATCCCTATCGTAATAAGAAGTGGTATTTTCTTCACCAAAGCACACAGAAAATCCTATCAAAGTACTCGTACAAACCTTTATTACATAAATACTGATGGTTTGAGAAGTTGTAACAATGTTATCGGAAACATTTACGGTAATATTATAAAGATTATTGATCTCATAAATTGGCTCTTCTCTAAAAGTTATTTCTCCACTGCCAGAAATATTAAAAGAACCCGAGTCATCTCCAGATAGGTCATAACGCAAATTATCTCCATCTGGATCAGTTGCCGAGACAGAAATTACATCCACCTGTAGTTCATCTACTTCTATCTCAGTAGGTAAGTTATTTATTATTGGGGCTGAATTACTATTTGACTGAATAGCAGGCTGTTCTGAAGAACCTCCGCCGCCACAGGCAGTTAGTAAAGTAAGGCACAAAGAACTAGATAATATTAATTTTTTCATGAGAATGTTCTTTTCTCATTCTCCTTGTAAAGATAAGAATTATGCTTAAGTTTATGCAGCTTTACCAAATATTGAAAAGTTTAGGCCTTTACAATAGTAATAGGTCGTTTTCTTTTTGAATTTAAGATAGAGCAAGGCTTTTCTGCACAAGAAGTGCCATTGCAACCTCTTGCAGTGCAGAATTCTCTACCATACATAATTATCTGTATGTGCAATCTATTCCAATCAGGTTGGGGAAAAATTCTCTTTAAGTCTTTTTCTGTCTGCTTCACATTCTTTCCATTGGTTAGTTTCCACCTTTGTGCCAAACGATGAACATGGGTATCTACGGGAAATGCTGGGTGTCCAAAACCTTGACTCATAACCACAGAAGCAGTTTTGTGTCCGACTCCGGGTAAAGCTTCTAGTGCTTCAAAAGATTCTGGCACTTTCCCACTATGTTTGTTAACAAGTATCTTGGAAAGTTCATGGATGGACTTGGATTTTTTTGGAGACAATCCACAAGGTTTTATGATCTTTTTTATTTCTTTTGTCCCTAGTTTAATCATGCTTTTTGGGTTATTAGCTTTCTTAAATAACAGCGGAGTAACTTGGTTTACTCTGATATCTGTACATTGAGCTGAAAGGATAACTGCAATTAATAAAGTAAAAACGGAATCATGATTTAAAGGAATGGGAGGATTGGGATAAAGCTCATTTAATGATTCTGATATGACTAATGCTCTTTTGGACTTATTCATTCAAGGACCTGTTATATTTACCAATTATTGGTTATTCTACTAGAAGCTAATCCAATTTATTTACTTGCCATTGGCAACATGATTTAGTGTTAACAAACGAAAATCCTCAATATCTTTTACAAAAATCTACTGTCTTATTAACTATTGTAGTTTTTGCCTTTTATATGTCGTACGACCTTGGTCTTCTAAATTTAATTTTTGAATCAGATAAAAGCAAAATATCTATTGTTATCCTTTTTATTTATACAGCTGCAACTGTACATTGGTTCTTCTTGGTTTGGAGATTGGATGATGAGCATAAAGGTGACGGTAAGGTTTCAGATTTCATAAATGCATCAAATTCTAAAACAGAGCTTGAAAGACAAAGCCTCTTAAGGATTCTCGAAGATGAGCTATCAAATAGACACGCTTTAGGACATATGACTTCTGATATCTTGTTGAAACTAGGCTTAACAGGAACCGTTGTCGGATTTATTTTAATGCTGCTACCTATTGGTGACATGAAAGATTTTGATCCCGAAAAAATACAACCTTTACTTTCCGCTATGAGTGGAGGCATGGCTGTTGCCTTATATACAACTCTATCTGGGTTGGTAACTAGCACCATCCTTAAATTTCAGTATTTCTTACTCGACGCTTCTCTGAGTAAACTTATCAATCAGCTCACCGCAAAAAATTCAATTAAGAGTACTTAAATGAAACACAGAATTCTTGAAAAAGCTGAAGGTCACGACG
This sequence comes from SAR86 cluster bacterium, assembly GCA_022447065.1. Classification (GTDB taxonomy): domain Bacteria; phylum Pseudomonadota; class Gammaproteobacteria; order Magnimaribacterales; family Magnimaribacteraceae; genus AEGEAN-183. The sequence goes on along the minus strand of JAKUUM010000020.1, from coordinate 3,082 downwards.
CTTTTACGGACTTACTTTTTAACTCTTTATTGGGTTTCGCATTTATGTTTGCAATAGCATTTATGTTGATTTCTGACCCCAGCGAGGGAGGGAAGATTGAATCTAAAGCTGAGATTCTTATCTCGATTAGATGGCCAGATCAACATCCAGATGATGTAGATGCCATTGTAGAAAGTCCTGGTGGCGATTTGGTTTGGTATCACAATAGGGATACGGGTTTAATGCATTTGGATAGAGATGATAGAGGATTATTTGCTGATCGAATGAATGTTGATGGGGCTGTAATATCTAACCCAATTAACCAAGAAACTGTGACTATCAGAGCTCTGCAGCCTGGAGAATATGTAGTAAATCTACTTCATTATCAGGCTAATTATGACGAACCATTAACGGTTGACGTTAAAGTAGAAAAGTTAAATCCTGAAGTAGAACTTATTTATTATGGAAGCCATGAGTTACATGGGGTTGGTGATGAAGAAACTGCTGTTAGATTCTCTGTAGATTCTCAAAAGAATATCTCTAATGTAAATCAGATGCCAAAAAGATTACTTACAAAGGCTCTAGGTAGATACCCCTTAATAGAAAATAAGAGTGATTGAAGAAAGAATTCTATTGGTTTCAGCTTATGTTGCCGTAACAGCGATACTTTTATGCTTCTGTTTTTTTTCTAAGTTTTCAAATTCTTTGAAGACAGTGGTTGTCTTAATAATGGCATCTTTTTATTTCATTACTTGGCTGGGTTACAAGCAGGTATTGGGCTGGCCTACAGCTGAAGAAATACCTGAAGAATTTAGACTTATTTGGATAGCCATTGATGAACCAGACAAAATGACTAAAGATCAGGGAGGAATTTACTTGTGGGTTAAGTCTCTGGACCAGATAGGCATACCATTCGGAAAACCAAGGGCTTACAACTTGGTTTGGAATGAAGAAAATCACAAAAGGGCACAGACCGCGCTAGCCAAATTGAAAGATGGAACTCGGCTTAATGGCAGAAAGACTTATGGAGTTTTAGACTCAGAAAAAATTGATGAAAGAGCAAATCTATATGAAGAATCTGTATCCGATCAAACCCAGGAAGGCAATCCTTCTTTTGAGTTTCAAGAAGTATCTCCTCCAAGTTTACCCCCAAAAACCAACTTTAGAAATTAGCCTATCAATCTTCTACACCAAACCAGGTGTATTGAGGCGCTTCCAGATTCCCCAAAGCAACCTCCCTATCTTCGTGAGCTCTTGCTCTAATGTAATGATGGATGTTATCTACTTCTTCCTCGGACAATACATCTGAAAAAGATGCCATTCCATTGCTTGCAAGAAGCCCTTCTAGGACGATTTGATTAAACAGATCATGAGTACCTGACGACATTTTTCTTAAATCAGATATGCCTCCTGCCGATTTCACTATAAACCCATGGCAAACAGCACAGTACTCGTTGTAACCACTTTCGCCATTACGAACCTCCCGCGTGCTAACTTCTGCTAGCTGTTGTTCGGGAATAGTTTTGTCTCTTACATCTGGGATTGGTAATTCTTTCTCACCACCCAACTTAAAAACTAATAACCTGCCAAAATTATTGTATGTAAGGGATGCTTGAATTTCAATTGGAGGAAGCGGCTCTCCCCCAAACAAATCACCTCCACCTGATCCTGTTAGAACAGAAACATACTGTTCTCCATCAATTTCAAACGTGATGGGAGGTGCTAACATTGAAGTATAGGTATTAAATTCCCACAACCGTTCACCGGTCTCCTTATCATATGCGGAAAACATACCGAGAGCGTCACCCTGGAAAACTAATCCTCCTGCGGTTGCCAAAACGCCACCATTCCAATAATGAGGTATAGGTACCGACCAGTTCGTCTCTCCAGTTAAAGGGTTAAAAGCTTTAAGAAAACCTCCAGGAGCAGGTTGACTCTCCAAGTTATTAAGGACGTTTTGTGCTAATGAACTCATTTCTATGCCCAAATTCCATCCACCAGGATTCCTTTTATAGATACCGGTTTTTTTATAATCACCTTGCATAGCATAAAAGAAAGCATTTTCTTGTGTAGGTATGTAGACTAAGCCGGCTTCCAGATCAACAGACATAGCCTGCCAATTATGAGCGCCAAGAGGACCAGGTAGAACCCACGATCCATTATCCGAATAATCAACTTCAGGGTTTTCTACCGGTCTTCCAGTTTCTAAGTCGACATGAGTTGCCCAAGTAACAGCTGCGAAAGGATGCGCTCTCAGTACTTTACCGTTGGACCGATCTATAACGTAGAAGAAACCATTTTTGGGAGCTTGTAAGAGTACCTTTTTCTTCTCACCATCTATTTCCATATCAGCTAGAGCCATATCCTGCACGGCCGTGTAATCCCAATTATCTGCAGGCGTGGTCTGATAATGCCACTTGTACTTACCTGTATCTGCATCTACAGCAATTATTGAAGAAAGAAATAGGTTATCTCCTCCTCCCGGAGATCTGATTTCCCTAGTCCACGGAGATCCGTTACCGGCACCCAGATATACATTATTAAAATCAGGGTCATAGACAATAGAATTCCATACTGTCCCTCCACCACCAAATTCCCACCAATTATTACCTTTCCATGTTTTGGCAGCCATTTCCATGGCAGGATCTTCAAATCCCAGGGAGGGGTCTCCTGGAACTGTAAAAAATCTCCATACTAGATCTCCAGTTTCTGAATCATAAGCAGTCACATAGCCTCTGACACCATATTCTGCACCGCCATTACCTATATAAACTTTGCCTTTTGCTACTCTCGGGGCTCCAGTAATAGTGTAGGCTCTGGAGCGATCGGTTATGGTATCTACTTCCCAAATTTTTTCACCTGTCTCTGCGTTAAGAGAAAAAAGCTTCCCATCTAAACTGGCGAAGAATACTTTACCGTTATAAACGGCTACACCTCTGTTGACAATGTCACAACAAGCTTTTCTTGCCCATTCTCCAGGAACCTTAGGATCAAATTTCCATATTGTTTTTCCTGTCTTAGCTTCTACCGCATAAACTTTACTCCACGTACTCGTAAAGAACATAATTCCATCTACTACTATGGGCGTTGCTTCTAGAGCTCT
>JAKUUM010000002.1 GCA_022447065.1 SAR86 cluster bacterium | reverse complement strand
TTTACTGTATACTTGCCGCCCGCTTTAAGTACGAATAAAGATGATTGATGTAAAGGTGAATGTAGGAGGTCTAATTGAAAATGATCACTTCGCACTTGTTCCTGCTCACAAATTCTCCTTTTCATCCTCACTAAGTAAATCCAGAAAGCACTTCAGCCACGAGTGGGATCATCTCAAGTTAGATCCCTACATGGCGGATAAGGGTAGATATCGCTTCAGACGCTATGGACTGTTCAATTTATCAGCTATCACCGGTCGATTAAATTACATCCCCGATGCCTCCTTTTATCAAGACATCAACATTAACCCTCTAAATGGTGGCAAGCCCAGAAAGTTTGCTTCACTTACCAAAGACTCTGTTAAAAATCCATTCCTGCAGGAACTCATGCTATTTGATCTTGCTCAACTCACTTCGACAACATCCGTTAAAGTCGACTGGTTAATCGGCGTTCACCAGATTCGCATCATCGCGATGCCCGGAGTCTCGGGAAATCCGACACCTGAAGGTGTGCACCGCGACGATGAAACATATACTGCGCAACATCTGATCAAACGTCACAACATAGACGGCGGTGTAAGCTATTTTTACGGTAGTGAAAGCGAGCCAGAAAGACACCCCTCAGTTTTGAAGCAACTGAATTACTTCGATTCCTATTATTTTGATCATACCTTATGGCACAACGTATCCCCTATTATCCTCAACATGCATGGCAGCGAAGGGTACAGGGATATCCTCCTAATTGATTTCTCACGTCAATAATCAATCAAGCATGTCCTAACATCATGGCAATCTATGCTCGACTGGATAGAAACACCGTCGAAGCTCTCGCTAGCCAGTTTGGAATTGAGGGTGTCACTGCTTTTTCCAACATGGAAGGCGGGCTGGAAAACACCAGTTACCGTGTTGAAACAAAATCGGAAAAGTACGTATTAACGCTTTGCGATCAAAAGACATTCGCGCAAGCTTCTAATCTTGTGAATCTGTTGGTCCATCTCACCGAACATGATGTCTGCACTTCACGAGTTGTTGTACCGCCAGGCGATTCCAACGTCGTGCTGTACGATGAAAAACCGGTTATGTTAAAGCACTACATTGAGGGAAACTTCACGGCCAACTTGTCGGGAAACATACTCTTTCAGTTGGGAGAAGAAATAGCCCAGTTGCATAAGGTTCCCGCACCTTCTTACCTACCTCAATCATTCCCTTATGGGCGTAACTATTTTTCTGATGTAACAGATTCCAACCTCGATCACACTTACATTGAATGGTTATCGGAAAAGAACAGCTATTTAGAAAAACACATCCCTGCGAATCTTCCGTTGGCACTCATACATGGAGACGTGTTTTTCGATAACGTAATTGTCCGCGAAGATCAGCTCATTGCGATCATCGATTTTGAAGAAGCCTGCCATTATTACCGTTGTTTCGATCTCGGTATGCTCATTGTCGGAGCGTGTAGCGATCGTGAAGGTGTCTCTTTTGATAAAGCCGCCCGTTTCATCAGCGGATATCAGAAAGAAACCACTCTTCAACCGATCGAACAAGAAACCTTAAAGATCTTTGCGGTGTACGCTGCAGTAGCCACATCGTTTTGGCGGTTTAGGCAATATCACCTGATAAGACCCAATCCCCAAATGTACGAAAAGCATGTCGAAATGCAAAGGCTTGCTGACATCATCTCCGTATGTCCAAATTCGCGTTTTATGGAATTGTTCGCTCCATAAGCATCACTCGCCGCTTAACCAGGTGTTATTCTAGATCCACACGCAGGTTCTTCGAACTCCAGCATGGGAGATAATACTGAAGTCCTTGATGCGTATGAGAAGATCAGCCACCGGACGAATTGCCTCGCTCATCCAGCTCTTTTACAAAGCCTAGAACCCACGTGAGAAAGACGAAGTCGACTTTGATGCTATAGATAGTACCAGTCAGTTTAACTTAGAGATTTAGCGTCAAGAATTGGTATGGTTAATTCTAGGTAGCGTACAAAGTAGCGTACAGTTTTGCGTCAATTTATGTGAGTAAGGCAGTATCAAGGTTAAACAAATTGTCTAGATTTCGCTGAAACCTCTTATTAAAGCTGACTTTCTAGGGTAGGGCGCATGTTTCTCTTTTGTTATCTCGCAGCATTATGAATGCCGCGCTCTAACACTGAGCTACATAGCCAGAAGTGGGGATTGTCAAAGTGTCTGCAATTAAAGTCAAGCTAACATCAAACATTAAAGAGGAAATGGATCACGTCTCCATCTTCTACCATGTAATTTGCTCCTTCTGTTCTTAACTTGCCTGCCGCTATTGCTCCATTTTCACCATTATGTTTAATAAAGTCTTCGTAAGATACTATCTCAGCCTTAATAAAACCCTTTTCAAAATCAGTATGGATCTCGCCCGCAGCTTGTAGAGCCGTTAATCCTTTCCTAATAGTCCAGGCTCTTACTTTCCTAGAGTCTGTAGTAAAGAAGGTTTGAAGATTTAACATTCTAAAACTTTCTCTGATTAGTTTATTCAAGCCAGGTTCATCAATGCCCAGGTCTTTAAGAATTTCTTTACCGTCTTCTTTATCCAATTCAGCTATCTCAGCTTCTATTTGGTTACATAAAGGAAGAACTTTATCACCTTCATTTCCAGCATAATCTACAAGCTTTTTTAAAAGATCATTATTTTGATCTTTCTCAGCTACATTTGCCAAATATAAACAAGGTTTCATGGTAATTAATTGCAGATCTTTGAAGTAAGTATCATTTTCCAAAGCAAAAGAAGAATTTCTGCATAGAATTCCTCTATTCATTTCTTCTTCTAGAGTTTCTAGTCTTGATTGTTGTGCTTCTGCATCCTTATCTCCTGATTTGCTTAATCTTTCAAGTTTAATTTTTGCCTTTAAAACAGTTTCAAGATCAGCAAGAAGCAACTCTGTTTCAACTACTTCTAGATCCGCAACAGGATCTATCTGCTCATGTACATGAGCTATATTGTCGTTTTTAAAACATCTAATCACATGAATAATTGCTTGAGTTTCTCTGATATGAGATAAGAACTGGTTCCCTAGACCTTCTCCTAAACTGGCTCCTTTTACTAGACCTGCTATATCAATAAATTCAGTTGTAGCTGGAATAATAGATTTTGAGTTAACAATTTTAGAAATTAATTCTAATCTTTCATCAGGTACTGGTACTATTCCTAGATTGGGTTCTATAGTGCAAAAAGGAAAATTTTGGGCTTCTATTCCAGCTGAGGTTAGAGCATTGAATAAAGTAGATTTACCTACATTGGGTAATCCAACGATTCCACACTTTAAACTCATCTTAGATTAATTTTTTAAGAGTGAAGATCAAGCATGGCTTTTTGCCAATTACCTTCAATAATTGTATTTATTATTGGCAAGGCTTCTTCAAAAGCAGAAGTTAAGATTCTTCTTTCTTTTTTACTTCCTTTAGTCAAGACGTATTTAACAACATCTTCTTCTTTCTCAGGATGACCTATTCCTATCCTGAGTCTCTTAAAAGAAGAATCCCCATTTAGATGTTCAATAACATTTCTTAATCCATTATGACCCCCATGGCCCCCAGACTCCTTTAACTTAAGTTTTCCTAGTGGAAGATCAAGTTCATCGTGTACAACTAATATCTTTCTGGTTGAGAGTTTCAAATAATTCTTAATACTTGATACTGTTTTTCCACTTTCATTTACATAAACCGAAGGTATACATAAATGAAGCTTTCCCGTAGGTATCAGCTTGCTTCCATAAAGACCTGAGAACTTTTTTTCTTTAGTGAGAGACATATCTAAGGCCAGAGAGAGCTGCTCCACAAAATCAGCTCCACAATTATGTCTAGTTTTCTCATACTCTTTTCCAGGATTGCCTAACCCAACTATGAGTAGATTATTTGAATCCATATTAGCCAAGAAAAGGATTATTCTTTTGTTTCTTGGCTTTCTGAAGAATCTGCATCTTTTTCTTCAGAAGAAACATCGTCTCCTTCTTCGCCTTCAGGAGCCTCGCCTTCTTCTCCTTCTTCTTCGCCTTCAAGATCTACTTCTTCTATTTCTTCTTCGATGATAATTTCTCTAGTTTCAGTTACTGAGACGACAGCTTGATCTCTTTCCTCTCCTTGACCAAGTATAGGAATTTCTACTCCCTCAGGTAGATTAATTTCACTTAAGAGAACCGAATCGCCGATATCCATCTCTTGAACGTCGATCTCTAGAAACTCTGGAAGATCAGAAGCTAAACAAGTTATTTCAATATCATTTATAAGATGATTCACCCACCCCCCGCTCACCTTCACACCAACAGCAGTGTCATCATTTATTGTTCTTATCGGTACGGTAAGTGTAATTTTAGAGTCTGGATCTACTCTCATAAAATCAGTATGCATAACTCTTGAAGTGGCAGGATGTCTTTGTATTTCTTTTACCACAACATTAACCTCTTTACCTAAAAGAGATATTTTAAGAACTTGTGTAGTAAAACCAGGAATCTGAACAGCTTTAACTATTTCTTTTTCTAGTATAGAAATCTTTTTTGGTTCTTCTTTACCGCCATAAACTACTCCTGGAATAGAACCTGATCTCCTTAGGTTCCTGCTTGAAGACTTCCCATCAGAAGTTCTTTCCTCTGCAGTTAGATTAACCTGATCACTCATTAAATTTTTTCTTTTTTTTAAAGAATTATAAGAACATAGCACTTATGGATTCTTCATTGCTAACCCTTCTAATAGCTTCAGCAAGTGTAGGAGCTAGAGATATAACTCTAATCTTCTTACAAGCTTGAGCAGAATCAGAAAGCGGTATGGTATCTGTTACAACCAATTGATCAAGCTTTGATTTATTTATTTTACTTACTGCATCTCCGGAAAGAACTGGATGCACGATGTAAGCATAGACTTCATTGGCTCCACGATCTTTTAAAGCAACAGCGGCATTACAAAGAGTGCCTGCTGAATCAACCATATCATCAACAAGTACACAAACCTTATTTGCGACTTCTCCTATTACATTCATAACTTCAGACTTATTATTTTCATCTCTTCTTTTATCGATAATGGCTAAATCTGATAAATTTAAGACTTTCGCTAATGCCCTGGACCTTATAACCCCTCCAACATCTGGAGAGACAACTATTATGTTGTTTAATTTTTGTTTCATGATATCGTCATGAATTATTCTAGTTCCATAAACATTATCTACTGGAATATCAAAGAAGCCTTGAATCTGTTCAGAATGAAGTTCAACCGTTAAAACTCTGTCTATGCCCGATCTTTCTAATATATCTGCAACTACTTTTGCACTTATTGGAACCCTGTCAGATCGAACTCTTCGATCTTGTCTAGCGTAACCATAGTAAGGAATTACAGCAGTTATTCTACTAGCTGACGATCTTTTTAGGGCATCAACCATTATTACTAATTCCATAAGATTTTCGTGTGCGGGAGGGCATGTTGGTTGGATAAGAAAAACATCCATACCTCTAACATTTTCTTCTATTTTTACACTTATTTCTCCATCGCTAAAACGTTCTACTTTGGACTTACCAAGTTTTAATCTCAGCTGTTTTGAAATAGCTTTGGATAAAGCTTTGTTTCCATTTCCCGAAAAAAGGATTAAACCAGGTTTTCTTGCATGCATGTATTTTCTCTATTTTTACTTCTGGTTGGGGTGGCAGGATTCGAACCTGCGAATGGTGGCATCAAAAGCCACTGCCTTACCGCTTGGCCACACCCCAAACACTTTGATGCGTATTTTATTCTAATAACTGCAATAAAGGCGAATCGTCTAGACTTTTTACAAGAATCCCCTGAGGATATATTTTTAAAGCTTTTCTTGCTTCTTCTTCTTTTTTGAAAGATAAAAATATAGTTGAACCTGTACCAGTTAGCTTAGGAACTCCAATTGGAGCTAACAATTCAAAAGTATCTTTTATTTCAGGAAATTTATCTTTAACCAGCCTAGTAAAGCTATTTTTTGATTTCCCTATTAAGAAGTCCTCTTTAGTCATTAGTTTTTCTTTGTAAATATTAATATCCTTAAAGGCTTCTTTGGTACTTATCTTCGTGTTTAGAATGGCCAATAAATACCAGCTTTCTGGTAGGTTTAAATCTGTAATTATTTCTCCTCTTCCTTCTGCCCAAGCATTTCTACCATGAATAAAAAAAGGGACGTCAGAACCTAATTCTAGACCTATTTGCTTAAGTTGATCGATGTTAAGCTTAGTTTCCCAAAGTTTATTTAAAGCAATTAATGTGGCAGCAGCATCTGAACTCCCACCTCCCAAACCACTTTCTAAAGGTATTGTCTTGGAGAGTAAAATAGTTGCCCCTTTTAGTGTATTTGTTTTTTCTCTTAAAAAATGAGCTGCCTTTAGCACTAGATTATTTTCAATTGCCAGAGGAGTTTCTGTGAGCTTTATCTCAGTCTCATTAAGTATAAATTCCATTTCATCATATAAATTAATAAGTTGAAATACAGTCCTTATGTCGTGATATCCATCTTCTCTCTTTTTTACTACTTCAAGGTGGAGATTTAGTTTTGCAGGCGCATTTAGAAACATTAGATTCTTTTAATTTTTTTAAGAATTAACTCAAAAGATAAATTATTGTACGAAATAAGAATTTTTGAAGGAACTTTGAAACCATCAACAACTTTAACTCCTTCAGGGTAATCTATAACCCAAGAATAGGCTTGATTTATCTCTTTTCTTCCAAGTAACGCCTCTATAAGAAAACTTATGTTTATTTCTTTTTTAAGAATCTCTTCTTGAATGTTTAACCCCTTTATTTGAACTAATTCAGATAATAAAATAGTACTATCCTGTTGAAGAGAAAATTCTCTCTCAGGGAGGAGGTAGTTCTTTCCAAACTTTGCAACTATCGAGGTTTTTTCTTTTTTTATATTGAAGTACCCACTTTCTAAGTTCTTATTTATTTTAATTTTAAATTTTCCCTCTATAGTAAAATCTTCGGATAGAGTTATATTTTGAGGATAAGGAGAGACTGAGAATTTAGAATTTGCTGCACAACTGTATAAGAATGCAATGACTAGTAAGAATAAAATTAACTTTTTTAGTTGGACTGTAAATTGAAACATTTACAAATTATAGACTTTAGTGGTTGAAATAAATGATAGATAGTATTTTAAATAAATTATCTGAGGTTGCAGATCGCTTTAAAGAAATAGAAGGTCTGTTAAGTCAACCAGATATAACCAATGATCAGAGTGAATACATTAGTCTGACAAAGGAATATTCTGAACTTTCTCCAGTGGTTGAAGTTTATGAAGAAGTCTTGTCAGTCCAAGAAGCTATAAAGGAAACTTCAGAAATGGCTGAAGATAATGATGATGAAATACGTCTGTTAGCTGACTTTGAGTTAGAAGCACTTAAGAATAAAGAGACTTCTTTGGAAACAAAGTTAAAGCAGTTGTTACTGCCCAAAGATCCAGATGATTCAAAGAATGTATTTTTGGAAATTAGGGCAGGTACTGGTGGAGACGAGGCTGCCTTATTCTCAGGCGATCTATTTAGGATGTATTCAAGAGTCGCTGAACGTCAGAATTGGAATTTAGAAGTAGTAAGTGTTCGAGAAGGAGAACATGGAGGTTATAAAGAAATAGTTTCCAGAATTGAAGGAAGTAATGTATTTAAGCATTTGAAATTTGAAGCTGGGGTTCACAGAGTTCAAAGAATTCCAGTAACTGAATCACAAGGAAGAGTACATACGTCAGCTTGTTCTGTAGCAGTTTTACCAGAGATTTCAGAGATATCAGATATTAATATCGACAAGAAGGATCTAAGGATTGACACTTTTAGAGCATCAGGAGCCGGTGGACAACACGTAAACAAGACTGATTCTGCCGTCCGTTTGACTCACATCCCTTCAGGAATAGTTGTTGAATGCCAGGATGGTCGTTCGCAACATAGGAACAAAGAGAAGGCTTTAACTTTACTTAAGACAAAGTTATTGGATTCTGAAAAAGGAAAAAAAGATGCTGAGATAGCTGAGAATAGGAAAGTTATGGTGGGGTCTGGTGATAGATCTGAAAAAATTAGAACTTACAATTTTCCCCAAAATAGAGTTACTGACCATAGAATAAAAATGTCTATACATAATTTAGAAGGCTTTCTTGACGGTGATATAGAAGCTATGAGTTCATCTTTGTTGGAAGCAAATCAAGCAGAAGCTCTAGCCAATTTAGAAAAAGATTAAACATGGGTCAAACTCTAAGGGAATTCATAAAAGAGACTTCTTGTTCTCAAAGGAAGGACCAAAATATTCAATCCTTAGATCTGGAACTTATGGCTTGTAGCTTATTTGATATAGATAGATCTAAATTATTTTCTTCTTATATTCTTCTAGATCAAAAAAGGAAGGCTCAATTTCTTTCCATGATTCAGAGAAGAAATTCTGGAGAGCCTCTTGCTTACATCTTGGGAGAGAAAGATTTTTGGAATGTAGAATTAGAGATAAATGATCAGGTTCTAGTGCCTAGGCCAGAAACAGAAACTTTGATAGAAGATATATTGCTTAGTTTTAACCAGCACAGATTATCAGTTTTAGATCTAGGAACTGGAAGTGGAGCTATAAGTTTGGCCTTGAAGAAAGAAAGGGAGGAATGGAATATTTTTAGTTCAGACTTTTCAGAAAAAGCACTAGGAATTGCAAAAACTAACTCACTTAAAAATGATTTACATATTTTTTTGGCTTGTTCCAATTGGTTAAATGCCTTCAGACCTAATAGCTTTGATTTAATAATTAGCAACCCTCCTTATATCAAGGATGATGACCTTAGACTTGAATCTGACGGTCTAAGCCACGAACCTAGGTCTGCCCTTATTTCAGGACCTTTGGGAATAGAGGATTTATATACAATCTCAGATAATGCTAAGGATTTTCTTAAAAAAAGGGGTTGGTTATACCTCGAGCATGCACCTCAACAGGCTGAAGAACTCAAATTTTCTTTAACAGATTTAGGCTATATAAATATAACTCAACTTATTGATTTAAATGGAGACCCAAGAGCAATAAAAGCTCTAAGTGTTTGAGTTGATGACATTAGAAGAATTCATCTAAACAGTGATCCAGGATGTAAAATTTGTAGTTAGAAAAATAAAGTTATGATTAGAAAGGGATATATAGAGGGTTATTATGGAAAATTAATGAATTGGGAAGACAGATCTTACCTTTTGAAGACCTTATCGAACTTATCACTGGACTTTTATATTTATGGACCCAAAGAAGATCCTTTTCATCGAGCTGACTGGTCTGCTCCATACCCTAAGGATACTTTAATCAAGTTTCAGGGTTTTAAACAAGAAGCATCAAAATTAGGGTTAAGATCCTATTTCGCATTATCTCCAGGTGTGCCTTCTGGAAAAAACAAACAAGCTGAATATAAGGCTCTTAAAGAAAAGATAAAACAACTAGTCAATGTGGGGTTTGATGATTTTGCTATTTTTTTTGATGATATAGATTCTGAAAGGAATGGTAATTTAGGAAAAAGACATGGAGAAATACTTAATTTTGTCCAAGAAATACTTAATGTTAAAAGAGAAGACTCATTGATTTTCTGTCCCACGGTCTACTGCGATAGTTTTGCAAAAGGGCCATTAGTAGATTCAGAGTACCTAAAAGTTCTATCAGAAGAGATTCCTGTAAATCTACCCATGTTATGGACAGGGAAAGAAGTTGTAAGTGAAACAATATCAGACCTCGATATTCTTGCTTTAGAAGATGTTATAGGAAATCCAGTTATTATTTGGGATAACTATTACGCAAACGATTACTGTCCAACTAATTTCTTTATAGGCCCTCATGAAGGCAGAAATCTTTCTGAAGAAAGTGTCATTGGCTTGGGAATTAATCCAACCGGGCTGCCAATAACAGACTCAATTATTCTTCATCAAGTTGAAGGTTCTCAAGAAACAGAAGAAATATTAAAACAATTTGGAGTTCCTGATTGTTTTAATGAACTTATACCATTCTTTAGAGGACCTTTTTATCAAGATTCGTCCTTGGCGGATATTGAAAAGGTTAAGAGCATTAAAGTTCTATCAACTCAACTGTGTGTTGAATGGAAAAGCGAACTTCAGTTAGAGTGGTCTCCCTTTTTATGGACCTTTTTTAATGACTTAAATTTTCTTTTAAAACTCAAACAGTCAGAAGATAAAAAGGAGCTTGAACACTGGGCTTCTCGAAGATATTCTAATCCTCTGCTAAAAGTAATATTTATAAGAGAAGAGAATAATTAATAAGGAGAACATATGTTAGGAAATATGCAGGATGGCCATTTATTAATATCTGGTTTAATAGAACATGCCGAGACCTACCACACTGATTCGCAGATTATTTCTAGAACTGTTGAAGGACCTATTCATAGGTATACTTTAAAGGATGCAGCTAATCGTTCTAGGAAGTTGGCTAATGCTCTAGATAAACTCGGACTTAAGCAAGGTGACGTAGTAGGTACCTTAGCCTGGAATACGTTCAGACACTTTGAGTTGTATTTTGGGGTTTCAGGCATAGGTTGTGTGGTAAATACTATTAATCCTAGACTTTTTCCTGAACAACTCACCTACATCATTAATCATGCTGAAAATCAATATTTGTTTGTAGATTTATCATTTGTCGGACTCTTAGAATCAATAAGCCATTCCTTAGAAACAGTTAAAGGGATCATTATTCTCACAGATAAAGAACATATGCCAGAGACAACCCTTCAAAATGTTATGTGTTATGAAGAGTTAATTGCTGATGAATCTGAAGAATATCATTGGCCTAATTTTGATGAAAATACGGCTTCTACTCTCTGTTACACTTCTGGAACTACAGGTAATCCAAAGGGGGTTCTTTACTCGCATCGTTCAACCATATTGCACACGTGGATAGTAAGTTCAGGTAATGTAGCCAAGATTTCAAGTTCTTCAGTAATCTTACCTGTTGTTCCAATGTTTCATGTCAATGCTTGGGGAATTCCTTATGCAACAGCAATGTTTGGAGCGAAATTAGTTCTTCCAGGGCCTTTACTAGATGGAGCCTCAATATTTGAGCTTATTGATCAAGAGAAACCAGACCTTTTGATGGGAGTTCCAACCGTTTGGTTAGGTTTATTACAATATTTAAATGAGACTAATCAAACTCTAGAATCTGTAAAAACTGCCTTGGTTGGAGGAGCAGCAGCTCCAAGAGCTATGATTCAAGAGTTTGAAGAAAAGCACAACGTTTTTCTCATGCATGGATGGGGCATGACTGAAATGAGTCCCCTCGGAACTGCTACAGCCAGAACAGCAGAAATGGATATCATGGACGTAGAGAGCCGCTACGACTTGCAACAAAGACAAGGAAAAACCTTTTATGGTGTAGAAATGATTATTACTGATGATGCAGGGAAAGAATTGCCGAAAGATGGAGAAGCTTTTGGCCGTTTACTTGTAAGAGGACCTACTGTTGTTGAAAGATACTTTAAAAGTAACGAAAGCGCTCTAGATAAGAATGGTTGGTTTGATACAGGTGATGTTGCCAAGATTCATCCTGAAGGTGCCATGGAGATAGTTGATAGAAGTAAGGACGTTATTAAATCTGGAGGAGAATGGATAAGTTCCATAGATTTAGAAAATGCTGCAGTGGGGCATCCTTCTGTAGCTGAAGCCTGTGTAATTGGGGTTCTTCATAAAAAGTGGGATGAACGTCCTCTATTGCTTGTAGTTAAGGTAGAAGATCAGGATCTTTCGAAAGAAGAAATGTTAGTTTTTTTAGAAGATAAAGTTGCAAAATGGTGGTTACCCGATGATGTCATTTTTGTTACTGAGTTACCCCACACTGCAACGGGCAAATTGCTTAAAACCGATTTAAGAGACCAATATAAAGAACATTTAATTAAATGAGGAGGATCAAATGATAAGACTAGTTCCAGCCGAAACGTTAGTTGATTATGTGGGTAAAGAAATAGGGAGTTCTGAGTGGTTTGAAGTTGATCAAGAAAGAATCAATCAATTTGCTGACGCAACTCTGGATCATCAGTTTATACACATCGACTCTGAAAAGGCCACACCTCTTTTTGGATCAACAATAGCACATGGATTTTTATCCCTTTCTCTGATTCCACATCTAACTTCTCAGGCGGTTCTAGCTCCTGAGAATTTAAAGCATGTTTTTAATTATGGATTGGATAAGGTTAGGTTTATCAGCCCGGTAAATGTTGGTTCAAAAGTAAGGACGCATAGTAAATTAGTTTCGGTCGACGATAAAGGCGAAGGCAGGTATTTAATGAAGACCGAAATAACTATGGAAATAGAAGGAGTCGACAAACCAGCTTTTTTTGCTGAGACCCTTTCAATGTTTATTACTTAAGTTATATTCGTAAAAATAAATTCTTTTATAGCTTTCATGAAGGTGTAGACTAAAAGAGCAAATATTTTTTGCTATAAAGTGCTAATTTTGTTTTCAGTTACTTTATCAATCATCGTTATTTGCACTTTTCAACATGTTTTCTAAAATGATACGAATAAAATCAGTTTCATATTAATTTTTCCCCAAAAAAGATGATTTCTTAAGGACTGCTGATGACAGGCGAAGAAACACAGTTAAAAGATAAGATTGTAAAACAAGCTATTCGGTCCGTTAGAAAGGACAAAAAGGTTGATGCAGTTAGTCTTTTGTCTCTTTCTAGGGAGCTAGATGTAGAATTTTTAGAAGTAACCAAGTATTACGCTTCAATGGAAGACATTTTTTTAGATCAGCAAAAGGATAATTGGAAACAAACCCATAAATCTCTCAATAAGAAAATAAAGAAAGCTAAAACACCAGGTGATTTTAAGAGTGTTTTTGACTCATTTTTAGAAGACTTTGTGTCGGACCTAGGTCCTGATGCAGACCTACATTGGGAAGTATGTAGTTTCATTCCAATATGTTTAGAGTTTAGAGAACAAAATAAGAAAGTTCTAACAGGTAAGATAAAAACAGTTATTAAAAGAGGATGGCCGGGAAAAAATTCAAATGTATTAGACAGACAAACAGATCTAGTTATATTGAGTTTCTATGGTTTTATTGACCATATAGTTCATAAACCCAAAAAAGAAAGAGCAAAAATACTAAAGGATTTTAGGAATATGCTTAATCTCCACCTCCAGGATAGACTATTCTTCTAACTTTTCTTTTAATATTTTATTAACTTGTTCGGGGTTAGCTTTTCCTTTCGAAATTTTCATAACTTGGCCTACAAAGAAACCAAATAATTTATCTTTTCCATCTTTGTATTGTTCTAATTGGGTAGGGTTTTGATCTAGAGCTTGGTTTATTATTTCCCTTATTTCTACTGAATCAGTTACTTGTTTAAGTCCCTTAGTTTCAATAATCTTTTCAGGACTGCTTCCTGTATTCCACATTTCTTCAAATACTTCTTTAGCTATTTTTCCTGAAATAGTAGAGTCTTCTATTCTATTCAGTAAATTTCCTAGCTTCTTAGAATCAACTTTTGTTTCTTGTATAGTTAAATTCTCTTGATTCAGGAAGGCTGAGAGTTCTCCCATTACCCAGTTCGCAGCCAATTTAGGGTTCTTTGATTTAGCAGCCACTTCTTCAAAAAAGTTAGCGAAATTTAAATCTACTGTAAGAACATTTGCATCGTATTCTGTTAATTGGTAGTCCTTTACAAATCTTTTAGTTTTACTTTCAGAGAGTTCCGGCATTTGATCTTTCAACGAATTGATAAATTCATCATCTATTAAAACAGGCAAAAGGTCTGGTTCTGGAAAGTACCTATAGTCATTCGCAAATTCTTTTGATCTCATGGGTCGAGTTTCATTCGACTGAGAATCATAAAGTCTTGTTTCTTGAACTACATTTTCTCCTGCTTCTAACACACTTACTTGCCTTTTTATCTCATACTGAATTGCTCTTTCAACAAATTTGAATGAATTTACATTCTTTGTTTCAGTTCTAGTTCCCAGTTCTTTATTTCCTTTTTTTCTAACAGAAACATTTACGTCACATCTCATTGATCCTTCCGCCATATTTCCATCAGATATTTCCAAATACCTAATAATTGAGTGGATTCTCTTTAGATATGCAACTGCTTCTTCTGCTGAATTTAAGTCTGGTTCAGAAACTACCTCTAACAAAGGAGTTCCCGCTCTATTTAAGTCTATTCCGGTAAGGTGTTTAAAATCTTCATGAAGAGATTTTCCAGCATCTTCTTCAAGGTGAGCTCTAGTAATGCCAATCTTCTTTTTTCCTTCTTTAACAATTATTTCAAGAAATCCTGCTTCTACTATTGGATTATCAAGCTGACTTATCTGGTAACCTTTAGGTAAATCAGGATAGAAATAATTCTTTCTAGAAAATTGAGTGGGGCTATTTATAGAAGCATTAATTGCTAAGCCAAATTTAACAGCCATTTTTAATACCTCTTCGTTAAGAACAGGGAGAACACCGGGCATTCCCATATCAATATTACAAGCTTGAGTATTAGGTGCAGATCCAAAAAGTGTACTTGCACCAGAAAATAGTTTAGATTTTGTAGCTAGTTGAACATGGACCTCAAGGCCAATGACAGTTTCCCACTCGGACATTGCATTCATAAGCTTGGCCAAGATTTATGCCAGTCTGAATTTAATTGAAAATGGTGTGCCGTTCTAAGCAATTTACTTTCTTCTAGGCTCTTTGACATAAGTTGAAGTCCCAAAGGAAGGCCTTTATGTTTTCCACAGGGGATAGAGATAGCAGGAAGTCCTGCTAGATTTGCTGGTATTGTAAATATGTCCTGCTTATACATTTCAACAGGGTTAGAACTCTTTTCTCCCAAAGCAAATGATATATCTGGAGCTGTGGGAGAAAGAATTAAATCTACTGATTTAAAAGCATTATCAAAGTCACCTGCAATGAGTCTCCTGCATTTTAGGGCTTTTAGATAATAGGCATCATAATATCCAGCGGATAGAGCATAAGTCCCAATCAAGACTCTTCTCTTTACTTCTGGCCCGAAACCTTCTTCTCTAGTTCTCATGTATAGATCGTCTAAATCTTTAGGATTTTCACATCTATAACCAAACTTAACTCCATCATATCTGGATAGGTTAGCAGAACATTCTGCCGGCGCTATCACATAATAGACAGGCAAAGAGAGATCAAGGTGAGGGAGTTCAACTTCTTTAATCTTGGTACCAAGTTTTTCAAATACTTTTAAGGCATCACTAATGCTTTTTTCAACATGTTGAGGCAGATTCATTGAAAAAAATTCTTTGGGAAGGCCAATCCTTAATCCCTTAATATCCTGATTTATTTCGTTAATATAATCTGGTACTTCAACATTTAGACTTGTTGAATCTTTAGGATCATGTCCAGACATGGCTTTAAGCAAGTAAGCTGCATCTTCAGCTGTTTTAGTTAAAACTCCTCCCTGATCCAAACTAGAAGCAAAGGCGACCATGCCATATCTTGAAACCCTTCCATAAGTAGGCTTGATACCAGTTAATCCGCAAAGCGCTGCAGGCTGACGTATCGAACCTCCCGTATCTGTTGCAGTAGCACCAGCTGCAAGACCCGCAGAAACGCATGCTGCAGAACCTCCAGAAGACCCGCCCGGAACACATTTATTGTTCCAGGGATTTTTAACAGGACCAAAATAGCTGGTTTCATTTGAAGAACCCATAGCGAATTCATCCATATTGGTTTTTCCCAATACCACGGAACCACTTTCTTCATATTTTTTTACTACTGTTGAGGAGTAAGGAGAAATGAAATTAGCCAACATTTTTGAGCCACAAGAGGTAAGTACTCCCTCGGTGCAAAAGATATCTTTATGAGCAATGGGAATTCCATCCAAAGGCAAAGGAGACCCAGCTTGATACCTCTGATCAGATTCTTTGGCTTTAACTCTAGCCTCTTCTTCAATTACGGTAATATAGCTATTTAATTCTGGATCTATTCTCTTTATTCTTTCCAAGTAAGATTCAGTTAATTCCAAGCTGGAAAAAGAAGAATTCTTTAATCCTTCTAATTTTTCCTTAATGGTAAGTTGATACAGTTCCGGCATTTTACCCTTGGTCCTCTATAACCTTTGGTACCAAAAAAAGACCAGCTTGGGATAAGGGAGCATTTTTTTGGAGCTTTTCTCTTTCATCTTTCTCCGTAACTTCATCTTTTCTTAAAGGTTGAAAAAGATCTAGAGGATGAAACATAGGTTTTACTGATTCTGTATCAGCAGAATTTATTTTTTTTACAAGGTCTAAGATACTTTCCAGTTCCTGTTTCAACGAAGGAAAATAGTCCTTATCAATATTAATTCTGGCTAGATAAGCTATCTGTTCTAGATCTCGATCTTTAATAAGCATTAAAAAAGTGTACCTTAATGTTTTAAAAGTGGGTAATGTAGCACAATGTTCCTTGCTCAAAAACTATGCTGTTGCTAGAGTACTTATCTTTTAAAAACCACTTATTTATAGTAATTAATGTTCAAGCGTCTAAAGGGTTTATTCTCAAACGATTTGTCTATAGATCTTGGTACTGCTAATACTTTAATATACGTAAGAGAGAAGGGCATTATCCTTAACGAGCCGTCTGTTGTAGCTATCAAAACTCAAGCAGGTCAAAGAACAGTAATTGCAGTCGGATCTGAAGCAAAAAAGATGCTAGGTAGAACTCCAGGTAACATTTCAGCTATAAGACCTTTAAAGGATGGGGTAATAGCTGATTTTCAAATAACTGAAGAAATGCTGAAACATTTTATCCAAGAAGTTCATGAAGACAGTTACATACGTCCAAGTCCAAGAATTCTTGTTGCCGTTCCTTGTCAATCCACTCAAGTTGAAAGAAGGGCAATAAGAGAATCGGTATTGAAAGCTGGAGCCAGAGAAGTTCGTCTTATTGAGGAGCCTATGGCAGCAGCTATAGGATCTGGATTGCCTGTGGAAGAAGCCAGTGGATCAATGGTTGTAGATATAGGTGGTGGAACAACAGAAATTGCCATCTTAGCTTTGAATGGAGTTGTCTATTCGAACTCTTTAAGAGTAGGCGGAGATAGAATGGACGAAGCTATTATTGCTTATATTAGAAGAAATCAAAATGTGTTAATTGGAGATTCCACAGCTGAGAAAATAAAAAATAGCATCGGTACTGCCTCTCCTGATGCAGAAAATTTAGAAATGGATGTCAGAGGTAGAAACCTTGCTGAAGGTACGCCGGTTACATTTATTATACAAAGTAAGCAGATTTATGACGCGATGCTAGAACCTCTTTCAGCCATAATTCAAGCAATTAGATCTGCTCTTGAATCTTCTCCTCCCGAGTTAAGTGCTGATATCTCTGAGAGAGGCATCGTGTTAACAGGAGGGGTAGCAATGCTTAGAGATATTGATGTCTTGATCTCAAGTCAGACCGGAGTTCCTGTTATTATTGCTGAAGACCCTTTAACTTGTGTAGCCAGAGGTGGTGGAAGAGCCTTAGAGATAATGGACATGTATGATATTGATCTTCTGTCTACAGAGTAATTAAAAGTTTTTCTTTCTCTCTTTTGCTCGGTATCATTTAAAAAATGAGCAGTGGAGATCATAAAGTATCTAAAATTAGTAGCGAAGCAATATTTGCTGTTCGTCCAATAAGCTCTAGTAAATTTTTAATTTCTTTGATATTTTGCCTTTCTCTTATTTTGGTAGATTTGAGATTTCAAACCTCTAATATTGTTAGAGGGTATGTTCAAGATTTTCTTTCACCTTTATATACAATAATTAAGCTTCCTGGGATATTTCTTGATAGAATTATTGAAGTTAGAACTTCCAAACAAGAACTTAGAGAGAGTCTTTATAAGTACAAAGAAGATAATCTAAAGCTTGAACTAATAAATTCTCAACTAAAAGATTTAACTAAGAGGAATCAGGAACTTAATCTAGTTTGGAATACAGCTCAGATTGATAAAGAAGCTTACTTATTGGGTCAAAAAAGAAGTCTTTCAGGCAATCCTCTAAGGCCTTCTTTGGTGTTAGATGTAAATGATCCCCTTTCCATAGTCGAGACAAATCAACCTGTTCTGTCAAGAGAAGGAATAATTGGGAAGATAACTTCTGTAGGAATAGCAAGTGTTGAAGTAATGATTACTCAAGATCCTCAGTCTCTGATACCCATTATTTCATCTTCAACCAGAATACATGGAATCCTAAAAGGAAAGGGCTTAGAAAGAAGGGGCTTATTAGTTAATGTTAAAAAGACAGCATCATTTAGAGAAGGAGAAGAACTTTATTCTTCTGGCCTAGGAGATGTTTTCCCTCCTAATTATTTGGTTGGGAAGATCATTTTCATAGAAGACAAGCCAGATAATGAATTCCTTCAAATAGAAGTTGAATTTATTGATTTACCAAAAGATCAAGACTACTTTTTAGTTTTTACAAATTAAAACTTAATTCATGTCTAAAAACCTAAAAAATAATTTAATAATTTGTTTAAGCCTTCTTTTTTTTCTCCTGGTAGATCTTTTGCCTTTTCCACAATTAGTTAATGAAATAAAACCTTCTTTCCTCATTTTATCTTTCATTTATTGGAATTTAGCTTTGCCAGGAAAAATTAATCTTGTTTTTGCCCTTGCATTTGGTCTTATCAGTGATTTCTTGCAAGGAACCCTCTTAGGGGTTTATCCTTTGATTTTCATTTTAATATCTTACTTTTGTCAGAGATTTTTTAATCAATTCAGACCATTAAGATTTATTCAACAAGGAGCGATCATTTTTCTACTGCTTTTGATTGTCAAATTTTTTCTGGTCATTGATTTTAGTAATGTGGAATCTAGTACACTAACTTTAGCTGATAAGAACTATGTTTTATTTGCCTTTAGTTTTGCTGTATTAAGTTCCTTCTTTTGGCCCCCTTTATTTTATCTTCTTAGACTTTACAGAAGGCGATGGATAACGCTTAAAAAATAAAATTGTTGTGAGTAGAAGAGAGTTAAGAAGTTGAAGAAAATAATATATTTTTGTCTCCTCCTACTTTTGATTCCTATTCTTAGTTTTTCTTTTTTATCTTTCCTTATTAGCAATGAGAGAACAACAAATTGGTTATTTTTATTATTGTCTGAAGAAATAGGATATGTAAGTGAGATTAATTTCTCTTCCATAAATTGGTCTGCATTTAAATCTTGTATTTCTTTAAATGATATTCGAATAGTTGAAAAAAATAAGGATAAGCCAAACTCAATTTATGCAGAAAATATAGATTTAGAAATTAATTTATTGAATTTAATTCAATTGAAAAACTTTTTGGAAATTAAAATTGAAGAGACTATCTTTAATTTTGAAAAGTTCGATTTAAATAAAGAAATTTCTTCAAATAGAGCCTTTGAATTTCTAGCAAAGAAGAGTCGAATTGAATTTAAGGAGGTTAAGATCAAAGGCTCCTTAGAAGAAATTGATTTAACTAAATATTTTTATTTATTCTCAAATACCTCAGGAAATAAAGAAATTCCTAAACTTTTAATTCCAGACGTCCTGATTTCTAAGATTAAACTAGGTCCATTAGTCTTTTTAGATACAAATTTGATGATGGAATCTTTTCAGGAAGGATTGAGATTTGATCTTATTAACGAATTTCTAAAGGGTTCTATCTATGTCAATAAGCCCATAAAGGAAGGGCTTGAAATTAAACTTTCTTTCTTGAAGGTAAATAATTTAGTAGAGCAATTAGATTCTTCTAGCAATTTATTTACTTATCTCTTAGATAATTTAGAAATACCTATTTCTCTCTCAATTGACAAAATAACTCTAGGAGACAAGGACTATGGTCAATGGAAGTTTTTGATAAATAAGAGGGGGAATATCCTATTTTTTGAGCAAATATATGGGACTTACAAGAATTTCTTTGTTGGTGAGAATAGTTTTAACTCTATATTTATAGAACCCCAGTTAAAGATAGATCCTAAGATTGTTTTAAATATTAATGTCCCTAATCATACATATAATGAGAGCAACCAAACTTTTCTTTCAATTTCTAGACAGAACCAACGAATTTCAACAAATTTTCAAGGAAAGATGTCAACGGATAATCTTACTCAATCTCTTTTAAATTATGGAGAAGCAGATACAGAAAAGAGTTTTTTAGCAGGAGCCACTCATCTAATTTTTGACTTAAATTGGCTTGGATTCCCCAATCAATTTGAATTTAAGGAAGTTACAGGAAGTTTATCTTTCAGGATTGATGATTTTCTTATTAAAGGAGGAGAAAGTGAGATTTTGGGTTCCTCTGATTTTCTCAAATTAATCAGTTTATTCAATGTCTCTAATACTTTTGGAGATTTAACCAATCTTAACTTTAGAGATAAATTCAAAGCTGGCTTTCAGGCTGATAGAGTAGAGGGAGGTTTAGAAATTGACAGAGAACAAATTAAAACAAACGAATCTATAGTTTTTAGTAGTGGGTCAGGAGAATTTAAATGGTATGGTCATATAGGAAAATCAAAAGAAGGAAACCTTAAGAATCTAGATTTTGAAATTGTAATTACTTTACCTTTAAGAGAGTATTTACCTGCTTATGCTTTGATACTAGGGGGACCTCTAACAGCAGGAATAGTTTACATAGCAGGGAAAGCATTTAAAAAACCTTTAAATAAGTTAAGCACTGGGAGGTGGAAAGTTTCAGGACCAATAGAAAACCCTAAAACTGAGTTTTTAGAATGGTTTGAGAAATGATTTTATCTTAGGTAAATACTAGCTAATCCAAGAAAGGACATAAATCCAGTTATATCAGTAATTGTGGTTACTATCACAGTACCTCCTATACCGGGGTCTAATTTTAAATATCGCAAGAGAAGGGGAATTGAAACACCACTTATTACTGCAACCAGAAGGTTTATCACCATTGCTATGGCAATTATCTGAGCAATTATTAGATCCTGAAACCATAATGTAGTAACCACAGAAACTACTAAAGCCCAAATTAATCCGTTTCCTAAACCAACAATAGTTTCTCTAGTTATTAACCACCTTATATTAGTTTTATTTATTTGGTCTAAGGCAAAACCTCTGACCATAATTGTAAGGGTTTGGGTTGCGGCCACTCCTCCCATGCTAGCTACTATAGGCATCAAAACAGCAAGAGTAACAACCTTATCAATGGTTTCTCTAAATACGTCAATAACGAAAGCTGCCGCAAAGGCAGTTATTAAGTTGAGGCCAAGCCAGACTGCTCTTGTATATGTAGCAGAAGAAGTTTTGGCGAAGGTGTCTTCACCCAAACCTGTTTGTTGCCTAAGTGATTCATCTGCATCTTCTCTTATTACATTAACAACATCATCTATTGTTATTCTGCCGAGAAGTCGATTATCTGAATCTACTACAGGTGCTGAAATCCAATCATTTTTTTCAAATGATCTTACTACATCATTATCTAAGGTATTAACGTTTATTGCTTCGGAATCCCTTTTATAAACATCTTCCACGTGTAAGGCCGGATCAGAAATTAAAAGTTGGTTAAGATTTAAATAACCTTTGTATTTATTATTTCTAGCAACCACAAATATTTTGTCTGTGGAATTAGGAAAATTACCTTGCATCCTCAAGTATCTCAGGACTACATCAAGAGTTGGACTTCTCCTCACTGCTATGACGTCAGTATTCATTAGTCCTCCCGCAGTATCTTCGGGATAGGATAGAACCTGCTCAATTCTTTCTCTGTTTTGTGAAGACATAGAAGAAAGTACTTCTTCTATAACGGCTCCAGGCAGCCTTTGAATAATATCTGCAATTTCATCTGGTTCTAAAGTTTTTGTTATCTCAACTACTTCTGAAGCTTCCATAGTTTCTAAGAAGTACTCTTGGAGACTATGTGGTAAATGATTTAATACTTCACCTTCGATTTCCTTATCAAGGATTTGCCAGACAAACTCTCTATCTGTTGGAGGACTAGATTCAATAAAATGGGCAATATCATTTGGATGTAATTTATTTAACATTCTACTTATTTGAGAGTAGGTACCAGAAGAAAGTTTCTCTTTTAGTAGAATTAGATTGTTTTCTGATAAGTTTTCCCGATTCATGCAAGCAATTTTATCAGGTAGACTACTTTTTAGTTTTTGGAGGTTAAGTCTAAAGCCTTTCTCTTGCTGTAAGTATTTTAGCTAGTTGACGATACTTACTAACAGTTCGCCTAGCTATATCTATTTCATACTTCTGTTTTAATGATTTTTTTATCTTTTGATCGCTTAAAGGATTTGATTTTTCTTCAGAATTAACGATCTGATTGATTAGCTTCATTAATTGGTTTGGTGAAATTTCTCTGCTTTCTGCTGATCTCCCAGTTACTTTTTTCTCCAATAGATCTGATAAGGGAATATTCCTGGTGGGCAGTTGTAGGTACTTAAATTTTACCACCCTGGAAACAGTGGACTCACTTACTTTAATAAATGAGGCTATTTGTTTTAGAGTAATAGGGACAAGATCTTCTTTTCCATCTAAATATCTATTTTGTTTTGAAACAATATATTTACCAACAGATAATAAGGTGTTTTGACGTCTTTCTAATCCTTTCATAAATGATTGTGCTTCCTTCTTTTTTGCTGGAGGGGTATTTTCAAGTGAGAGTTTGACTTTGTGCATTAAAGATTCAATTAAAAAAGAGTCGTTTAAAGTTACTTCCCATTCTTTTGAGTTTTTAATGGCTACTAGATCTGGGCGAATGTAGTTTTTGTCAGTTGGACCTATTCCTTGTCCGGGGTTAAACCTAAGTAGTTTTAGAAGATTTTTTTGTTTTTGATCAAGTTTTTTAACGTCAACATCTCCTGAAGAGAATTTCTTCAGTATTTCGTTTATTTTAATTTTCTCTCTCTCTTCTATTTCCAAACTATCAGTTTGAATCATGAGAGATTCTATGATGCTTCTATAACCACAACCTACAGGTTCAAGATTTTGGATTTCCCTAAGGACCTTTTCTATTTCTTTTTTTCCGATATTGAGGTTAAAAGATTCAAGAATTAAGGTCGTAATATCATAATAATCTATATCTATGTCTAATCTTCCATTCTCATCTATGGAATCAATAAGATACTCACCAATTGTAACCTCGTACTCTTTTAAATTTAGAATATACAATTGATCTAAAAGAGTGTTCTTAAGATCATTCTTTTCAATTATTTGGTATTCCCTGGTGACTTCTGTATTTATAGGTTTGAGTAAGCTTTTATACCTGTCAACTAAAAGGATATCCCTAAAAAGAAAGAATTCCTTACTTTCCTCTTCTTCACAGAATTCATTAATTAGTTCCTTTATTTTGATACGTATTCCCTCTCCAGGCAAAGCCAGGAGTTTGATCTGGTTTTGTAGGCGGGGTGTTAATACAAATGATTGTTTTGTTAATTGTCTTAGACCTTGCTTCATAGACTAGCTCGAAAAGTCCTTACCTAGATAGATCTCCTTAACCAAATCATTATTAGAAACTTCTTCTGGTGATCCCTCTACTACTGCCTTTCCTTCACTCATTATCAAAACTTTATCGCAAATCTGCATGGCTTCTCTAACATTATGATCACTGATCAGTATTCCTATTTTCAAATTCTTTAGCCTCATTAGCGTATTTTTTAAATCGGAAACTGCAATTGGATCAATTCCTGCAAAAGGCTCATCAAGTAATAGAAATCTTGGTTTAGAACTTAGAGCTCTAGCTATCTCAACTCTTCTCCTTTCACCTCCTGATAGTTTGATTGATTTAATGTTTAAGAAATCCTCTAATTGAAACTCTTCAACTAATTTACGAAGTTCTATATTCCTTTCCGTTTTATTTATATCTTTTCTTTGTTCAAGCGCTGCTAGGAGGTTTTCCTCTACTGTAAGTCTTCTGAAAACAGAAGGTTCTTGGGGCAAATAAGCTAAGCCTTTATTTGCTCTCTCAGATATACTTTTCTCAGTTATATCTTGTCCGTCAATTAAAATTTTTCCGGAGTTTGATTTAACTAAACCAGCTATCATGTAAAAGAAAGTAGTTTTACCAGCTCCATTAGGTCCTAATAATCCAACTATTTCACCTGGTTTTACGATAATATTTAGGTTATCTACTACTATTTTTCCAGCATATTTTTTCGATAAACCTTGAGCTTCTAATTTCATTTTAAGAAGTAAATAGTCTGGATTTTTTTGAACTAACTATGGTTTTAGTTTTGTAGTTATATTCAATTTCTTCAGCTATGAGGGTTAATGAGCTAAGTTTTATTTCTGCTGAACCTACCATAGTCAATACATCAGAAGAAGTTCTAAAAATAATTAAATCTGCTTTCCCATATGCCTCACTTTCTTTTTTATTATTTTGAACAAAATGAGCTTCTGGGAAAGTTAATATTTTTTCTTCTTCTTGGCTTTCTTTCAACTCAAATCCTTTACTTTCTAAATTAAAGAAAAATGTTTCTAACCTTATCTTTTCTTTAGATGCAAAGTTTTTATTTTTTAAATCACAGTTAACTTCCATTGCAAATAAATTAATTTCGTCATCCTTTTGGGTAAGAATTAAATGAACTTTGTTTTTCATTATTAATCTTTCGCTTCCCAGCTCCATTATGGCTCGGTCAGAAGAAATAGAAGATTTTATTTGTTTGCCAGAGATTGATTTAAAGACAGGAAAATCTAATAAAAAAATTTCTTTGGATTTATCTTGTTTAGCTTTGTTAGAAGTTACTTCATAAAAGACATTTGAAGTTTTGCTATGAATTTCCCAAACGGGTTTAACTAACAAAACTTGGGTTTGCTGAATTTCCTCAGCAGGATTTAGTACAAGAGCACTTTTTTCAATAAATAAATAAAGCCCTACTACAAGGGTAACTAAGAAAAAGAAACCTATTTTTTTCACTTATTAGATAGTTAAACTAATCCAGATTGCATTAAATCGTGCATACGTATAACACCAACCGGTATTCCCTTTGGATCTACTGCTATTAGTACATATATTTGATTTTTCTGCATAATCTCAATGGCTTTTTTAGCCAGCAAAGATTGATTAATCGTTTTAGCTTTAGATGTCATAACCGAAGAGATTTTAGTTTCATGAATATCTGTTTTTGATTCTAAAGTCCTCCTCAGGTCGCCATCGGTGAAAACTCCTTTTAATTTATTCTTATCAACTACAACTACTATTCCTAAGCCTTTATTAGAAATTTCAACTAAAGCTTTGGACAGTAAAGTTTGTGGAGAAACTTTAGGAAAATCTTTACCTTTGTGCATAATATCCTTAACTTTCAAAGTAAGCCTCTTTCCAAGCTCTCCTCCTGGATGAGATTTAGCAAAATCTTCTGGACTAAATTTTCTACTTTCTAACAAGGCAATTGCTAAGGCATCTCCTAAAGCCAAGGCTGCTGTCGTACTGCTAGTTGGAGCTAAATTTAAAGGACAGGCTTCTTTATCAACTTCAGTTGAAATATTTATTTCTGTTCTCTCAGCAATTGATGATTTTACTTGTCCGGTAAAGGAAAAGATTTCACATCCAATATTTTGTAAAGAGGGTATCAATTCTAAGATTTCCTTTGACTCCCCAGAATGTGAAAATATTAATATCGCATCATTATTAGAAATAATTCCGATATCTCCATGTAAGGCTTCCGTTGCATGAATAAAATATGAAGGGGAGCCCGTACTAGAAAGAGTTGCTGAAATTTTTTGAGCTATATGGCCTGATTTACCAACTCCTATTGTAATTATCTTGCCCTTACAGCTTAAAAGTGCATCACATAGCTTTGAGAAGTTTTGGTCTAAATTTTTTGAGAGTTTGGTTATGGCTTTAGACTCAATGTCTAATGTTCTTTTTGCAGACTTGATATAACTCGTTTTTTTCATAACTTATAGTTTTCTAGTTGTATGCTAATCTTAGAGATAGTAAATAAGTAATAAACAAGAAAAAAGATATCATTAAACTTGCTCTTTTGGGTGTTTTTATCCTTAAGAAGATATATATGGAGAAGATCATTGTTACGGTTAATAACACGAACAATAAGGGAATCCATTGATGATAGTTGAAAGTTGAGGAAGATCCAAGAAGTCCTGGAATGGCTAAAACAAATAAGCCATTAAAGATGTTTGATCCTATAAGTGTTCCCACTACAGCTTCGTACCTTCCTTTTGATGCTAAGGCTAATGAAGCTGCTATTTCAGGTAGGCTCGTTCCTATTGCGAGAACTGTGTAGCCTACAAATAATTCTCCAACTCCCAAACTGCTCAATATGTTTAAGGCTCCTTTAGTTATCAACCAAGCAGCAAGAACCAAGAAGATCAAAGACAGAAGAAGTTTAGGCATCAAAAATTTTTCTTTGGTGTCCTTTAATTCGACGGAGGTACCTAAATTTTTTTTATACCAGGTTCCGATAACTCCAATTAAGCACAAAAGAAGGAGAAAGGAGGAATAGATATTGAAAGGATTAATGGCAATAACTACCCAAATCACTAAAGTGGATAAAATTAAAAAAATTAAATTCAGTAAAATTTCTGGTCCTGCAGAGAAACTTTCTCTTTTAAAAAACAATACACTCAGCGTTAAGCCAAAAACTAGAGCAATATTTGCCACGTTGGAACCAACTACATTACCCACCACCATTACAGCTTTACCATCAAGCGCGGCAAATAGACTGGTTAATATCTCAGGAGTTGAAGTTCCAAAAGCAATAACTGTTGACCCTATGAAAAAGGGTGACATTCCGTATTTAGTAGCTGATAAAACGGAGTACTTCGCCAGGTTTTGTCCGCTTGCCACAATCAGAATTATTCCAGTGAGGATATAGATGAAAGTCAATGTAGACACTAATAAGGAATACTAAAGATTGAACTTTGATTCAGCTAAGTTGTTTAACGCAGGTGTTATAATAACCATAAATTTCATTTGACTCTAATTATCTCAATACAACTATGAGACTATCTCTTGTGCAGTTTAGTTTACTTTTTTTCTCTCTTTTATTCTCTTCTTCATATATTTATTCAGAAAGTTCTTCAGAGTATGTAGAAAAAATACATACAGATATAGTTAAAGCGGTCAAGGTTAATCAAGATATTTACAAAGAAAATCCTGAAGAATTTCTCAAAGCAATATCACAACCATTAGAACCACTAGTAGATTTCAAAAGAATTTCAAGAAATGTAATGGGCAAATACTACAAAGGTGCCAACAAGGCTCAAAGGGAAGAATTCCAAAAAGTATTTAGAACTACTTTACTTGAAACTTATTCGAGGACTTTGGCTGAATTTAAGGATGAAGAGATAATCGTTTCCCCTGAAATTAAGAAATCAAGTAAAGGAAATAAAGAAAAGGTATTTTTAGAAATAGTCACTTCTACAAAGGTTTATCCAGCAACCTATGATATGTATTTAAATGATCAGGGAGAATGGAAGTTGATCAATATAGTAATAAATGGTGTAAATTTAGGCTTAACTTTTAGGAATCAGTTCTATTCCCTAATGAAAACTGAAGAAGAAGATTTAGATACAGTCATAGAAAAGTGGATTACCTCAATTTAACAAGAACTGTTAATTATGGAAAAATTACTTATTAGAGGAAAAAAGGAATTAAATGGAGAGATAGTTGCTTCAGGAGCAAAAAACTCAGCTTTACCCATTTTAGCTGCTTCTTTACTAGCAGACTCTCCTTTAAAAGTTAGTAACTTACCTCATCTTAATGATATAACAACTATGATTGAGCTATTAGGCTCTATGGGGCTTGATATTGCGCTTAGTGAGGATATGGATGTTTTGGTAGATGCCTCAACAATAAAGAATCTAAATGCTCGATATGAATTAGTAAAGACAATGCGTGCTTCCATACTTGTATTGGGTCCTCTTCTAACAAAATTTCATCGAGCTAAGGTTGCTCTACCTGGAGGGTGTGCTATTGGAAGCAGGCCAGTTAACCTTCACATTCAAGCTATGAGAGAAATGGGAGCTGACATAGTCTTGGAAAATGGATACATAAAAGCAAAAACTAAGGGCAGACTTAAAGGTGCTAATATATCTTTAGACCCAGTAAGTGTTGGTGCAACAGAAAATGTACTTATGGCTGCTTCATTAGCTGAAGGATTAACTACAATTAATAATGCAGCGAAGGAACCAGAAGTTGTTGATCTGGCAGAATGTCTCAAAAAAATGGGAGCTGAAATAGAAGGTCATGGAACGGATAGGATAGTAATCAATGGGGTCAAAACTTTGCTAGGTTGTGATTTCTCTGTAATGCCAGATCGAGTTGAAACTGCAACATACTTAACTGCCGTTGCTATGACTGGAGGTAAGATCAAGATAAAAAGAGCTAGACCTAACTCAGTGAGTTCAGTTGTAAATAAATTAAGAGAAGCGGGTGCGGTTGTTGAGTCAGGTGAAGATTGGATTACGCTTGAAATGAATAATAGTAGGCCTAAAGCAACTAGCTTAAGCACTGGACCTTATCCATCTTTTCCAACTGATATGCAGGCTCAATTTATTGCTCTTAATTCCATTGCCGAGGGCACGGCTACAGTTACTGAAAATATTTTTGAGAATAGATTTACGCATGTTCAAGAAATAGCAAGAATGGGAGGAAAGATTACTCTCAAAGGAAATACAGCTATTATTGAGGGAATAAAATCTCTTATTGGAGCACCTGTAATGGCAACTGATCTTAGGGCTTCAGCAAGTCTAGTATTAGCTGGTTTAGTCGCTGATGGTGCCACTGAAATAGACAGGATTTACCACATCGACAGAGGTTACGAAAGGATAGAAGAAAAATTGAATATTCTCGGTGCTGATATAGAAAGAATTTCTTAGAAAAGAGAAAAAATTATAATAGTTAAGCTGTAGCTAAGGCAGTTAAAAGGTTCAGTTCTATAATTTCGGTGCCTCTCAAAACTTTCAGCTTAATAAGAATTCCAGGTTTAGATCTAGCAAACTCTTTAAATAAAAGAGAATATGAAGATTCTTGCTCGTTAATTTCAATTATGACATCTCCAACTCGAAGATTGGCTTCATTAGCAGGTCCATTTAGATGAATATAGCTTATTAAGAGTTTATTGCTAGTCGCTAAGGCAACTCTATCTATGTCAAATCCCAACCAACCTCTTCTTACTTCTCCAAATTGTATGAGGTCATTAATTATTCCTACAACTCTCACAGATGGTATGGCAAATCCTATTCCTTCAGATCCTCCCGAACTACTTCTTATTAAAGTATTTATTCCTACCAGCCTTCCAGAAGTATCAACTAATGCTCCACCTGAGTTTCCTTTATTAATAGCTGCATCAGTTTGGATATAATCAGAATAAGGATTATTAAATTCTCTACCTGTAGCACTAACTATTCCCATGCTAACTGATTGTCCAAGACCATATGGATTGCCTATTGCAAGTACAATATCGCCTATTTCTAAATTATCTGAATTTGCTATCTCTATAGAAGACAATTCTTCAGTTTGATTTATTTTAAGTACAGCAAGGTCAGTTCCTTTATCAATTCCCACTATTTTTGCCTCTTCCTTTCTTCCGTTTGATAGTTCAACAGTAATGCCAACACTTCTGTCTCCTATCACGTGCTGATTTGTAAGAATATAGCCGTTGGAATAAAAAATAACTCCCGAACCCAAACTGGACTCAATCCTAGATCTATTGAGACCAAAAATAGAGTTAAACCTTTCAGAAAAGGGAAGTTGGGATCTTCTATTATTAATAAGAACATTGCTATAGATGTTTACTACAGCAGGAGATGCTTTTTTGACAGCATCACTAAATGAACTTGAAATTATATTTTCGGAAGACTTAATATCTGGTAAGTTTTTATTATTCTTAAAAGTAAGAGTTGAAATTAACAGACCCAATAGAGTTCCGATGAGAATTGCTCCCAGAAGAGGTAAATATTTCTTATTATTTAAAAAATTCACATTTAAAGAGTAATATATTGATCCAAAAGAAAAAAGAAAAACAAGTTTTAAACTTTCCAAAATTTAATTTTTATTCAACTTCAGGTTGTATCTCACCCAAGGAGTAGATTAAAATGCGCGCGCTTCTTCAGAGGTAATAGTTTCAATGAAAACCCAGAGTTTTAAACAGTCAGATATAAAGGAATCTTGGATTCTGGTAGACGCTAAAGACAAAACTCTAGGCCGCTTAGCTGCTACTTTGGCATCCAGACTAAGAGGTAAACATAAACCAGAGTATTCTCCCAATGCCGATTTAGGAGATTACATTGTTGTTGTTAATGCAGGGGAAATTAATGTCACTGGTAAAAAATTAATGCAAAAGAAATATTACAAACACACAGGTTATCCTGGAGGTATAAAGTCAAGATCCTTAGGAGATGTGATTAAGAATTCACCTGAAGAGGCTATTAGGATGGCAGTAAAAGGAATGTTACCAAAGAATAAACTTGGGAAGAAGATGCTTACTAAATTGAAGGTTTATAGGGATAATAATCACCCTCATCAAGCTCAAAATCCAGGATTAATAGATATTTAAGGAAATATATTGGATCAGATACTAACAGTAGGAAGAAGAAAAACTTCTAAAGCAAGAGTTTTCTTAGAAAAAGGCACTGGAGTTATTATCGTTAACAAAAAGAGTCTCAAAGATTATTTTGGCAGAGAAGTTGCTCAGATGGTAGTCAAGCAACCCCTGGAAGCCGTTCAAATGTCTAAGGGAGTAGATATTAAAGCTACTGTTAGAGGTGGCGGCAGTTTTGGTCAAGCAGGTGCAATTCAATTAGGAATTGCAAGAGCCTTAGTTAAATTTGATGAAAATTTTAAGCCTTCTTTAAAGAAAGAAGGTTTTCTTACGAGAGACTCTAGAAAAGTTGAAAGAAAGAAAGTAGGCTTGAGAAAAGCTAGGAAAAGACCACAGTATTCCAAAAGATAATATGCAGCCTAAGCCTCCTTCTAACCCAGGAAGAAGAAAATTCTTAATAGCTGCCACCTCGATTGTTGGAGCAGGAGCAGTTATTGGAGCTGCCATTCCCTTTCTAGCTGCATTTAACCCAAGTGAAAGAGCTAAAGCTGCTGGAGCTCCAGCCAAGGTAGACATAAGTAAACTTGGAAAAGGAGAGATGATGATAGTGGAATGGAGAGGAATTCCGATCTATATAATTAGGCACACAGAACAGTCTCTCTTAATTTTAAATAGAAATTTATCAAGACTATCTGATCCTAATTCTGAAGAAAATCAACAACCTGACTATGCTAAGAATCCTAATAGATCTATTAGAGAAGATGTAGTTGTTTTAGAAGCAGTTTGTACGCACCTATCCTGTGCTCCAAAGTTTTATCCAGAATCGGGAACAACTAATTTTGATTCTGATTGGCAAGGAGGATTCTTTTGCCCGTGTCATGGATCGAAATTTGATTTAATTGGCAGAGTATATTCTGGAGTTCCAGCTCCTACCAATTTATCTATACCTCCACATTATTATGAAAGTGAACACGTTCTCGTAATTGGAGAAGATGGAGAAATAACTTAATGTTTACGAAGCTTCTAAATTGGGTAGATGATAGGTTTCCCTTTACCGATACCTGGGAGAGACATTTAAGTAAATACCCAGCTCCGATAGGCCAGAATTTTTGGTATTTAGCTGGGGTGCTTATGGTGGTTGTTCTGGTAATCCAACTGATTTCAGGTATATGGTTGTTAATGAGTTATGAGGCAACTGTTGAGGAAGCTTTTGCTTCTATTCAGTACATTATGAGAGATGTAGATTATGGCTGGATTATCCGTTATATGCACACCACAGGCTCTTCCATGTTCTTCTTACTTATCTATCTACATATGTTTAGAGGACTCCTGTATGGCTCCTATCAGAAACCCAGAGAATTGTTGTGGATATTGGGTTGGTTCACCTACATAATCTTAGTTGCGGAAGGCTTTACAGGCTACGTTTTACCTTGGGGTCAAATGTCTTTTTGGGCAGCTCAAGTGATAATGTCTTTATTTGGTTCAATTCCTTTCATTGGAGAAGAATTGTTAACTTGGATTAGAGGGGATTATATGATTTCTGGAATAACTTTAGGTAGGTTATTTGCTTTTCATGTAGTTCTCCTGCCCTTGGCACTAATTGCAGTTGTATTTGTACATATTATTGCTTTACATGAAGTAGGTTCAAATAACCCTGAAGGCATTGATGTAAAAAAACATGTTGATGAAGATGGAGTGCCTTTAGATACAGTTCCTTTTTTTCCTTATGATGTTATGAAAGATATATTTGCCATAGGTGTCTTTTTAATTATTTTCTGTTTTATTATTTTCTTTTTTCCTGATGGAGGAGGCTATTTAATTGAGTATGTTAACTATGAAGAAGCAAACAATCTAATAACTCCTGAACACATAGTTCCCGCTTGGTATTACACTCCTTATTATGCGATGTTGAGAGCTATCACTTTCCCAATTGGACCTCTGACGGCTAAATTCTTGGGCTTCGTTATTATGACTGCAGGAATGGTGATAATCGCATTCGTTCCTTGGCTCGATAGAAGTCCGGTTAAGTCAATTAGATATAAAGGAATGTATAGTAAGTTAGCTCTTTGTGGCTTAGTTGTAAGTTTTTTTGTATTAGGATATTTGGGTATGATACGTCCCAATCCTCTTCGTACAGCTTTAGCACAAGTTTTTACAGCTCTTTACTTTGCCTATTTTTTACTGATGCCTTTTTACACAAAATACGAAAAATGTAAAACTGTTCCAGATAGGATAAAGCTTCAATGAAAAGTTTCTTTTTTGTTATTTCCTTATTCTCTTTAACAATATTTTCTGCTGAAGGTAAACCTTGTGGCGATTATCTTTCTAGTGATGGTCTTCATCGGGGTATCTGCGAGGAAGCAGATACTGATTATTTAGATAAAGCTTCTTTACAAAAAGGAGCGAAGATGTTCATGAACTATTGCTACGGCTGTCATTCTTTGAAGTATGCTAGGTTCAATAGAGTTGCAAAAGATCTTGGAATTCCTGAGGATCTTTTCCAAAAACATCTTCTTTTTGGTGATCAGAAAATGGGTGATCTCATGACTATTAGCATGGATCAGTCGGAAGCTAAAGACTGGTTTGGTGTTGCCCCTCCAGACTTAACCCTAGAAGTTTCACTAAGGGGAGCAGACTGGCTGTATACTTATCTTATAAGTTTTTATGAAGATGAATCTAGACCTTTAGGAGTTAACAATAAAGTCTTAGAGAATGTAGGAATGCCTCATGTCTTATCTAACCTTCAAGGGTTGCAAAAATCAATCTGTAAACAAGTTTCTCAATCAGCATCTAATGGGGGTCTAAAACAAGATCCTTTATCAGGTGAAATCATTACAAAAGAACAGTGTGGCTTCTTAGTAGTTGAAGAAGAAGGGGAGATGAACCCTAAAGAATTTAAGGCTAGTATGAAAAACTTAACTAATTTCCTTTCATATATGTCTGATCCAATAGAGGAAGAAAGAAAGTACATAGGTAAGTTTGTGGTCCTATATCTTATAATTTTTTCTATTCTTAGTTACCTTCTTTACAGGGAATTTAAAAAGGATGTACATTAATCTAACAAACAAGGTAAATATTTAATATGGTTTCTACTAACAAACGCACCTCAATGACTCTATTCTCCGATCCTGTTGACCATTACTGTCAAAGAGTCAGGATTGTCCTTGAAGAGAAGGGTATTTCTGCAGAAGTTGTAGATATGTCCAAGAACAATTTAACAGAAGAAATTCTCGAATTAAGTCCCTATGCAACTTTACCTGTGTTAGTTGATAGAGATGTTTGTCTCTACGATTCCGTAACTTTGATGGAGTATTTGGATGAGAGATTTCCTCACCCACCATTATTGCCAGTATATCCGGTAGCTAGAGCAAATATTCGTTTGTATATCAAAAGAATAGAGAGTGATTGGTGCACTTTGTTTGATCAGATTGTGGATGGAGATCTAAAGGATGCTGCTAAAAAGAAGGCTACAAAACAATTAAAGTCCCTAATAACTGGTACTGCCCCTATTTTTAAAGAAAAACCTTTTTTTATGAATGATGAATTCTCTTTGGTAGATTGTTGTATTGCTCCAATTTTATGGCGACTCCCATTAGTAGATATAGAAATTCCTAAAGATAATAAGAACAGACCTATAAACGAATATATGAAGAGTGTTTTCACAAGAAAATCTTTTATAAACAGTCTGACGGAGTTAGAAAAGGAAATTCGTTCTTTTTAATTTAATAGCCTATCATCTTAAAAAGACCGTCTTGTACAGAAACTTTTGGAGATTTTCTTAGAAGGCTTCCTCTGTAGTAGATAATCTTTCCA
The DNA here is from genome assembly GCA_022447065.1 of SAR86 cluster bacterium. Lineage (GTDB taxonomy): Bacteria > Pseudomonadota > Gammaproteobacteria > Magnimaribacterales > Magnimaribacteraceae > AEGEAN-183. Next base: position 100,867 of record JAKUUM010000002.1, on the reverse strand, counting down.
GACATACCTGAGAGTTGAAATTGTTTTGAGCTTGAAGAGTTATTTAAGAGAAGAGCTATTTCATATGCATCATAACCGATAGCAAAACTTCTGTTTCTTTTTTTAGGTAGGTTCCTAAGATAGTTAATTTCAGTATTAAGCATCCAGGGCATATCAATTAAAACAACTCTTTCAAGGTCTAATTCCTTTTTAAGGTAGTATTCATCATTCTCCCAATTTGGAAGAAGGTATACCTGAAGTGATTCGCCATAATTATATTCTAGTTCTGGTTTTAAACTCCTGGCTTTGGTTAGTGAGACAGAAAGGATTATAGAATCTAAATCCATTCTTCTTCTTGGGGTGCTTTCTAAGGGGACAGATAAAATTCTAGAAAGTTTTCTTGATCTTTCTTTACTTCTTTCAATAAGCAAGAGATTAGAAAGAAGATTTTCATTCAAATTACTTCCTGAGGTAGAAGAATCTAAGACTTTTCCTTCTAAGTTTAGCCATATTTTTCTAAGGATGTCTTTGTCTCTAGTATTTTCATCATCAATAATAAGAGAGTTTTTGCTTCTATTATTTTTTGCATATGTTAGAAGATCTCTGTATTCATTCTGCCTATTTACATGTAACACCTCTTGGTTGAGTTCTTCAACTTTTAGATTATCACTTGAAAGTATTAAAATCCCATTAAGATTTAACAGCTTATTTAAACAGTAAGGATCTAAACTTCCTAAAAAAGTATCATTTAAAAGAATAATTGAATAATCTTGACTGTCTTTATTCAATTTGCAATTGCCTTCATCAATCTTTTTACTTGTTATAAAGTTGATTTCTGGAGAATAGTTCGAAAGATTTTTATAGTAATAATAATTAATTGATAGGCCGTTTATAAACTCTCTTTCTGTTGTTTGATTAGTATCTAATAAGAAGACATTGATTCTTTTTGGAAGTTTTTTGAAGTTATAGACTACCTTAGGTTTATCGATGGAAATTAATTCCTTGCTCTGGTAAGAATTATCCTGAATGTTAGAAGCACAACTAACAAAAAAAATTATATTTATGAAAGCTATTAATAATTTATTAAGATGATTCACTATGAGTAAGAATACTAAATTTGGGGTACTGTATATAGTAGCCACACCAATAGGAAATTTAGAGGATATAACCAAAAGAGCTTTAAATATCTTATCTATCGTAGATTTATGTGCTGTTGAAGATACAAGGAAATCTAAAATACTTATGAATAAATATAATATAAGTACTAAATTAATTTCTTATCATAAGTTTTCAGAGCAAAAGAAATTACAATATTTAATTACTAAACTTAAGAAAGGTCTAAATGTTGCACTAATTAGTGATTCTGGGACCCCTCTTATTTCTGATCCAGGTTATCTATTAGTTAAGAGGGCCCAAGAAGAATCAATCAAAGTAATACCTATACCTGGAGCTTCTTCTTTAATTTCTGCTATAAGTGTTTCAGGGTTCTCTACAGACAAATTTACTTTTTATGGCTTTCCACCAAAACAAAAAAAAGCAAAAAAATCTTTTATGCATTCTCTAATTTCCGAAAACAAAACATCAATTGTTTTTGAATCAAAGAGGAGAATCATAGATTTTCTCAAGACATTAGAAGAGTTAAGTCCTGGGACGAAGGTTTTTGTTGCAAGAGAGATGACTAAATTACATGAAACATTTTATAGAGGGGAAGTTACTAGAGTAATAAAAGATATATCTTCAAAAGAAAATTCTCAAAAAGGAGAATTTGTCGTAGTTATAAGTGGAAAGAAAGAAGTTGATCAAGATTTATTTTTAACTTCGGAACAAAAGGAAGTTTTAGTGATTATTTTAGAGAAAATGAATAAGAAAGATGCTCTTACTCTTGCTTCAAAGGCTTTTGGTCTAAAAAAGAACTTTCTTTATAAACACTTACTTAAGCAAAAATAATTTTATATATTTATTAAATGTATATACTTCACTGGAGTTGACCAGATAATCGCTCTTTTTAGAGAGGAAAGTCCGGGCTCCAAAGTGCAAGAAGCCAGGTAATACCTGGGAGGTGTGAACCTACGGAAAGTGCAACAGAAAATAAACCGCCTAATTACTTTAGGTAAGGGTGAAAAGGTGTGGTAAGAGCACACCGCTGAGATGGTAACATCTTTGGCATTGCAAACCCCTTCTGGAGCAAGACCAAATAGAGGTTCTATAGTGTGCTCTCACTGAACCTGGGTAGGTTGCTTGAGTTTTGTGGTGACACAGAACCTAGATGAATGATTATCCTAGACAGAACCCGGCTTATAGGTCAGCTCAACCCACGTGTTTGATAATATTAATCTTTTTTCAAAAGAGTTCCATTTTTGTTAATAATCATTACTTAAATACCATTACTTAAGTACCGGGATAATGAGTGTCTTTAATAGTTGACAATAGCTAGTATTTGTCAATAAAGTGTGTCAAAGTGTGAGTAAGTGTGTAGAAATGTAACCCTCAACAGACTTTTTTAAAAAAAATAGGATTAAGAGTGAGTTTGAGTATTTATGGATCTAGTTTTCTTACCTTAGACATAAAAGGTAGAATTGTTATTCCTGCAAGGTATCGGGATCTTTTAAGACAGAGTTGCGAAGGTAGTATTGCTGTAACCAAGGACCCTCAATATCCTTCTTTACTTATTTATCCTGGAAAGTTATGGAAAGAGATTTCTTCTAAATTTGAGGCTTTAGGAGGTTTAAATCAAAAAACCAGAGCTATGCAATGGAAAATTTTAGGAAATGCTTCAGTTTCAAAATTTAAAGTTTCAGAGAGGATGCTATTGTTAATTCCACAGCTTTTAAGAGATTTTGCAGGTCTGAAAGCAAAGAAACAAGTCGCACTAATAGGAATGGGGTCAAAATTTGAACTCTGGAATTTAGAGAATTGGAAAAAGAAAGAAGCAGGGCTTCGGGTTGAAGGGGAGGATTTACTTTTAAATTTACCAGCTGTTTTAGAGGAGATTCCCTTTTGAGGGAGTACAAAAAACATGAGGCTGTTATGGTAGAGCAAGTTATCAATAACCTTATTCTCAACAGAAAAGGAAATTATGTTGATTGTACATTTGGACTTGGTGGCCATTCCTCAGCACTTCTCAAAAGCTTAGGCTCTGAAGCAAAACTTACAGCTGTAGATAGGGATCCGAGTTCTGTCGCAGTTGCTAATGAAGTTAGTCAGCAAGATGCAAGGTTTACATTCATCAACGATAAGTTTGGGAATTTAACAAGACATTTTGATGAGGAAACTGTAGACGGCATTCTTGTAGATTTAGGGTTATCTTCTAAACAATTAGATGACCCTGAAAGAGGCTTTAGTTTTCAAATTCTTGGTCCATTAGATATGAGAATGGATCAGACAAGCGATATCTCTGCAGAAACTTGGGTCAATCAATCAACTAAAGAAGAGATCGCGAAAGTTTTTTGGGAAAAAGGTGAAGAAAGAAAGTCTCGGAAAATTGCAGAATTAATTTGTAATGAAAGAAACATTACTCCCATACACACCACACTTGATCTAGTTAAAATTATCATGTCTTGTAAACCTAGAACTTCTAAGAGACATCCTGCTACTAACATATTTAGAGCCATTCGAATGGAGGTTAACTCTGAAATGGATGAGCTAAAGAAAGTGTTAGATGCTGCTGGGAAAATTTTGAAGAAAGGAGGTAGATTAGCTGTTATTAGTTTTCACTCCATAGAAGACAGAGTAGTCAAGAGATTTATACAAGGGAAAAGTATAGGTGCAAACAAGTTTTCTTTTAAAAGGGTAGGAAGAAAGTATATAAGGCCGAACAAAGAAGAAATTCAGAATAACCCTAGAAGCAGGAGTGCTATTTTAAGAGTAGCGGAGAAGGTTGATTGATATGTTTAACGTGAAAAAACAAGTTATTGCCTGCAGTCTAATATTTGGACTATTAATTAGCTCTATCTACTTAGTGTCACAGGTCTACGACTTTAGAATTTCTTTTTCAGAAATTGAAGAGTTAAATAAAAAGCAAGAAGATCTCTCTTTTCAATCAAACCTTTTATTAAACGAAGTAGAGTACTTCAGGAATCAATTAACCATAAGAAAGAAGGCCACAGAAAGTTTGGGTATGAGGCCTCCTTTATTAAAAGAACAGGTAACACTATTTAAGGAAGTGTCTAAGTCATGAATAAGTTAATTCCACTTTTGCTAATTGTATTAACTTTAGGGTGCTCAGAATTATTTGATCCTAGTGGTTTCAAAGAGATTGACATCTCTATATCTTCAGATCACAAAATTCTATCAAACCAAAAAGTTATAAAGGATACTGTCTCAAGTTTGCTGTTAAATCAATCTATTGATTATTTAGATGTTACTAATGAGTTGTATACAAAAACTTGGGTGAATGCCTTTCACTCAAAAAGAAAATCGCATAATAAATATAATATCAAAGTAAAAGAGTATCTACCTTTGGCAAAATGGGGGAATGGCAGATACCTTACTCATTCAGGGTTGTTAATTAATCCTTCATTTAATAATACTAGTCTTAATTTATTAATCTTAAGAGGTCCTGAATCCGAAAGACTTGAATTATTGGACATTTCTAGACAAATACAAGCCCAACTCAATAGGTACGATGAAATTGTAGAAGAAATTAATTTAAGTTCAGATGGTTATTTAAGGGTAATTACGCAGAGCGGAACTAAATTAACTTTTAGTAAGAAGAGTTTCCGGGAACAGCTTGAACGTCTCGAGGATTTCATCTCGTTCGAGCTGTTCTCAGGAAAACTTAATAATATCAGAAATATGGATTTTAGATATAACAATGGAATTTCTATTCTTTTTTAAAGTACAAAGGAGAAAAAATGAGTGGAATTAGTCTTAATGAAATGCTTGTAGGTTTGGATATTGGTACTTCAAAAGTAGTGGCAGTGGTGGCTGAAACCACACAAGCAGGGGATATTGAGGTGATAGGATTGGGTACCCAACCTTCAAGGGGCATAAGAAGTGGAGTTGTTGTTGATATTGAATCTACAACTCAAGCTATAAAAAAATCTATGCAAGAGGCTGAATCAATGGCGGGTTGTCACATAAGCTCCTGTTATGTTGGTATTTCTGGTAGTCATATAAGAGGTTTAAATTCAGAAGGAGTAGTACCTATCAAAGATGGAGAAGTGAAATACGGGGATGTAGATAGAGTTATTGAGACCGCTCAAGCTATGGCTATTCCTGCAGATCAGAAGTTACTTCATGTTTTGCCAAGAGACTACATAATTGATAAACAAGAAGGTATTAAAGAGCCTTTAGGTATGGCTGGCGCTAGATTGGAAGCTAAAGTTCATTTGGTTACTTGCAGTGAAAATTCTTCTCAAAATATACATAAGTGCGTTTCTGCATGTGGCCTAGATATTGAAGCTTTTGTGTTAGAGCAATTGGCTTCTAGCTATTCCGTTCTTACAAATGATGAAAAAGAACTTGGAGTTTGTTTAATAGACATTGGTTGTGGAACTTCTGATATTGCAGTTTTTACCGAAGGTGCAATTTCTTTTACAGATGTCATTCCTATAGCGGGAGATCATGTAACAAATGATATAGCTGAAGCCCTAAGAACTCCACCCACTCAAGCTGAAGATATCAAGCAAAGATACGGATGTGCAGTAAGTTCCTTAACGCAAGCTGAAGAGATGATTATGGTTCCTGGTATGGGAGGTAGGCCAGAAAGGGAATTATCAAGACAGTCGCTAGCAGATGTCCTGGAAAGAAGGTATGTGGAGATCTTTAGCATGGCTCAACAAAAGTTAAGTTTGAGTGGATTTGAATCTCTTATTCCTGCTGGTGTGGTCATCACCGGTGGTGCATCAAAAGTTGAAGGAGGAGTTGAACTTGCTGAAGAAGTATTTCATGCACCTGTCAGATTGGGCTCACCTAATACTATTGGTGGTTTTACTGAAGTTATACACAATCCTGTTTATGCAACTTCAATAGGACTCTTACTTTATGGACATAAACAACTGCAAGAAGACCATATGAATTATATCCATCGAGATAAAAATATCTTCAATAGATTGTCTAGGTGGTTTGGAGGAAATCTTTAGATAATTATAAAAGGGGTAAGAATGAGTGAATGGGAAATAGTAGAAGAAAATAAAGACAATGCAGTTATTAAAGTAATTGGAGTTGGAGGAGGAGGAGGTAATGCCGTTCAACACATGGTCGAAGCAAAAATAAACGGAGCTGAGTTCATCTCAATAAATACTGATAAACAGGCCTTGGATAAGAATTCTGCACCTAATAAATTTATTCTTGGAATAAATATTACAGATGGGTTGGGGGCAGGGGCCAATCCTGAGATAGGAAGAGAGGCTGCTCTCGAAGACAGGGATAGATTAAGAGAGTTGTTAAAAGGAGCTGATATGGTTTTTATTACTGCAGGTATGGGAGGAGGTACAGGTACAGGTGCAGCACCAATAGTTGCTCAAGTTGCTAAGGAATTAGATATTTTAACTGTAGCTGTTGTCACTAAGCCCTTTGAGCTTGAAGGTTCTAAAAGAATGAAGATAGCAAAAGAAGGAATTAAGGAACTTATTGAGGAAGTAGATTCTCTAATAACTATACCTAATCAAAAATTACTAGAAGTTCTGGGTGAAGATTGCACCATGATAGAAGCTTTTAAAGAAGCTAACGAAGTATTAGCAGGAGCAGTGAGAGGTATCTCAGATATCATAATGTGTCCTGGATTAATTAATGTAGATTTTGCTGATGTTAAAACTGTAATGTCAGAAAGAGGAACAGCTATGATGGGTACTGGAATAGGATCCGGTCCAGATAGGGCTAGAATAGCAGCTGAAAAGGCAGTAGATAGCAAGTTATTAGAAGACATAAGCCTAAAGGATGCTAAAGGTGTATTAGTTAATATAACTGCTGGAACTGAGATTACTTTAGGAGAAATTAGAGTTGTAGGAGATTGCATAGAAAAATTTGCTGATGAAGATGCAATTATAGTAACTGGCGCAGTTATAGATGAAGTTGTAGGTAACGACTTGAAAGTGACAGTTATAGCTACAGGTTTAAGTTCTTCTCTATCTAGTACAAAGCCAATAGATATTTCTGGTGTTAAGGTAAATAAAGATAGAACAGAAAGAACTCCTCTTCCCTTAAGTGATGCAGCAAGACAGCTTTTAGAAAATCCTCCTTTATCAGAAAAGGTCTCAGATAATAAAGAAAAAGAAAAGCAAGAAAAAGAATTTCTTGATATACCTTCTTTTGTAAGATCTCAATTGGACTAAATTTATTTTTTTTATGATCTCTAGAGTAACTTACTATTCTGGAAGATCATTCTTTATCCAAATTCTTTTCCTTCTTGGTTTTACTCTCTTAATAATAAAACTAATTTATCTTCAAGTCTTTCAAGATGAATTTATAAAAGAACAAGTTGACTCGAGAACAATATTAGAAAGTTCTATTCCAGCAAAAAGGGGGAAAATATTAGATAGAAACGACAGGCTGTTAGCACTTGATGTCAAAGGATACACGGTGATAGCAGATCTTAATTTGTTTAAACCCAGTCAACTAGAGATTGATTTTCTAGCTGATTCTATAGAAATGGAAGTAAACAAAATAGAAAGAATACTTAAAAAGAAAAGAGGTCACGTAGAAATAATTCGTCATATAGGAGAAGGAAAAAAAAGAAGACTACAAAATATGAATTTAAAGGGAATTTTCTTTAAACAAAACCTTAGAAGGAGTTACCCTCAATTAGAGATTAGTTCCCATGTTGTAGGTATTACTGATATAGATAGAAAGGGAATTCAAGGGGCAGAATTAGTATTTAATAAAATGTTGAAAGGTAAGAATGGAGTTTTCTCAGGCATCCGAAGTCCCATTGGTATTGTTGACGGTGAAAGAAACTCAGCTGAAGAAGGCTTAGACTTGAAACTTACCATTGATATTCGTTTGCAATCTCTTGCTTATCATGAATTAAAGAAAGCTGTAGAAAACTCTGGGGCTGAATCGGGAAGTATTGTCATAGTTAACCCAAAAACAGCACATATACTTTCTTTAACTAACTATCCTTCCTTCAATCCTTCTGATAGAAGTGATATTAAGGATCTGAGTGTCTTTAGGAATAGGGCGACAATAGATGTTTTTGAACCCGGTTCTGTACTTAAACCATTAGCAATGGCAGCAATTGTGAATTCAGGAAAGGTTGATCGCAATATAAAAATCAATACTTCTCCTGGGTGGATAGAGTATGGTGGTTATAAAACTAGTGACTTTAGAGATTATGGAACTTTAGGCTTATCTGACATTATTTCTTATTCGAGTAATGTTGGAATGGTTATGTTATGCAAAGATCAGGAATCCAAATATTTAATTGATTTCTTTTCAAATTTTGGTCTAGGAAGTCGACCTTCAAACATATTAATACCCTCAAGAGAAGGTTTCCTACCTGAAGCCTCTTCTCTTAGCAACAGAGATAAAGTTAGTTCCTGTTATGGATATGGAATTTCAATGAGTACACTTCAGATTGCTCAAGCTTTTCAGGTATTTGCAAATAAGGGAGTTTTTAAAGAACTAACCCTTTTCTATGATGAGGAGTTAACTAGTCCAAAACCAGATTTTAGAGTTCTTTCTGAAGATACAACGAGGTTTATTAATAACATGATGATCGAAACAGTAAATTCAAAATCAGGAACTGCAAGAAGAGCAAGGATAGAAGGCAAGAAAGTAGCTGGAAAGACAGGAACCGCTGAGAAGAAGAAAAAAAATGGAAAGAAGTCATATTCAGCTAGTTTCTCAGGGTTTGTTCCAGCTAATGACCCGATTCTCTTAGGTGTTATAGTTTTACATGGACTAACAAAAGAAGAACATTCAGGAGGTACCATAGCTGCTCCGATTTTTTCAAGAGTGGTTGGACAATCTTTACATACTCTAGAATCAGGTTCTTAATGAAAAAGATCTCAGCTAAATCTATAAATCTAGATGTTCTTTTAGATGGACTCTATGAAGAAAGCTTTAAGGGGTTGAATGAAATATCTATTAAAGGAATTAGTCTTGATAGTAGAGAAATATATGAAAATTTTCTTTTCTTTGCTTTAAAGGGTGAAAAGCTAGATGGAAATGACTTCATTGATGAAGCATTTAGTAGAGGAGCTTCGGCTGTTTTAACGGATAGCAAACATTTAAAAGATTCAAAGATTCTCTATTTACCAGACTTAAAAGAATCTTTAGGGATTATTTCTTCAAGGTTCTACAACAATCCTTCTCAGAATCTAGAAACCTTTTGCGTAACCGGTACTAATGGGAAAACTTCTTGCGTTGAACTAATTTCTCAAATAGCAAAACTGATTAATCTTCAATGTGGCTACATCAGTACCATAGGAATTTCTTTAGATGGAAAAAATATAACTAAGCCTTCTTCTTTAACAACACCTAATCCTATTAATTTACAGCGATCCTTCTTTGAAATGGTCCATAAAGATTCCAAGCAAGTAGCTTTTGAGGCTTCTTCACATGGGTTAGAGCAGGCCAGAATTGCTGGTACTTCAATAGATACAGCAATTTTAACTAGTTTTTCTCATGATCATTTGGACTATCACAAAAATTTTGAAAGTTATAAAAACGCTAAGAAAAAGCTTTTTACTGAACTAAAGCCAAAAAATGTAATCTTAAATATTGATAACATATTAGGTAAAGAAATCTATAAAGAATTAATTCAGAACAAAGAATCTTGTTCAGTTTTTACAGTTTCTAATAGTGAAGAATCAGACTTTTACTACTCTTTCTCTAGAAAAAAAGACAGAAAATTAAATGTAGCTCTTAACACACCCAATAAAGAGATCCATTTTTCTCTAAATACAATTTCGAGACCTTTGGCATCTAATGTTATTTGTGCAATAGCATCTTTTATAACTAGAGGATTTAATTTAGATAAAGTCTACCCTTTATTAAAAGACCTAGATTTCCCCGAAGGTAGAATGGAATTGATACCTTTAAGCAAAAAAAATAATTGTTTCGTTGATTATGCCCATACTCCAGAAGCTTTAAAAAGCTCATTAATAGAATTGAAGGATGCTTTTAAGAAAACAAACATATGGTGTATTTTTGGTTGTGGAGGAGATAGGGATAAAGATAAAAGACCTCTAATGGGAGAGGTTGCAGGAGAGTTATCTGATTTTCTGATAATAACTAATGACAACCCTAGAACTGAGAGTGAAATGGATATTATTAATGGAATTCGTCAAGGCTTAAGAAATAATTTAAAGGTTAAAATAATTCCCAATAGAGAAAAAGCTATTTCTTTTTGTCTTAGGGAGATTGAGCAAAATAATGAAAAAAATATTCTCTTAATTGCTGGTAAGGGGCATGAAAGTTATCAAGATATTTCAGGAAGAAAACTTCCCTTTAGTGATCATGAAGAAGTAAAAAAATTTCTAGAGAGCATGTAAAACTATGAAAAATGAAACTCTAGCATCTATAGCTAAAAAAGTAGGAAGGAAAGTTATAGGAGGTACTGGCGAGGAGAACTTTAAAGATATAAGTATAGACTCCAGGACTCTAAAACCTAAAGATGTATTTGTAGCTCTTAAAGGACATTACAAAGATGGTCATGATTATGTAAAACAAGCTGAAGAAAAAGGAGCCTCAGCTTTTGTGATAGAAAAGGATATTTCTCTAGGGAGACCATACATACTTGTAGATGATTGTTATGAATTTTTAGATAACTTAGGTACCCAGAATAGAAAGCAGTTTAAAGGTAATGTTATTGGGATAACTGGTAGTAATGGAAAAACCACTACGAAAGATATTATTTATACGTTACTTTCTTCTGAAGGTCATTGCCATAGAACCAAGGGAAATAAAAACAACCACATAGGAGTACCACTTACATTAGCTTCTCTGCAAGAATTTAATGCTTATGCAGTTATAGAAATTGGTACAAATTCTCCAGGTGAGATTAATAAGTTATCAGCTAAGGTTTTGCCTGATATAGCCTTAATAACCAATGCAGTTTCTTCTCATTTAGAGAAACTAAAGTCAAAGGGGAAGGTGGCAGAAGAAAAAAGTAACATTCTTAAGCACTTAAAGGAAAATGGGACTGCTATTCTACCTAGAGACTCAGAGTTTTATTCTTATTGGAAGGAAAAATGTGGAACTAAGAGAATTATTACATTTGGATCTAATGAAAATTCGGATATTTTTTTAAGTAATATTGAAACAAATTTTTCTAAGGACCAAATCTCTTTCAATTTAAATTCTCCACAGAAGACAATTCATTGTGTCATGAATGGGATAGCGATTCATAATTCTATGAATGCATGTTCAGCTTTAGCAGTATGTTTTGCCCTCAATATAGATCTAGAGAAGATTAGTAAAACTTTAAGGAATGTGGTTTATCCGAGCAGAAGAATGGAAGTGCATAAAGCTTTAAGAGGAGCTCTTGTCATTGATGATTCTTACAATGCTAACCCAGACTCTATGAAAAAATCACTAGATGTTTTGGGGGACTTAACTGATAAGAAAAGAATATTTATTGCTGGCGAGATGGCTGAATTGGGTAAAGATCAAGTTTACTATCATGAAAAAATTTGCAAGTATGCTGATGGAAAGGTGGAAGAATTTTTATGCATAGGTAAATTATGGAAGGAAGGTTTAAGTCATATTCCTAAGATAGGTAAAAGCTTCTCTTCAAAAGTAGAATTGTTAGATTACATAAATACTAATATCTCTAAAGAATCTATAATTTTAGTTAAGGGATCTAGATCTACTGGTATGGATTTTATAGCTGATGAATTGAAGGTATAAGAATGCTTGTTGAATTATTTAATTTTTTTTCTGATAGTTATGGCCCTTTAAGAGTTTTTGATTATTTATCATTCAGGGCAATATTTGCTACTTTAACTGCACTATTTGTTTCTCTAATATTGGGACCTAGATTTATAAACAAGATGCAAGAAATTCAAGTTGGACAAGTTGTTAGAGAGGTAGGTCCTGCTAGCCATTTAACAAAAAGAGGGACACCTACAATGGGAGGTACCCTTATTTTGTCTTCTATTGTTATCAGCTCTGTTTTATGGGGTGATTTGGAGAATAGATATTTGTGGGTAGCTCTGGGAGTAACAACTTTATTTGGCTTATTAGGCTGGGTAGATGATTTATATAAATTAAGATTTGAATCAAGTAAAGGACTATCCCCTTTAAGTAAAATCTTGTGGCAAAGCCTAATAACTTTAGCAGCAGTTACTTTTCTTTATTACAGTTCAGAAAATATAAACGAAATAAGTTTAATAGTTCCCTTTTTAAAAAACATTTCTTTCCCTTTAGGAATAGGTTTTATTTTTGTATCTTATGTAGTAATTATTGGTTCAAGTAATGCAGTAAATCTTACCGATGGTCTCGACGGATTAGCAATACTTCCATGCGTTATGGTTGCTGGAGGGTTAGGCTTAATAGGGTATGCTGCTGGAAATACTATTTACGCAGAATACTTAAATATTCCTTTTCTTCCAGGAACAGGGGAGATGTTAGTTTTTTGTGGAGCATTGGTAGGTGCAGGTATAGGTTTCCTTTGGTATAACACTTATCCAGCACAAGTCTTTATGGGGGATGTAGGTTCTTTAGCTTTAGGAGCTGCCTTAGGAATTGTCGCAGTAATTATTAGGCACGAATACGTACTTTTTATCATGGGAGGTGTTTTTGTTGTAGAAACTCTTTCAGTTATTGTTCAAGTTCTTTCTTATAGATTGACTGGGAAAAGAGTGTTTAAGATGGCACCGATACATCATCATTTTGAATTAAAAGGCTGGCCAGAACCTAGAGTTATCGTAAGATTCTGGATAATAACCTTCATGCTAGTTTTAGTAGGACTGGTTACCCTCAAACTTAGATAAATTATTGCAGTGAAGCAGAGATTTATGCATCTTATACTTGGTTTTGGTGCAACTGGAGCTTCTTTTTTAAGATATTTAAAAATAAAAGATATTCCCTTCTTTATAATGGACTCTAGGCTAGAACCACCAGGCCTCCTAGAATTTAAGGAAATAGATAAAAAGAATTTATGTCTAGGTCGTTTTGATACTAGTATTTTAAAAAAAGTTAAGAAAATCTTAGTAAGCCCTGGAATTGAGTTTGAAAATAAGATTCTTGTGGAAGCAAGAAGATTAGGTAAGGAAATTCTTACTGATATTGAAATTTTCTTAAAAGAATCTAAGTCTACAAAAGTCTTAGTATCTGGTACAAATGGTAAAACAACTGTTGTTGCACTGGCTGGTCATCTTATTTCAAAGGTTTTCAAAGAAGAAAAGATTATTTGTTGTGGAAATATTGGTAGACCTGTTCTAGACGTTCTTACAGAGGAACATTCTTTGTCCATAATAGAGGTATCAAGCTTTCATTTAGAGCATAGTAATAATTTATTATCAGATGTAGCAGTATTGCTTAATATTGATCAGGATCATTTAGATAGACATCATTCAATAGACAATTACAGGAAAATAAAAGAGAAGATTCTGCAAGGATGCAATATTGGTTTAACTGGAGTTAACAACACAAAATCTAAAGATCTGAGACAAAAAAAGATAATAAATTTCATTGATTTTTTAGACCCTTTAAATAAAGATATAGATCGTTCATTAGGTAATGAATGGCCTTACCACGAAATAATTAATATAAAAGCGGCTTTAAGTATCCTTTTAGTTCTTCAAGCAATAAAAAAGAAAGAGAATTTAAATGATTTAATTAAAGCAGAGTCCAACTTGATTAAAAAAAGTCTAGATTCTGTTAAATCTTTCAAAAGACTTCAACACAGGTTTGAAATCTTAGGAATTAAGAATGGTCTTACTTATATAAATGATTCAAAGAGTACAAATATTTCTTCCTTATTAACTGCACTCAATTCAACGCAAAAATTATATGGTAAAGAAAAAACCTTATTGATTTGTGGAGGAGATACTAAGGGGCAAGATTTTTCTATGATTCAGACCAGTTCTCTAAAATCTATTAAGAAAATTTTTATTTTTGGCAAGGATAAAGAGAAGATAATGAAAGAGATTGGAATTAAGGTAGATTGTATCCTTTCAGAAGACCTCGAAGATGCCCTCCAGAAGTTAAAAAATTTTTCTAGCCAAGGAGATGTTGTGCTTCTTTCACCTTCTTGTTCAAGCACAGATATGTTCTCTGATTACAAAGAAAGAGGAAATAAATTTCGTCAACTTTCAGGATTTGTTTGAGAATGTAATTGAATATTCTAGAAAAATATTTTTCATTACCTGACTTTAAAAAGATTGACTTTACTTTTTTAAGTTTATTTTTGTTTTTGACACTTTTTGGTCTTTTAGCTGTTGCTACTGCTTCCATAGAATTTTCAGATTCTCTAACAGGTGACCCATTAAATTTTACTAAAAGGCAGTTTATTCACTTAATAGTTGGCTTGCTATTATTTGGTCTCTTTCTTTCTGTTCCTTTGACTTTTTGGGAAAGTTTTGATCGTATTTTTTTAGGTTTTGGAATTTTCTTATTAATCTTGGTTCTCATTCCTGGAATTGGCATTGAGGTAAATGGAGCCCATAGATGGCTAAGAATAGGCCCTATTGGATTCCAGCCTTCAGAAATAATGAAATTTATAACTATTGTTTATGTAGCAGGTTATTCAGTTAGACGTTTAAAAGATCTTCAATCTCATTGGTTTGCTTTTTTTAAGCCTGCTGTTTTGGTAGTTTTAGTTGTCTCTCTGATTCTAATGCAACCCGATCTAGGCACCTCAGCAGTAATCTTTGTTACTGTTCTCGGTATGCTTTTTGTCTCAGGAGTTCATATACGTCAGTTTATTCTTGTTATCGGATTAGGTTTCTTAGGTATTTTGTCACTAATTTACTTTGTACCCTGGAGATGGGAAAGAATTATTTCATTTATGGATCCTTGGGCAAATCAATATGAAGGAGGTTATCAATTAACTTTATCTCTAATGGCTATAGGCAGAGGAGATTGGTTTGGGGTAGGTTTAGGAGAAGGGCTTATGAAATTAGGATATCTTCCCGACGCCCATACCGATTTTATTTTTTCAATAGTAGTAGAAGAGATGGGTCTTTTTACAGCAATTATTATCATAGCAACTTTATTTTTCCTTTCGTTTAGAAGTTTCTATATAGGTAGAAAGGCCCTTCAAAGAAATTTGTATTTCGGTTTTTTCATTTCTTATGGAGTTGCAATCTTAATAGGTTTGCACACTTTTATTAATGTAGGAGTAGCTATTGGTCTTTTACCAACCAAAGGTCTTACCTTACCTTTTATAAGCTACGGTGGGACAAATTTATTAATAATGTGTTGTTTATGTGCTTTAGTATTGCGGGTAGACCAAGAAACTAAATCTTCTATGCCTGCAATAAATATACCTAGGAGGGTTAGTCTCTAATGAGAGGTGTATTTGTTGCTGGTGGAACTGGAGGTCATGTCTATCCAGCTTTAGAGGTTGCTAGAGAAAGTAAAAAATCAGGTGTAGAGATATACTGGATAGGGAAAGAAAGTTCTTTAGAAGAAAAACTGTCTCTTAAAGAAGGATTTATTTTTGAATATACCAAATCTTCAGGATTTAAAAAAAAGAACTTAAGGGAAAAGACGGTTTCTGTTTTTTATTTAATAGTTTCTTTTATTAAATCAATTTTTATCCTAACAAAGATTAAACCCAATTTTATTTTTTGTTGTGGAGGTTACATGAGTTTGGGACCTGGTTTAGCTTCTTTTCTTTTAAGAATTCCCTTATTTATTCATGAACAAAATAGTGTAGCGGGATCTGCAAATAAGATACTTGCTAGGTTCGCATTAAAAATATTTGAAGGCTTTCCTTCATCTTTTAAAGAGAATCAAAAAGTAGAATTTGTGGGAAACCCTGTAAGAACTGAGATTACTTCTTTTAAAGATAGTGATAGAAAAGACCGCTCTAAGAACAATCTTCACTTATTAATATTAGGGGGCAGTCAAGGTTCCGTTCAACTTAATTCAATTGTAATGAAGGCCTTGGAGAAATTTAAAGAGAGAGATGATTGGGTAATAACTCATCAATCTGGAGAATCAGATAGATCCAGGCTCGAAAACTTTTATTCAAAGCTAAATTTTGATTACAAAGTTGAAGCATTTATTGAAGATATGGGAGAAGCTTACCAACATGCAGACTTGGTCATTAGTAGATCAGGAGCCATGACTATCTCTGAATTAATAGCAACTAATAAGCCTTCTATTTTACTTCCTTTACCTTGGTCTACCGATGACCATCAATCATTAAATGCTAAATACTTAAAAGATCTTGGTGCAGCTGAGGTTGTCAGATCAAATGAGGATAATATTTCAGAACTAGTTAGCACTATTTCAAAGTTAGCTACTGACGAGGAAAAAAGACTTTCGATGTCCAATTCAACTAAGCTTGCTCACCTTCCTGAAGTTGCAAAAGAAATTTTTATTAAAATAAATGAATCTATCAAACAAGTACCCAACTAATATTTTTTTTGTTGGAATTGGTGGCAGCGGTATGAGCGGTTTAGCCGAGGTTCTATTTAATTTAGGTTACACAGTCTCTGGGTCTGATATAAAAGTTACAACTATCACTGAAAGGCTATCTTCATTGGGTATAAACGTAATTATTGGTCATAAGGCTTCTAATATCGAAGTTGCGGATATGATAGTCAAGTCTGCAGCTATTGAAGAGAAGAACCCAGAGCTAATTGAAGCTCAAAAACTAACTCTGCCAATACTAGAAAGAGGTGAACTTCTAGCAAGTTTGATGAACATGAAAAGAGGGATAGCAATTGCAGGAACACATGGGAAAACTACAACCACAAGTCTTTTAGCTTCAATTATGACAGAAGCGATGTTAGATCCTACTTTCATTAACGGAGGCATAATTAAAAGTTTTGCATCTAACGCTAAATTAGGAACAGGAGAATATTTAATTGTTGAAGCTGATGAAAGTGACAAATCTTTTTTGATGCTACAACCTTCTTTAGAGATTATTACAAATATAGATAATGATCATTTATCAAATTATGAGAATGATATAAATAATCTTGAAAGTGCCTTTTTGGAATTTGTAAAGAAATTACCTTTTAATGGACTTCTTGTTGCTTGTGGAGATGATCCAATTATCCAGAAGCTATACCCTTCTTTTGCAAGAAAGACGATTTTGTACGGTTTTAAAGAAAAAAATGATTACATAATCAGGAATTACAAGGCCCTTGGACTTACTTCAGAATTTACTTTATCCAATAACGAAGGTCATACATTCAATATTAAACTGAACTTATCTGGTAGACATAATGTATTAAATGCAACAGCTTCTTCAGTCTTAGCTTTAGAAGAGGGCATACCTATACTAAATATACAATCAGCATTAGGAAAATTCTCCGGAATTAATAGAAGAATGCAATTTTTAGGGAAATTAAATAAGAGTTCAATAATAGATGATTATGGGCATCATCCAACTGAGATTAGAAATACAGTTATAGCTATAAGAGAATCTTTTCCAAAAGAAAAAATAACTATGGTTTTTCAACCACATAGATTTTCTAGAACCAAAGAATTATATGAAGAATTTGTAGAAGTACTTCAATTAGTTGACGAACTTATTCTTCTCGAAATATATCCAGCAGGAGAGAATCCCATAAAAGAAATAAGTTCTTCTAATCTCTTAAACAATATTAAAGTTAAAGGGTTTAAAAAAGCTGAGTTGGCTGGTTCTGAAGCAGAAGCCATAAAATTAATTGGATCTTCCTTATCTAAACAAAGGGGTGTTCTATTAATTCAAGGAGCGGGAAGCATTTCTGAAATTTCAGAGAAGCTAATAAAAAAAATGAACAAACATGACCGATATTGATACTAGCAAATTCAAGGATAGAGAGATATCAGTCCTAATGGGAGGTTGGTCAACAGAAAGAGAGATTTCCTTAAAAACAGGAAGAGCTGTAGTGGATTCAGTTAAGTCCATGGGTTTGAGTGTAAGAAGTGTTGATCTTTCATCACCTGAGCAAGCAATAAAGCTAGTGGATTCACTTGACCTAGTGTTCATAGCTTTACATGGCAGAGGTGGAGAAGATGGATTTATTCAAGCAATCCTTGAAGAAAAAAATATTCAATTTACCGGTAGTAATTCAAAATCTTGTGAACTTTCTATGAATAAATCAGAAACTAAAAAGATATGGAGAGAATTATCTTTACCTACCCCTGACTTTGTAGAGATTAAAAACGCAGGGACTACTAAAACTCAAACTTCTCCTTTTTTATCAAGTGAACAAGATGTAAGTGCTTTAGAAGAATCTTTTGTAGTTAAACCGGCTAGAGAAGGTTCTAGTTTTGGAGTAAGTATTGTTCATCCTGGCAAAGGATCTTTAGAAAATGCTATGAAAGAGGCTTTGAAATATGATGACATTTTGATCGTAGAAGCCTTCATAGAAGGAGAAGAAGTTACTGTTCCTATACTTGAAGGCAAGACCCTCACTCCCATAAGTATTAAACCAAAAAATGATTTTTATGATTTTGATGCAAAATACGTAAGAAATGATACTGAATATTCTCAATCTGAACTTAGTGAAGAAGAATTGATGACTGTCAAGAATTTTGCTTGGCATGCTTTCTCTTCTCTCGGTTGCTCTGGATGGGGAAGAGTAGATTTGATACAAGACAAAAAAAGGAATTTCCAATTGATAGAGTTAAATACTGTCCCAGGATTAACAGAAACAAGTCTTGTGCCCAAATCAGCAATTTTGGAAGGAATAGATTTCGATGGCCTAATAATAAGAATATTGAATACGGCTTGCTTCAAAGAATAACCTAAAATAGAATGCGCACCCTTGATACCTTGCTCTACATTTTAATTTAAAAAAGGAGAGCTAAAACCGAGAGGTATAAATGAGACATTACGAGATAGTTTTTTTAGTCCATCCTGACCAATCTGATCAGACTCAGTCAGTTTTAAATAAATTTTCATCTATAGTTACCGAATCTGGTGGATCAGTTCAAAGATCTGAAAATATAGGAAACAGAAAGTTAGCTTATCCTATTCAAGATCAGTTCAAAGCTTCATTTGCCTTAATGAATGTTGAATGTAATCAAGAAGCAATAAAAGAAATAAAATCTTCATTTAAGTTCAATGATTCTATTATCAGAGACTTAATTTTAGTTTCTAAGAAGGCGCATACTGAAATATCTGCTTTATCTACTCAGACTCCAGAGGGAGAGGCAGGAGAAGATTATATGCTTAAAGAGGAAAAGTTTCCTAAAGAAGATTTAAGCAAGCAAAAACAAAGCGCCACTGAAGTTACTTTCAAGCTTCGACCCAAAGAAGAAGATCAAGAAAAGGAAAAGTAGTTTGAATCACGAAAAGTAAACTATGCCAAAAAAGCAAAAGAAAAATTTTAAAAAAAGACCTTCAAACCAAGAGTATAAAAAAAGGTTTTGTAAATTTACTGCCTTGGGGATACAAGAAATTGATTATAAAGATATCAATCTTTTAAAAGAATATATTACTGAAACAGGGAAGATAATGCCTGCCAGAGTTACGGGAACCTCAGCTAAATATCAGAGGCAGTTAACTAGAGCTATTAAAAGAGCTAGACATTTAGCCTTGTTACCTTACACAGATTCGCATTACAGATAGACAAATGGAAATAATTCTCTTAGAAAAGGTAACTAAATTGGGTGATCCCGGTGATTTAGTCAACGTAAGGTCTGGTTTTGCTAGGAATTTTCTAATCCCTTCAGGAAAAGCTGTTAGAGCTAATGAAGAAAATAAGGCTGAATACGAACAAAGAAAAGTTTCTCTCAACAAAGCTGAAGAACAAAGGAAAGCCATAGCGCTTGAATTAGCTAAAAAGTTAGAATCTTTAGAAATTTCTATTCCTGTAGCAGTTTCAGAAGAAGGAACTTTATACGGATCTATTGGAACCAGAGAAATTTCAGAAGCTATTAATCTGGAAGGTATTAAAATAGAACAAGTTGCTGTTAGATTGCCCGAAGGGACTTTAAAGGAACTAGGTAACTATAAGTTAGACATAGAGGTTCATCCAGAAGTTATTCAAGAAATTTCTGTTGCTCTAATAGCGCAAGAATAGAAAAATATTTTTATTGTTTTAAATCTTCTCCAGTGGGAGAATTATAGTTTAGTAAAGAATACTTGAAATTAATCTTTTATGTCCCAAAATTTCTCCTCAAATGAAGAATTACCCTACTCAGTAGAGGCAGAAAGAGCTGTTTTAGGGGGCATCATGTTAAAGAATGATGCTTGGGATTTAGTTGCTGGTCTAGTTTTACAAGAAGATTTCTATCAGACTGAACACCAACTAATTTTTAAAACTATAAAGGACCTTCAAGATCTAGGTAAGCCAATAGACCTTATTACTGTACAAGACACTCTTGAGGGAAATGGAGATCTTCCTGAATTAGTTAAGTTGGGGGGTAAAGATTATTTAACTCAACTTGCTCAGGAAACGCCCAGCGTAGCAAATATAGAAAGTTACGCTGAGATCATTAAGCAAAGATCTAACCTTAGGAAGTTAATTACAGCCGTAGATCAGATTTCTAAGACCGCAAGAGAATCCGATTCTTCTAGTAGCGATCAAGTTATAGATAATGCAGAAGAAAGAATCTTAAGTTTAAGAGATGATTTTAAACGTTCTGCAGGACCAAAGGAAATTCGGGACTTACTTGGTCCAGTTTATTCTTTTATACAAGAGGCCAATGAGTCCGGGGATTCTTTAATAGGCGTTAGTACTGGATTTTCTGAAATTGATGAAATCACTCTTGGTTTTCAAAGATCTGATTTAATTGTCATTGCTGGTAGGCCTTCCATGGGTAAAACAGCTCTAGCATTGAATATTGCTGAAAATGTAGCAAGACAAACTGATCGAACAGTCTTAATTTTTAGCATGGAAATGTCTGCTGAACAGGTAGTCAGAAGATTTATTTCCAGTATAGCTAATATAGATCTACAGAGGCTTATGAGGGGACAACTCCAAGATAATGATTGGGAGGGAATAGATAAAGCTCTATCTGTTCTCAGTAATAAGAAAATTCTTCTTGATGATACACCGGCTCTTAGTCCAACTGAATTGAGGGCAAGATCAAGAAGGGTGAAAAGAGAAAATAAAGACTTGGCCATGATAGTTGTGGATTACATTGGTCTAATGCAAATTCCGGGCAAGAGTGAGAATAGGGTAACAGAAATTAGTGAGATAAGTCGGTCACTAAAAGCCTTAGCAAAAGAATTAGATGTCCCAGTTGTTGCAATATCACAATTAAATAGAGCTGTCGAATCTAGACCTAATAAAAGGCCTATTCTTTCTGACTTAAGAGATTCAGGTGCAATAGAGCAGGATGCTGATGTAATAGCTTTTTTGTATAGACATGAATACTACGATAGAAGTGATCTAGAAAATAAAGGTAAAGCTGAAATTAATATCGCAAAACAAAGAAACGGACCTACTAGAACTACTTCTTTAGCTTTCCGAGACTCAGTAGCTAGATTTGAAAATTTAGCTAAAGACGAACGATATCCTACACAATACTATGAAGATGGAGAAGGTGATTAATTCTAAACCAAACTCACGAAGTACCTTTTAAAAATTATTTACGTTGTAGGCGAACGAACTTTTTGTTAATCTGCAGTGCCATCTTGCAGAAGCTTTTTTCTGTTTGTTAGATAGATGGGAAATTCTAAAACTAGATTTATTTTTGTTACCGGTGGAGTAGTATCTTCTCTGGGGAAGGGTATTACCTCTGCAT
Source organism: SAR86 cluster bacterium (assembly GCA_022447065.1). Taxonomy (GTDB): domain Bacteria; phylum Pseudomonadota; class Gammaproteobacteria; order Magnimaribacterales; family Magnimaribacteraceae; genus AEGEAN-183. The sequence continues at coordinate 79,138 of JAKUUM010000002.1, read as the reverse complement.
CTCTAGGCGCCTTATTGGAAAGCAGAGGTATTAAAGTAACTATTATGAAACTAGATCCTTACATAAATTTGGATCCAGGAACTATGAGTCCCTTACAACACGGAGAAGTTTTTGTTACTGAAGACGGTTCAGAAACTGACTTAGATCTTGGTCACTATGAAAGATTTATTAAATCTAAGATGTCTAAAGATAATAATTTCACTACCGGTCAGGTATATGAAACAGTTCTAAAAAAGGAGAGAAAAGGAGATTATTTAGGAGGGACAGTACAAGTCATTCCCCATATAACAGATGAAATTAAAAGGAGGATAAAAGAAGGTTCAAGAGATTCCGAGGTAGCTATTGTAGAGATAGGGGGAACTGTTGGTGATATAGAATCTCAACCCTTTTTAGAAGCCATAAGGCAGATGAAACTAGAACTTGGGGTTGTTAGAACCCTATTTATGCATCTAACCTTAGTTCCATATATAGCTGCTGCAGGGGAGATTAAGACAAAACCTACTCAGAGATCAGTAAAAGAGATGTTATCTCATGGGTTGCAACCAGATATTCTTATTTGTAGATCTGACAAAGAGATTTCAGACGAAGCTAGGGAGAAAATTGCTCTATTTACCAATGTTGAAAAACAAAGTGTAATTTCAATGCCAGATGTTAATTCAATTTATAAGATACCAATTCTATTAAACCTTCAAAAAGTTGACGAAATAGTAACTGACAAACTTAATCTTTCTTGTAAAAAACCTGACCTTGAAGACTGGAAAAGAGTTTCTGATGCCCATACAAATCCAAAAAATGAAGTAACCATAGCTATGGTTGGAAAATATACAGACCTTAAAGATGCCTACAAATCTCTCAATGAAGCCTTAATTCATGGAGGTATACAGCATGAATTAAGAATTAATGTTGAATACATAGATTCTGAGATTATTGAACCTAAGAATGTCGGGGAGGTCTTAGAAGGTGTAGACGCAATTCTAGTTCCTGGAGGTTTTGGCCATAGAGGGATCGAAGGAATGATAATTACTGTTGAATATGCAAGAGAGAACAAGATTCCTTACCTAGGTATATGCCTTGGGATGCAAGTAGCCGTAATAGAGTTTGCTCGAAATGTTTTAAACCTTGGTGATGCAAATAGTAGCGAATTTGATCAGAAGACTAGCCATCCAGTTATTGGACTAATAAGTGAATGGATTGATTCTAATGGAGAGATTGAGAAACGTGATGAAAATTCTGATTTAGGTGGCACTATGCGTCTGGGTTCTCAGAAATGCATCTTATCAGAAAATTCTTTAACAAGATCTTTGTATGGGAAGAGCGTCATACAAGAAAGGCATAGACACAGATATGAAGTAAATAACAATTATGTTGATCAGATGGAATCAGCAGGTCTTAATATTGTAGGTAAATCTAAGGATAAAAATCTTGTTGAAGTAGTAGAAATAAATAAACACCCTTGGTTTGTAGGATGTCAGTTCCATCCAGAATTTACTTCAAATCCTAGAGATGGCCACCCTTTATTTAAGGGCTTTATTGACGCAGCGAACAACCAAAACAAAGCCAGTTAGGTAGTTAAAGTGAAGCAGGTAGAAGTAGGAAAAATTAAACTTAGCAATAAAGAAGATTTTGTGCTTATTGCTGGTCTTAATGTATTAGAGGATGGAAACACAATTAAGGAAGTGGTTGAAGAATGTAAGCAGGTTACTGAAGAACTTGACATCCCTTTCATATTTAAGGCTTCATACGATAAAGCAAATAGGTCTTCATTTGATTCTTTCAGAGGACCTGGAGTAGACGAAGGTCTAGATATTTTAAAAAAAATCAAAGTTGACTATAGAGTTCCAGTTATTTCAGATGTACATACTTCTGAAGAAATCTTTAAAGCTAGTAAAGTTTTAGATCTCTTACAAATTCCTGCATTTTTATGCAGGCAGACAGACTTGCTTTTTAGTGCTGCATCAACGGGCCTACCAATTAATATCAAAAAAGGTCAATTTCTTTCTCCTTCAGAAGTAGAAAATATTATTGATAAATTTAAGCATTTTGGTAATGAAAATATTTTACTATGCGAAAGAGGAACATCATTTGGTTATAAGAATCTTATTGTAGACATGATGGGCTTAGCACAGCTCAAAAATTATCAATATCCTGTAATATTTGATGTGACTCATTCTCTACAAGAACCAGGAGGAGGTGGGAATATAACTTCTGGTAGAAGGTCTTATGTATTGGACCTTGCTAAATCAGCTATGTCTATTGGTCTAGCTGGATTATTTCTTGAAGTACATCCTGACCCTGATTTAGCTAAATGTGACGGTCCTTGTGCTTTACCTTTAAAACATTTAAGAGAATTTTTGGTTCAAATTAAATCTATAGACGCATTAGTAAAAAGCTTTTCTGATATCAAAATAAATTAAATGTGAACAAATTAACAATAGAAGATATTTCTGCTTTTGAGGTATTTGATTCTAGAGGGAATCCAACTTTGGCTTGTGAGGTAAGACTCTCGGATGATAGTTCTTCGATTTCTTATGTCCCTTCTGGAGCTTCAGCTGGAAAATATGAGGCTCTTGAGATAAGAGATAAAGATGAAACTCGATTTTTTGGCAGGGGAGTTTCTAAGGCAGTAAATGTAATAAATAATGAGATAAAAGAATTGTTAGCTGGATTAGATCCACTGGACCAAACCAATATAGATTCAATTTTATGCAAGGCAGATGGAACTAACAATAAAAGTACTTTTGGAGCAAATACAATCTTGGTAGTCTCACTGGCTAATTTAAGGGTGTCTGCTAAATCTAGAAGCTTGCCTTTGTATGAGTGTGTAAACCTATTATATAAAGACCTCTTTGAAGTAGATGAAAAAGCAACATTACCCAACCCTATGATGAATATCTTAAACGGTGGTGTTCATGCAGATAACAATATTGATTTTCAAGAGTTTATGATTCAACCCAGTGGCTTTAGTAATTTTAAATCTGCTTTTCAATGCGGGGTGGAAATTTACCACGAGCTGAAAGAACAACTTAAGAAACAGAAACTGAATATATCAGTTGGAGATGAAGGAGGTTTTGCTCCCCAACTAGATTCTGCAGAAGAAGCTCTTGACCTTATTCTCAAAGCAATAGATGTTTCTGGCTATAAAGCGGGAAGTCAGGTTTTTATATGTTTGGACTGCGCCTCCTCAGAGCTTTTTAATGAAGGCCAATATTTATTAAGGGGTATAGATAAGAGTTTTAACTCTAACGAAATGATTAATTACCTTAATACTCTAAAATCAAAATACCCTATCAATTCTATCGAAGATGGTTTAGATGAAGATGATTGGGAAGGATGGAAGTCTCTTACCAAGAGTTTAGGGTCAGAAATACAATTAGTGGGCGATGATCTTTTTGTTACAAACACAAATAGAATAAAAAAAGGAATCAAACAAAAGGTTGCTAACTCTGTTCTAGTAAAGATAAACCAAATAGGTACTATCTCAGAAGCCATGGAAGCAGTTAATTTATCTAAAGAGAATGGTTATAAGACTATTATCTCTCATCGTTCAGGCGAAACGGAAGATACTTCTATAGCTGATATTGCTATAGGTTTAAACTCTGGACAAATTAAAACAGGAGCTCCATGCAGGACTGATAGAGTAGCAAAATATAACCGAATGTTGATTTTAGAGGAAAAATTTAATATTCCTTTCTCCGGTATAGATGAAGTTACCTGAATTTAAAGAGATCAATAGAAAGGACTTCCTGTTTTTTTCTTTGATGGTTTTCCTATCAGTTGCTCTAATTCTAGTACAAGTTAATATTTGGACAGGGGATTACAGTTACTGGAGTTTAAAAGATTTAAAAGAAGAAATTAAAGAAAAAGAGGATTTAACTCAAGAATTAGAGAGCAAGAATCTTTTACTTGAGCAAGAGAAAAATAGATTAAGTTCAGGGAGAAATGCAATAGAAGGTCTAGCAAGGTCTGAATTAGGCTTCATAAAACCAGGCGAAACTTTTTATAAATTTAAATCAGAGCAGATTAAAAATAAAGAAATTGATCTTTCTAATCTTAAACAAGACCAGTGAATAAAAGTTTTGTTGCTATTGTTCCAGCAGCTGGGAGTGGTAAGAGGTTTAGTAAAGAAGTTCCAAAACAGTTTTTAAAGATAGGTGACAAAAGTATTTTAGAATTAAGTATTAGACCTCTGCTTGATTTTTCGGATTGTTTGGGAATTTGTGTAGTGGTTCCACCAAATGACCAATATTATAAATCCCTAGATGTAATTAAAAATCCAAAAGTTTTTGTAACAGAAGGAGGCAGTTCAAGGATGAAATCAGTTTTGAATGGAATAAAGTTCTGGGAAGAATCTGATACATTCTACAAACATATTTTAATTCATGATGCTGTACGTCCATGTCTAAGGAGTTCGGATGTACAAGAAATTATTAACTCTATGGAAGAAGAAATTGATGGGATAGTTCTAGGTATTCCTTGCACAGATACTATTAAAGAGGTCGGTAAGGGAAATTCCTTAATTTTAAATACTTTCGATCGCACAAGACTTTGGAGAGCATTCACTCCTCAAATTTTTAAAAAAGATATTCTGGTTAGAGCAACATTGGAAAAGAACCTAAAAAAAGATTTTACCGATGAAGCTAATTTGGTAGAAGCAAATGGAGGTAAATTGAAGATGGTTCAGGGCTCGAAGGATAATATAAAGTTAACTTTTCCCGAAGATATAGTTTTGATTAAGTCAATTCTTTCTTCTCAAGGAAGAATGGAGAACTAATTTGAGAGTTGGATTTGGATATGATGCACACAAGCTGATTCCTGGGAAAGGGATGGTCCTTGGAGGCATTTTCATAGAGAGCGAATTTTCTATAGAGGCTTACTCTGATGGAGATGTAATCATCCATGCGCTTATTGATTCTTTATTAGGTGCAGCTGCTTTAGGCGATATAGGGGGTTTGTTTCCTTCAGAAGATCCAAAAAATGAAGAAGTTTCAAGTCGATTACTTTTAAATGAAGTTGTCAGTCTTTTGAGTTCAAAGCATTATGAAATTATTAATGTAGATATAACATTGATTGCTGAAGAGCCAAAAATAAGGGAGCAAATAGACTTAATAATTGAGTGCATTTCTAAGGACCTTAAGATAGAAAAAGAATATGTTAGTTGCAAGGCTACTACTACAGATGGCTTAGGCTTTGAGGGTACAAAAAAAGGAATTGCTTGCCAAGCAGTGTCTTTAATTAAAAAAAGCTTATAAATTTTTCATGAAAATAATGTTATGTAATGACGATGGAATTGAAGCAGAAGGAATAAATGTTCTTTACAATTGTTTAGCTGAAAAACATGAAGTCTTTGTTATAGCTCCTGAGAGAGAAATGAGTGGATCAGGCGCATCCATAACAACCAAAAGACCTTTATTTCCTAAGAAAATTAAAGAAAATTTTGTGGCAGTAAATGGGACTCCTGTCGATTGCGTTCATTTGGGCTTACATGAACTTTGCCCTTTCAAGCCAGACTTATTATTAAGTGGAATAAACTTTGGAGCAAACATGGCTGAAGATTTACTTTACTCTGGGACCGTAAACGCAGCTATGGAAGGCAGAGAATTTTCTGTTCCATCAATAGCAGTCTCTGCTGCAGCTTTTTTGCAACCTGGATCAACAGGAAAAACTCAACCTAATTTTATTTCAGCAGGAAAAATTACATACGACATAGTAGAAAAATTTCACCTGTTAAAGACCGACCCAAAGATAACTCTAAATCTTAATGTCCCCAATCTTGCATATGAAGAAATTAATGAAATAGTACTCACTTCACTCGGATCCTGGGGAACTAGAAATCCACCTCACAAAGAAACTCTGACTTCAGGGAAAGACCAGTTTTGGATAACACACAGAAGTAAAATACCAAATAATAATGAGAACACAGATATAGAAACTCTAACTAGAGGTGCTGTTTCAGTTACTCCGATTGGTCCAAGATTTTTAGTAGGTGATTATTCCAAAGAACTAAATGTATGGTTAAGTTCTTTTAATTAAGCGTGTTGGAAATAGAAAAAACCCAAGGTTTAGGCATGACCTCTCTTAGAACTAGGCAAAGACTGGTTGAAAGGTTAACTGAAAAGGGTATTAAGGATGTCAGAATTCTGGAAGCAATGAGAGATACCCCAAGGCATCTATTTTTAGATGAAGCCTTATCTTCAAGAGCTTATGAGGATCTAGCTTTACCCATTGGATATCAACAAACAATTTCTCAACCTTATATAGTTGCCAAGATGACAGAGATACTTATAGAGGATAAGAAACTAGAAGTTCAACCTATAGAAAAAGCTCTTGAAATTGGGACAGGTTGTGGTTATCAAGCTGCTATTCTCTCTAAATTTTCTAAAACAGTGCATACTTTAGAAAGAATTAAAGCATTGCACGACAAGGCAGTTATTAATTTAAAAAATCTAAAAATAAGAAATGTAAAACTTATTTTCGATGATGGTTCAGAGTTTCAAGGAAGATCAGATAAATACGACGCAATACTCTTTGCAGCAGCCCCTTTAGAAGTCCCTAGTTATTTCTTAGATAAGTTATCTATGGGTGGAAGACTGATCGCTCCAGTTGGAGGAAAGGACCGTCAAAACTTAACTTTAATTCAAAAAATAGGAAAGGATAAATACGAAACTAAAATTTTGGATCAAGTTCTTTTTGTACCCTTATTGGAAGGAAAGATTGAGTAAATTAACTTTTTTTATGAAGACTAATTTACGAATTTTCTTTAAAGGTATGATTATGGGAATAGCCGAGATAATCCCTGGTGTTTCTGGAGGTACTATTGCACTTATTTTAGGTATTTATGAAAGATTAATAAGAGCCATTGCAAATATCAATATTGTTTTCGTAAATCAAGTTCTAAAGGGAAATTTAAATGAAGCTTGGAAGTATTCTGATGCTAGTTTTCTCTTCTTCCTAGTCTTAGGTATGCTTGTAGCTGCTTTTTCTTTTTCTTCTGCTATTATCTTCCTTTCCGAAAATTTTCCTTTCTTTCTGAAGTCATTCTTTTCTGGACTTTTATTGACTTCTTTATTTTTTAAACCTTTGAAGCCCGAAAAAATACATAGAAGGTTTCTTATAGGATTCTTATTAGCTTCTCTAATAGTAGGTTTTGCTTGGAGCTTACCACCAAACGAACTGAAAGAAATTAGTCTAATTTACTTTTTCTTTGGAGGTTTTGTTGCGGTTTGTGCTTTTATTCTTCCTGGTATTTCAGGAAGTTTTATACTTTTACTCTTAGGCCTTTATCAAGCGGTTATACTCTCTTTAAAAGAACTTGATTTACTTGTATTATCAAGTTTATTTTCTGGATGCTTACTTGGGCTATTACTTTTTATAAGGATAGTGAAAAAAGCCTATGAAAATTATCCTGAATATCTTATGGGTTTCTTTTATTCTTTAGTCTTATTAAGCATTCCTTTGTTATGGAAATCAGGGGCGTGGATAATATCCTTACCTAAATACCAGTTAGGCTATCTCGAAGCTCTCTTTGGTTTAGGTTTAGGAGTTTTCTTTATTTTCCTTTTACAGAAAATCTCTTCTACTTTTCAAGATATTTAATTTTATTTTTAACTTCTCTCCACTCATCAGCATCTTCTGGAGGGTCTTTTTGTTCAGTAATGTTTGGCCATTCCAAACAAAGTTCAGCATTAAGATCTATAAAAGGGATTTGGTCTTCCGGAAGTTCATCTTCTGAAAAAATAGCATCTACAGGGCACTCTGGTTCACATAAAGCACAATCTATACACTCATCAGGATTGATAACCAACATATTTGGTCCTTCATAAAAGCAATCCACAGGGCAAACCTCAACACAATCCGTGAGTTTGCATTTAATGCAAGAATCTACAACTATAAAAGCCATAACATTTAGGAAAGTAGATTTTACCAACATATTTGATTAACTACTATGTAGACAATAATCTGATTTCTGGTCTAATTGCGCCTTATCTTCATAGAAGGCCTTTTTGTGAATCAAGAAAAGTTAATATTAATTAGTGCAGAATTAGGGGAATTGCTTAAAGAAAAAAGTTTATCTCTTACTTGTGTTGAGTCATGCACAGGTGGATGGGTAGGACAATCTATTACATCAGTACCTGGTAGTTCAGAATGGTTTGATTCTTCTTTCGTAACTTACTCATATACAGCTAAAACTCAAATCTTAGGCGTATCTTCAAATGATTTAGACACTTTTGGAGCGGTTAGTGAAGAGATTGCCAGACAAATGGTTTCAGGGGCAATTAACAAATCTGGTGCCGACGTTGGCGTTGCTATAAGTGGAATTGCAGGGCCTGCTGGTGGAACTGAGTCTAAACCAGTGGGTACAGTTTGCTTTGCATGGAAAGTTACTCTTCACCCTTTAATAACTTCTACAGAGTACTTTTCTGGCAATAGAGACGAAGTTAGATTTTCTTCTGTTGAGAGGGCTTTATTGGGTACAATTGATATATTAAAACAGCATTAAAGAGTACTGTTTATTTATACAGTACTATGTATAATTGCCTTGTTAACGCATTTGGAAGTACACATGGCACAGAAAAAGGTAGTAAATATCAAGGAAGTAGATAAAAACAAGCAATTAGAATCTTCACTTGGCCAGATCGAACGCCAGTTTGGATCTGGCACAGTCATGCGAATGGGAGATAAAAAGATCGAGAAGATTCCAGCCATTTCTACAGGATCTTTGGGATTAGATTTAGCTCTTGGAATAGGTGGCCTTCCCCGAGGGCGAGTGGTTGAAATATACGGTCCTGAATCTTCAGGCAAAACTACTCTTGCCTTAGAGGTTATTGCTCAATGTCAAAAATTGGGTGGAACGGCAGCATTTATAGATGCAGAACATGCACTCGATCCAATGTATGCCGGAAAGCTTGGGGTCAATATTGAAGAATTACTTATTTCTCAACCTGACACCGGAGAGCAAGCTTTAGAGATAGTGGATATTTTCGTTCATTTGGGAGGAGTAGATATGCTGGTGATCGATTCTGTTGCAGCCCTAGTGCCAAAAGCTGAAATAGAAGGAGAGATGGGTGATTCTCATATGGGACTTCAAGCAAGATTAATGTCGCAAGCTCTTAGAAAAATAACTGGGAGTGTTACAAAATCTAATACTTTAGTTATTTTCATTAATCAGATAAGACACAAGATTGGAGTTATGTTTGGAAGTCCTGAGACTACTTCTGGTGGCAATGCTCTGAAGTTCTATTCTTCAGTTCGATTAGACATTAGAAGAATAGGGACGGTGAAAGAAGGAGATGAGATAGTAGGCAATGAAACAAGAGTTAAAGTAGTAAAAAATAAAGTTTCCCCCCCTTTTAAACAAGCAGAATTCCAGATCATCTACAATAAGGGTATCAATAGACTAGGTGAGGTCATAGATAGGGGCTCTGATTTAGGTATAGTAGAAAAATCAGGAGCTTGGTATAGTTTAGATGGTGAAAAAATAGGACAAGGAAAGGCTCATGCAGTCGAGTTCTTAGAAGAGAACCCTAAAATAGCTAAAAAAATAGAGAAACAAATTCTTGAGACCTTAGACAATAAAGAATAGCTTAATATAGCCAATTCATTTTACAGTTTGTCTTCTATCTCTTCTGGAGCAAGCCGACTTATTTTTTCTTCGCCTCTAATTTTAAATTCTACTTGATTGTCTTTAAAAGATTTTTCTCCCAAGATAACCATTCGAGGTATTCCTATTAACTCCATATCTGAAAATTTCACTCCAGGGCTTTGTTCTCTATCATCCCAAAGGACCTCATGTCCTTTGTCTTTTAAAGAATTATATAATTGACTACAAAGGCTCTTTAGGGCTTTATCCCCTTTGGGATTTATCTCCACAAGGACCACTTCATAAGGGCTGATCGCATCTGGCCAAATTATCCCTTTATCATCGTGATTCTGTTCTATGGCAGCAGCAACTATTCTAGAAATACCAATACCGTAACACCCCATTTCTGGAAAAATAGTTCTTTTATCTACTTGAAGAGTAAGTTTCATGCTTTCAGAATATTTTCTTCCTAACTTAAAGATATGGCCCACTTCAATTCCTCTCGTTAGCTTCAGATTGCCTTTTCCATCTGGACTAGGCTGCCCCTCTAAGCTTTCAGAATCTTGATCAGACAGTGCTTCAATAAGTAAATCAGCGTTGATTGCATAATCACTTTTATCGCTAAATGCTAATAAATCTTCACCAGTATCTGAAAGTACATGAAATTCTTCTGAATCAGAACCCCCTATTGCACCACTGTCAGCTTTTACTATTCTGTAATCGAGTCCCATGCTATCAAATATTCTTTTGTAAGCTTCTCTCATGTTGTTGTAGCTATGGTTCATTTCTTCTTCAGAAAGATCAAAAGAATAAGCATCTTTCATAATAAATTCTCTTGATCTCAAAACCCCAAATCTAGGCCTTATCTCATCTCTAAATTTGGTTTGAATTTGATAAAAAGTAACAGGTAACTGTTTATGACTTCTAATATCATTTCTGCATAAATTTGTTATGATTTCTTCATGAGTTGGTCCCAAGCAGAATTCCCTTTTATGCCTATCTTTAAAAATTAATAATTCTTTCCCATATTGTTGCCATCTTCCTGACTCTTTCCATAACTCCCCAGGTTGTACCATAGGCATCAAAATTTCTTGAGCACCCGATTTATCCATTTCTCGCCTTACTATATTTTCAACTTTTCTTAGAACTTTTACACCAAGAGGAAGCCAGTTATAAATGCCTGATGCCACCTGTCTTATTAAGCCTGCTTTTATCATCAGTTGATGGCTTTTAGTCTCTGCATCAGAAGGGGTTTCTCTTTGTGTAGCGAGGAGTAAATTGCTAGTTTTCATCGTTAATACTCGGAAATCAATTTTAACATTTAGTAAAACAGTAAACGAGATAATAAGTAAATATGCTTAAGTTGGTATAATCCTCCAAAAAATATGCCTACTTACATTTTTAAAGAGAAAGGTAAAAAGAAAGTGTTTGAGAAGCAGATGAAAATATCTGAACTCGATAATTTTAAAATGAAAAACCCCAATCTGAGGCAAGTACCCACTGCACCCGCATTTAGATTAAAAGGTACTGGATGGTATGAGACCGATTTCAAAACAGGCAAAAAAAAGAATTTAGCTAAAAGCGATAAGGAGAAGAAGATTTCTTCAGATAAAACAAAAACTGATGATAAAAAGGATAAAAAAAAGGTAAAAAAGAAAGAAGAAAAAAAGTAGAAGCTTCTTAAAAATAAAAACATTTAGGGTATGAAAGATTTAAAGAATAGAAAATGTGGGTCAATAAGAAAAAAAGAAATTGATACCAATGTAGAGTTAAGTGGTTGGATTCATAGAAGAAGAGACCATGGAGGAGTTATTTTCTTTGATTTAAGAGACGAGTCTGGTTTGGTTCAGGTTGTTTACAATCCTGAACAGAAAGGCACTTTTATATTAGCGGAAGGCTGTAGAAATGAATTTGTAATTTCAGTTAAAGGGAAAGTAAGAGCAAGGCCTGAAGGGACTGTTAATCCTGATCTAGATACAGGAGAGATAGAAGTTGTGGGGTCTAGTCTTGAAATCTTGAACCCTTCATTACCTATACCTTTTCAATTAGATGAATATAGTTCAGTGGGAGAAGAAACAAGACTTAAGTACCGGTTTTTAGACCTGAGAAGAAAAGAAATGCAAGCAAATATTCGCTTAAGATCTAAAACTTCCAAATGCATAAGAGACTATTTTGAAGCAAAGGAATTTATTGAAATTGAAACCCCTCTCTTAACCAAAGCTACCCCTGAAGGAGCTAGAGATTATCTGGTTCCTAGCAGGACTCATCCGGGATTATTTTTCTCACTACCTCAGTCTCCCCAGCTATTTAAACAAACTTTAATGGCTTCAGGTTTTCAAAAATATTATCAATTTGCTAGATGCTTTCGAGATGAGGACTTACGCGCAGATAGACAACCCGAATTTACGCAAATAGACCTGGAGTGCTCTTTTGTAACTTCAGAAAATATTAGGGATTTGGTTACAGATATGCTTTGTGTAGTTTTTTTAGAAGTGCTAAGCGTTAAATTGGGAAAATTTGAAATTCTTTCTTTTTCGGAATCTATCTCTAAATATGGAACAGACAAGCCCGACCTAAGAAACCCTCTAAAGCTGGAAGAAGTAGGTGAGATGTTTACCAATACTGAATTCAAAGTTTTTTGTGAACCTGCTAATTCAAAAGGGTCAAGAATAGCTTGTTTAAGAGTCCCTGGAGGAGAGGTTCTTACTAGAAAGCAGATTGATGAATATACAGACTTTGTATCAAGTCTCGGAGCTGAAGGGTTGGCTTACATAAGAGTTGAAGACCCCACCCTCGGAAAAGAAGGCCTACAGTCGCCAATTCTAAAATTTTTAGAAGAAGATCTTATCAATCAATTATTAAAAAAACTTAAAGCCCAAAAGGGTGACATTATCTTTTTTGGAGCAGGTCCAGAAAAAATAGTTAATGATTCTTTGTCAGCTCTTAGAGATAAGTTAGGTAAGGATTTAAATTTACTTATTAAAGAATGGGCTCCATGTTGGATTATTGATTTTCCAATGTTTGAACTTAATGCTAGTGGAGAATTAACTCCTCTCCACCATCCCTTTACTGCACCTAGATGCAGTAAAAAGGAGATGAAAGATGAGCCTCTGGCTTGTTTCACAGATGCTTATGACGTTGTTCTTAATGGAATAGAATTGGGTGGTGGATCCGTTCGAATTCATGATCATGAAATGTTGTCTTCTGTATTAGAAGTTCTAGGAATAACTGCAAAAGAAGGTGAAGAAAAGTTTGGATTTTTATTATCTGCTTTACAACACGGATGTCCTCCTCACGCTGGAATTGCTATAGGTTTTGACAGATTAATTATGTTAATGACTTCCTCTGAGTCGATAAGAGATGTGATCGCATTTCCTAAGACGCAGACAGCTTCTTGTCTGATGACAGATGCTCCAGGGGAAGTTTCCGCAGAACAGTTAAATGAATTAAATATCAAGATAAATAAGGAAGATTAGCCGTGTCTGGGCATTCCAAATGGGCAAACATCAAGCATAGGAAAGGACGACAAGACGCCAAGAGAGGAAAAATATTTTCCCGAATTATTAGAGAACTTACCGTGGCATCTAAACTTGGAGGACCAGTTCCAGAAGATAATCCAAGACTAAGAACGGCTTTGGATAAGGCATTGTCTTCTAACATTCCCAAAGACACGATAGAGAGAGCTATTCAAAGAGGTTCTGGTGGAGCGGAAGGAGAAAGGCTAGAAGAAACCACCCTTGAAGGTTATGGTCCTGGAGGAGTTGCAGTAATCGTTGAGTGTATGACCAACAATCACAATAGAACCGTAGCAGAAATAAGGCATGCCTTTACTAAGGCGGGTGGAAATTTAGGTACGGATGGTTCAGTTTCTTATTTGTTTATTAAAAAGGGGCTTATACAGATAAGAAATAACTCCAATCTAGATTCAGTAATGGAAGTGGCTATAAAGGCTGGAGCAGAAGATATTGAAGAGAATGCAGATCAATCTATAACAATCTCAACTTTACCTGAAGACTTTGAATCTGTTAAAGACTCTTTGATTAAAGCCGAGATAGATATAGAAGAATCTGAAATAAGTTTGGTTCCTGAGACAAGTGTTTCTACAGATTTAGAAACATCTATAAAAATTTACAAACTTTTAGAAACTTTGGAAGATCTAGACGATACTCAACATGTCCATTCAAATGCTGACTTTCCTGAAGAAATCGTAGATCATCTAAGCCAGTAATGACAAATTCCAGGAACAAGGGAGCATCTTTTGAAAGAGAGATAGGTAATTTATTAACCTCAGACCTCGGTTTAAAGAATAATTTAAGAAGGATCCTAGAGCAAACTAGAGAAAAGCATTTACCTGATTTAATGTTAGGTAGATGGTATATTGAGTGCAAGAGATATGGTTCGGGAGCGGAACCTCTAGAAGCATGGTGGCAGCAAGTGCTTGAAGCAACCCGAGAAGTTGGCATCCCAGCTCTTGTATACAAATTTAATAGAAGGCCCATCAAAGTTAGAGTACCCCTTGGAGCAATTAACCCTCAGTTAAATATTAATTCTCCTTATACTGCAGACCTGCTTTGGGAAGATTTTATTTTTTTACTAAAAAGGCTTTACAAAGAAGATATTGAAAACCATGATTTGTAAGCATGCATGTACTGCCCATTAAAATTTACTACGAAGATACAGATGCGCAAGGTGTGGTTTACTATGCTAACTATCTAAGGTTTTTTGAGAGAGCCCGAACAGAATATTTAAGGGAAGTTGGCTACGAACAAAAGAACTTAATGGAACAAGGGGCAATTTTTGTTGTCAGAGAAATAGTTATCGAATTCAAAAAACCGGCCTATTTAGACCAGCAGATTGAAGTGCACACACAGATCATTAAAGCTGGTAAAGTGAGTTTTGATTTTTCTCAAGAGGTTGTTTCTAGTGAAGGCGATCTCTTGTGCGGAGGAGTAGTAAAGTGTGGATGTCTTGATTCAAAAGAATTTAAACCCAAACCTCTTCCTGGCAAGTTATTTAACGGTATGAAATCATTATTGTAGATAATATGTCTTATTCTGTGATTGAAATCCTTTTTAACGCAAGTCTGATTGTTCAGTTAGTTATTTTCCTTCTTCTGTTAGCTTCAATTATTTCTTGGATGGTAATTTTCGAAAGGTGGATATTTATAAATAGATCTAAGCAAGAACTTATTAATTTTGAAGATTTATTCTGGTCAGATGCTGGCTTAGAAGCAGTTTTTCAGCAAGGAGGAGAAAAAAATCATGTGGTGATAGGAGCCGAAAGTATATTCAGGTCAGGTTATCAAGAATATAAGAATATTAAAGGACAGGATCTTGAACCTGAAATCATTTTGGATGGATCTGAGAGGGCTATGAGAATATCTCTTTCTAGAGAACAGTCATCTTTAGAGAAACACTTACCTTTTTTAGCTACTGTGGCTTCTGCAAGCCCCTATGTGGGTTTATTCGGAACAGTATGGGGCATCATGAACTCTTTTAGAGGTTTAGCAGAAACCAATCAAGCGACTTTATCTACAGTTGCTCCAGGAATTTCTGAAGCTCTTATTGCTACTGCTATAGGATTATTTGCAGCTATCCCTGCTTTGATAGCTTACAACCGATACACAACTTCGGTTGAAGCACTTATCTCGAATTTTGAAGATTTTATGGATGAATTCTCCATTGTTTTACATCGAGATGTTTATAAGAAATGAGTTCACGTAGGCGTAGAAGAAAACTACTTTCTGAAATCAATGTTGTTCCTTATATTGATGTTATGTTGGTACTACTAGTGGTCTTTATGATTGCAGCACCTTTAATGGTTCAGGGGATATTAGTAAACCTTCCAGAAACTCTATCAGAGCCTCTGCCTAGAGAAAAAAGTGATCCACTTATTATTTCAATTAGATTTGACGGGGTATTTTTTCTTGAGACTCAATCAAGTAAAGATATACCACTTAATTTGAAGGATCTTTCTATACAAGTAGAAAAAATTTTAACAGCTAATCCTTCTTTACAGGTGGTTGTAAGGGGGGATGGTAATGTTAAGTATCAGAAGGTAATGGAACTAATGTCTGTCCTTCAGGCTTCTGGAGCGCAAGACGTGGGTTTAATAACTCAGGCCCCTTTAAAAGAATAATGCAAAATTATTACGCAGGCTTATCCATATCGGTAATTCTTCACATGGGTTTAGTGCTTGCTTTTGCTAATTTCTTTCAAATAGAGAGTCTTTACTCTCTGAATAAGGTAGATCCTATGCCTGCGTATTTAGTCTTTGAAAGGCCTCAAAGTATTACAAAAAAAAATAACCTAAAAAAGATAAAGAAGGTTATTAATAGAGAACCTATAATCACTTCTCCTCCTATTCAAGCTGCTGATACTAAAATCGAGATAGAAACCATCGAGATTGAAAAAAATCTCCTGATGGAACAAATAATGAAGAGAGAATCTTTGAGCTCAGTAGAAGAAATTTCAATTTTTTCGAATCTCATTAGACAGCAAGTAATGATCAATTGGAAACAACCTTCTTCAACAATAAAAGGAATGACTTCTGAACTAACTATTATGTTGGTTCCAACTGGAGAAATTGTAGGAATAAGGTTAACTAAAAGCAGCGGTAATGAAGCTTTTGACAATTCAGCTCTTGATGCAGTTGAGAAAGTTATTAAATTCGAAGGTCTAAACATGAGTAGAAAATTATTTGATGCTCACTTTAGAAATTTTACCTTAGTGTTTAATCCTAAAAATTAGAAAATGATAAATAGAATCTGCCTGATTTTATTGATTTTTTTTAGTTCTTTTCTAATAGCGCAATTAAGAATAGAGATCACCGAAGGTATAACAGATCCAATTCGCATAGCCATAGTGCCTATTTCATGGAATTTACAAGATCCTCCTAGAGAATATTTAAATCAAATTATTTCGTCCGACCTTGAGTCTTTTGGAGAGTTTGAAGCCTTGTCAACTAAAGAAATGCTAAGCCTTCCAAAAAATGAAAAAGAAATCCTTTATAGGGATTGGAAACTTTTAAAAGTTGATTATCTTGTTGTAGGTTCAGCTTCTCAAGGTGAAATGCCAGAAGAAGTAATAGTGAATTTTTCCATTGTCAACGTAACTAGAGAGAAAGTAATACAACGATCTATTAGTTCAGGTTCAATTTCTTATTTAAACTCTTTGGCACATGTTATTAGCGATAGAATTTATAAAGAAATAAATGGCTTACCAGGAATTTTTTCAACCAAAATTTCTTATATAAATAAAGAAAATTCCACTCGGGGTAAATATTTTCTCAAAGTGGCTGACATAGATGGCAGAAATGATTCGGTACTCTTTTCCTCTGTAGAACCTTTGATGTCTCCGGATTGGTCTTCTGATGGTAGAAGCTTGGCTTATGTTTCATTTGAGGAAGGTACTTCAAGAATTTTTATTCAAGAGCTTTATACGGGAAAAAGAAAAGCTTTAAAATCGGAAAAAGGAATTAATAGCTCCCCCAATTGGTCTCCAACTGATAAGTATCTTTCTGCAGTCCTTTCTAAAGGAGACAATCCAGATATTTACCTTTACGAAGTGAAGAAAAATACTTGGAAACAATTAACCGACCATATTGGCATTGATACAGAACCCGACTGGTCACCTGATGGAAGGAAAATAATATTTACATCCAATCGAAGCGGCTCGCCGCAGATATATGAAATAACAGTTTCTAGTAGGAAGATTAGAAGAAAAACTTTTGAAGGAACTTATAACGCAAGAGCTAGATACACGCCAGATGGTAGAAGTTTTATATTCGTGCACAGGAGAGAAGGCCTGTTTCACATAGCGGTTCAGAATTTAAGAACAGGCAAGCTGAGGATATTAACGGATACCCAATTAGATGAATCTCCAACAATTTCTCCAAATGGAAAGGTAATAATTTACGCAACGAAAAAAGATGAAAAAAATATTCTGGCTGGTATATCAATAGATGGAAAAACACGGTTTGTTCTACCAACTAGTTCAGGTGAAGTATCAGGGCCCAGTTGGTCTCCGTTATTAAAAGCTTTCGACTGGTCACCTCTACAAAGGCTGATAAATTCGAGGAGGTTATTTTAAACAAAGAAAGTATAATTGAGCATAAGGAGCTAGATATGAGTCTATTTCAAGAGTTTTTAGTCATTGCCGCCATAATATGTTCTTTTAGTGGTTGTGCTTCAGTTTCCGTCGATCGGGCAGTTGATGCAACTATAGTTTCTGTAGTTTCCGAAACTCAGTACTCAGAAGCTGACGCAATAGAAGAAGGAACGATATATTTTGACTATGACAAGTATGATCTTAGTGCTTCCGCTATTTTAGAAATTCGTGAATTGGCAAATGCAATGAAATCGAATCTTTCGGCTAGGGTTAGAATAGAAGGTCATTGTGATGAAAGGGGTACAAGAGAATACAACTTAGCCTTAGGAGAGAAGAGAGCAAATGCTGTTTCAGAATTACTTCGTGTAAATGGTGTTGCTTCCAGCAAATTAACAACGGTTAGTTATGGAGAGGAAAAACCAGTTGCTTACGGCTCCAATGAAGCCGCGTGGGGTAAAAATAGAAGGGCTGAAATTAAAGTACTTTAAATTTTAAAAACTATTTGAAGAAATTAATTCGTTTATATTTTGTATTTGCTTTAGTACTTTCGCTTCATTCTTATTCCGATGAAGAAGAACCTTTGGATCTGATTTACCAGAAACTCAATGCTCTAGAACAAGAAATAGCCACGCTTAGAGGTCTCGTAGAAGAAAACACTTATTTAATTGAGCGCTATCAAGAACTCCAGCAACAAAGATATCTAGACTTAGACAAAAGATTGCACGACTTGCTTTCTGATGAGTTAGAAGACTTAGACAATGAGAGTTTAAACACTTCTAATCAATCCTTTTCCGAAGAAATTGATTTATACAAGAAAGCTCTGGAGTTATTTAATGCTTCCAGATACTCAGAAGCATTAGAAGCTTTTAGAAAGTTAATAATTTATTTTCCTGAAGGAAATTATTCTGCGGATGCTTATTTCTGGTCTGGAGAACTATATTTAGCTCAGGATCTATTAGAAGATGCAAGAGAGAATTACTTAGTAGTTACCGAAGAATTCAGTGAACACAATCGAGCTCCTGATTCACTTTATAAATTAGGAGTAATTGAAAGAATTTTGTTAAATGAAGAAGCCGCAACTTCTCACTTCTCCAAATTGATCCAAGAATACCCTGATACTGGAGCAGCTGAGTTAGCAAAAAAATCTATGGAAACCTCCATTCAAGAGTCAAATTAACTAGTCATAGTAAATTACATCACCGGTTACAGTTGAAGCAATATGGCTAAGTGGAGTTTAGATTTTATTTTCATAAGAACAATGAGCTAACGGACTTTCTTTAATAACAACTTTTAGAGTGCCTTCAAAATCTCCTGACAAATGTTTTGAAATTTGGTTGTGAATATACTCGCAGAGTACCTCCATAGTTGTATTTAATTTTTTAAATTCTTTTAATTCGTCTAAATTCTTATAATTTAATGTGGTTGTAACCTTTTTTAAAATTTCTGTTGCAACGGTAACGTCAATAACTACTCCTGAATAATTAAGTTTTTCAACTTTGTACTCAGTAGTAATTTCAAAAGTTGCGCCATGCAGATTTTGAGCAACACCAAACTCTTCTCCTTTTAAGCTATGGGCTACCATAAAAAAATCGTTAACTGCTAAACTGTACATTAGCTTATATTTTGATAGTTAATTATTGGCGACCACCCAACATCTTTATTAGCATATAACTGTTTCATAAATCTAGGTAAGTTATTAAATCCTACTTCATGTCTTCTAAACTTATTTAAAACAGGATCTCTCAATAGGTCAATAACCTCTTTCAGTCTATCTTTCTTTTTTATCAGCTTTCTTTTTGGAAGTGCTATGTGAGAAACTTGGGAAGAAATAATTTTCTTCCTCTCCCAATGGAAAGACTCTCCCAGATTAAGGTTGACTTTATTTGATCCATACCAACTTAAATCAATAACTCTACTCTCAAACCCTCCTAGATCTATTGATCTTTGTAGTCCTTGAGAAGAACCAGATGTATGAAATATTATATCGTAAGATTGGGTTTGATTACTGGCTTCTGATTTTGAGAGCGGGATCCATTTAAGTTCCAATGAGTCTTTTAGACGTTTTGTATTTTTCTCTATCATAACGAAATTAAAGTCCTTTGCTGCAAGAACAAACCCAACAGAAATTCCTAAAGTACCAGCTCCCACAATACCTATGCGATCCTTTTGTTTAAGTTCCGCATCCCAAATGGCATTTAAAGCAGTTTCCATATTGGGAATCAAAATAGCTTTTTCGTTCGAAATTTCATCTGGTAAAATAAATAAATCTTCATTGGATACAAAACATAAATTTTGATGAGGGTGCATAACGAAAATCCTTGAGCCTTTGTAATCACCACTCTGCGGTTCTCCTACCAAGCTGTATCCATACTTAATTGGAAGATCAAAATTTCCTTTCATATAAGGAACGGACATAAAATTAAATGCCGATCTTGGCACATTGCCTTTCCCAACTAGTTTTTCAGTTCCTGTGCTTACTCCAGATAATAATGTTTTAACTAATGTGCTTTCCTTTTTTTCAAAAAGCTTTGCTTCTCTTATCTCACCTTCGTTGGCTTTAACAACCCAATAACTTAATGATTGCATTTTTAGTAAATTGTTCGACAGATTTTTTCTAATTTTGTACTACTTTCTTCCCAAGTTGGAAAATGAATTCCTGAACTATTTTTTTTAGCTACATCCTTCAAACCAGTCAATATACTTAAATCACTAATAACATCATTTAATTTATTTTGCATACCCCGAATATCATCTTGATCAATTAAATATCCATTCTGATTATGTTTTACCCAACTAGAAAAATCGCCTGTATTAAATGACAAAACAGGTAAACCTACAGAGCAAGCTTCAGCTACGGACATGCCATAAGATTCTTTTACTGAAGTAGATACAAAAAGATCCGAATCAGTAAGACTCATTAGTACCTTGGAATGATGAACTTGACCAACAAAAAATAAGCTAGCTTTCCAGTTACCCTTATTTGCCATATTCATTACCTTTTTAGTATATTCAGGAAATAACTGTTTGTTTCCTATAAAGGTCCATCGATATAACTTTGGATTAATTTTTGAAAGCATGTCCACAAGGAGAATTTGGTTTTTCCTTGGCGATATAGTACCAACACTAATGCCTTTTATCGGATAATGGATTTTTTTAGATTCTCCAACTTTAATAGTCTTAAATGGATAGCTTTCTTGACCTGGGTTGACAACTTTAACTCTTGAAGAACAAACACGATGTTTTAAAAGTTCTTTCTTGTAACTGCTGCCAGTAACTATAATTACTAAATTACTTTGCTTAATCCAGGCTAACTCTCTAGAGTTCAATTTTTTTAATATTTGATTATCAAACGATTCTTTATCTAAGTCACTACTTGGTAACAAGTGTAATAAGAGAATAATTTTAAGGTTTTCTTCTCTCAACAAAGGTTTTATTTCAGAAAAATCTATGAATTGAAGATAAATACTATCTAAAACAATAACAACTCTTTTGAAGGAAGCCTCTGATATATATTCAATAAGGTTTTCTTTTTTTACTTCTACTAACTTACAGATTCCTTTTTCTTTCAGAAGCTTAGTTATATTTTCGTTAAACAAGTAACCCCCAGATTGTTGGTTACTTCTTGGGGGTTGAAGCAGTTCAATTTTTAACATAATTCTTTTAGTTATCTTATTTAAATCATGAACTAACAGGAGAATAGTCAATCAATGTTTGATCTTTAATTTTGTAATCTATTCTATTTAAAGAGTGGATCTCTTCAATAGATGAAGAAGCAGGAAGAGTAAAAGAATTAACTCCTGAACCGATTTTTCTGTTTGTAATTTGTAAGTGAAAACGATCCAATAAATTAGAAGTAAGAAAATGTGAGATGGTAATTCCTCCACCTTCGATAAAAACAGAATGAATACCTTTCTGCTCGAGCTTAGTTAAGATTTCTTTTGGAGAAAAAACTGCTTTATTAACATTAAAATTTAATTCGTTTATCCTGCATTGAAGGTTTTCATAGTTTGATTGTTGCTTTTGATCCCTACACAGAAGAAAAACTTCTCTATTTTTAACTTTGAACAGATCTTTATTAAAAAAACTTGTGTGAGAGTCTTTAAAAATTATAGGAATAGGATTTTTACCCTTGCAATGTCTTACTGTTAATTTGGGATTATCATTTCGAAAAGTCTTCGAGCCAATCAATAAAGATTCATGCAGACTTCTTAGTCTATGAGTATGCTTCTTATCCATTTCTCCGCCTAACCAAACGGGAGTGCCATCTTTTTTGGTTATTTTCCCATCTTCTGATTGAGTCAAATGACCCGTTACAAATACGGAAGAATTTTGCCTAGCTCGCCATTCACCTAAAATAATAGGTAAATACAAACTAATAGAAGTTGCAGGTCTTCTCAATTCATTCTCCAAATCAAATATTTTTTCTATTTTAGTATTTAGATTTAGTTGAGTTATGTCATCAACATGAAAAGCTAATACGGTTTTATTTTTTTGATCTTCAAGACCAAAAAATCCTTCACCTTCTAAGTTTGAACCTGATTGTATTTCAATGACATAGCAAATTTTTTCATTTATAGGCTTAAATGGACTATTTGCTTTTGGCACAAAATATTCCCAAAAATTTTCATCTTCATTTTTAATGAAATATTGCCTTTTTGGAAGAAAAGAAACAGTGGATAAAAATTTTTTACAAGATAGTAAAGCCGTCCATAATTCATCTGAAGTTTTTTCCAGGTCAAGTTCACTTGACTTGTAGCAAGAAGAGGTTGTAATTGCCTCTCTTATATTAACCACTTTTTCCATCTCATTCTCGTTGATGAGAAGAATAGCTCTCCAAAATAAATTGTGCAAAGTCTTCATGACTAATATTTCTTTTAACTTCTAAAGAGAATAGGTCTTTTTGAAAACCTAATTTTTTAAATGGACTTAATAGACTTCTATTACCGCTAATAATGTGAACTGGGACAAGAAAAGAATCAGTCCTATGCACGGGCGGTTGATGATCTCCTATAAGAATAATTAGGTCTTCTTTATCAAGATATTTCAAAATAAAATCAAATGAGGAACGGAGACTGTATTCAATAGAGATCATGTATTTTTCAGGACTTGATTCTAGGTAAGAAAAAATGCTCAAAGAGTCTTTCTTTCCTTGAATTCTTGAATGATAGTCTTCCAAATTGAAAGTTCCATCAGTTATGTAAGAGGGTACTCTTCCGAAAGGAGAATGACTGCTGGACAGCACTATCTCTGCATAAAAAGGTGTAATATTTTTAAGAGTAGGCTTTCTCCCCAGCCACTCTAAAGCATATTGATCAGGGATAACTGGCCAACCAACAAAAGACTTGTCTTTAGGCCAATCTAAGTTCCAAAATCGTATTCTATTCTGAAAGTCAAAAAAGGTCTCTATATATAAGACAGGTTCAGTAACGCCTGGCATAAAGCTTAGAGTTGTATGATTTAGTTGTGAGAATTTTTGATTTAAAGTGGTCAAATTAGATACCATTGCTAAGTTCGCTATGTATCTGTGAGTAATATTTGTTCCAGTTGAAAAACTGAGTCGAGAATTCCATGAACCGTCGGGTGCTTCAGAATAGCCACTAACCATGGAGAAAGATTTTTTTTCCAACAAAGTCTGCATTTCAGAATAAAATTTCTTATAAGGATTAAGTAGATCTGGATTTTCAACTAATACAGCTCCATAAGATTCAATAAATATAACAATTACATTTGTGTTACTTAATCTGGAGAGATCGTAAGCATTTTCATCTAAGGAACTATTAGCTAATTTTATTTCTTGTTTTAGTAGATACTGATTCTCATTTAACCTTACATCTTTTATTGCTCTGTCAAAGAAATATATAAAGTCTTTAATATATGGACCCCGAGTCAAACTAAAATTTGATCCTTCTTTAAGAATAACCAAAAACTGAATGAAAACTATCAACCCAAATCCTAATAAGATTCCTGCAGTAGTATTTTTTATACTTAAGCTGAATGATTTAGTTAACAGACGGCTAAATAGAAATATAAATGTATAACTAACCATAGCTATGATAAGAATTGAAAGCACTAAGAAGCTTTTCTCAATAGTAGTTAGACTCTGATTTACTAAATAATCTAATTCAGGTATTAGAAGTACATCAAAGAAAGAAAAGGGCCGATGAAAAATCAAATCCGTAAGTAAGTTCAGAAATCTATAAAGACCAAGGATACAAATTAATATACTAAAGAGGTGGATCCAGTAATTAGGCCTTTTGGAAAAAGATGTAGCTATTATTAACAAAGGTAGAAGGAAAAGTAGATCTGAACTTAACCTAAACCATTTTCCCGAAGTAACAGATGTTGAAAGGAAAGAATTTAACAATAAAACGGCCATAATGGCCCAAAAGACCTGGTAGTGAATTGGTCTTTCCATTTAACCAAACAATATATTATGAAGAGGTCTTAGCTGAGAGAAGAAATACAAACTCTCCAGCAAACCGAAGAGGCAATACCCCATTATGTATAGTGGGCAAAAGTTTTCTTCTTATACCTAATGGAAGGAAAGAAGTAATTTTTTGTAACGGCCACTGATCTGGAAAAATTTTTTCAATAGTAAACTCATTAGATTCAAATAAATTAATCCACTGATCAAGTGACTTTGCATTTTGATGCCCAGCTCTATTTTGGCGTTTTAGTATTTTCATGTTAAAAAACCACAAAAAACTGTTTGAGTTTCTAACCAAGAAACAAAAAAGAGAATTTTCTTTTGCAACGCGAAGTTGTTGCGCTAGAGCTTCCTCAAGATTAACGAAACGTTCCAAAGCGCCAAGACAAACTACAACATCAAAACTGTTGTCCAAGAAAGGTAAATTTTCTGCATTTCCCAAACGAATATCTGATTCAGGAACATAGCTTTGAGCCATTGATACAGCTTGTTGAGATAAATCTATACCTGAACAGTTGCACCCAATTTCATGTGCTAGTTTTAAAAAGAGCCCTGGACCACAACCTACATCAAGAACTGAATTACCCGACTTTAACTTTAAAATATTAATAAAAGCTTTGTAAGCTCTGGGTGGCCTGAGGTAAGAAAAACCTTTTTCCTTATATGTTTCGTCGAACCAGTCTTTAATTTTGTTTTGTTTATTCTTACTGCGGCTCATTTCTCAATTTTGTTTGAATTGACCTGATTAGATCTGCTATAAAAGAATATGATAGTAAGAGAAATCCAAAGGAAGATATTAAGACTCCAGTTTCTTCATTAATCAAGGAGGTTAAGTTTATAAATAAAATTATCATTACTATTGC
Organism: SAR86 cluster bacterium; assembly: GCA_022447065.1. Classification (GTDB taxonomy): domain Bacteria; phylum Pseudomonadota; class Gammaproteobacteria; order Magnimaribacterales; family Magnimaribacteraceae; genus AEGEAN-183. The sequence goes on along the minus strand of JAKUUM010000002.1, from coordinate 54,163 downwards.
AGCAATAATTTTCCTTCTTTTTTCCCCACTATTTTCTCTTACTGATAATTTGAATAATTCGTAGAAAATTCCAAAAATATATTTAATACAAGGAAAGAATAACAGCCAAAAGGGCATGTGTAAGAGTATGTAGCAAGCAGAGGCTGTAAGTAGAACAAATTGTTGATCAGTTTCTCCGTCAAGTATCTTTCCTGCTGAACTTGTAGTAAAGAGTCTAGCTAAGTAGCCATCTAAAGCATCTGCCAGTAAACAGATTCCTAAAATAAAAACAGACAAATTAGAAATATATCCGTTATGAGCTAGGATAACAGAACAAGTTACTAATCCAAAAGCTCTAGAAAGGGTAATGATATTGGCTAAGGTAAATCTGGTTTTTTGCAATAATGCAGTAACAACTGTTGAGGTGAAAATCCATAGAGCCAATGATACAAAAACAAATCTCGGATTGGGCAAAGTAAAAAAAAACAATATTAAAGACAGCCCAATCAAATTTTGAATTCTTGACCAAACTACATTTAATGGAGAACTAACAACCATAAACTATTTGACATAAAACTTTCAGCCAAGCATTACCAGCTGTTAGTAGGAGAGATAGGGTTAAGGAGGGTTCTTTCACAATTTAACTATACCAAACTAATGATTATTACTATGTATAATGCCGGGTTTGGGCCGTTAGCTCAGCGGTAGAGCAGTTCCCTTTTAAGGAATTGGTCCTGCGTTCGAATCGCAGACGGCCCACCATCCAGACAATTAAGAGTAAAAGCTAACCCTTTTTTATTCTCATCCCTTTAGTATCTCTAACAATTTGTCTGTAGCTGTAGCCTCTTTTTTCTTCTGAACTAAGCAAAGCAGAAGCTCTTTTCCGAAGCCAAGTTATACCTTTAGCGGGATAATCTTTGGCTAATTCTCTTATCGTATCTATTATTTTTTCTTTCTTAACTGCAATAGCTAACGAAGAAGTTTGTGTTTGCATTTTATTGAAATTTACTTTTGATGAAGAAGGTAAATAACCTTTTATATTGGCAAATTCCAATGTGTCCATCATTAACATAGTGTTGTAAACAATGTTTTTTGATGAAGGGTTTTTTTCCATTTCTTCAAGTACTAATTTCGCTCTAAAAATTATATGTGAGGCTAATCTTAATTGTTCAGCTATCTCTTCATCGTCGAGCATAGGTAATATGTCATTCCAATTAGTGGATAAACCAGCAGAAGCAATTATTTCTGCAGCTGTAGCAGCTAAGTCTTGAATATTTCTTTTAGGATCTAAGGTTTCCATAAACTCTTGGAGTTCCTTCTGTGAAATTTCTAAACTAGGTTTTACATCTTTATTCTTGCTCTTATTCATTCTTTTCTATAATAATACTTAAGAACTTAAATAGAACCAGAAAAAGTGTCATGTATTTGGTCATTAAAACTATCCTTACGGCTTTGATTATTGTCGCAATTTCCGAAATAGCTCGAAGATCTAGTTTTTTAGCTGGAGTATTAGCTTCCATACCCCTAATTTCGGCACTGGCAATAACATGGCTTTATTTAGATACTAAGAATGTTAGATCAGTTGTTGATCTCTCTAACTCCATTTTGCTATTGATCCCACCTTCTTTGACCTTCTTTATTGTGCTTCCATTGGCATTAAAAAAATTAGATTTTTTCTATTCTTTCTTTATTTCTATAACTGTTACTGCTCTAGTTTACTTTGTGTATATTTCTTTACTCTCGCGTTTTGGAATTCGTTTATAGTAGCCAGCAAACGATAACTTAAGGTCTAAAAATGAATTTGTATATGGTACATGTAGGTTATTACGACCCTTCAATTGGAGAAGGTATTTATGAACATCATGTGAATTTCTTTATAGCTGCTGAAAATCCAAAAAAGGCTAAAGAGAAAGTTTTAGAGTTAAAAGAATTTCAAGATAAACGTATGCATATAGATGGGATAAAAGAACTTTCATACGTTGATGGGTATAAAGTTTCTTTATCTGAAGAAAAAAATCCTCAGAAACAAGAGATTCTCAGTTACGATGATTCAAAGGGTTTATAGTTTTTTATGACAGATACTATTTTTCAAAAGATAATAGACAAAGAATTACCAGCAGAAATTCATTATGAGGATGATATTTGCCTAGTGATCAAAGACATTAATCCCATAGCCCCAACTCACTTATTAATAATTCCAAAGAAGTCGATAGAAAAGATTTCTGATTCAAATAAAGAAGATCAGGAATTATTAGGACATCTTTTTCTTGTAGCAGGTAAAGTCGCCAGAGACTTAGGTGTGGAAGATGCTTTTCGATTAGTTGTAAATAATGGAGCAGATGCACACCAAACAGTTTTTCATCTTCATATTCACCTTATTGCTGGAAGAGAGTTTAGCTGGCCACCCGGCTAAGAAAAATCTTTTAACTCTTCTTTAGTATCAAAAATGTTCTCTATTTTAGTTTGAAGAACTTCGTTGAGTTGAAAATTATTTCCTGCAAGCTCTAAAGCATATCTTAAATGCTCTATGGCTCTGTCATAATTTCCTGTTAGGTAGAAATACTCAGCTCTAGATTGATGTAAACTGATTATTTTCCTTCCTAAACCTTGAACTTCAGCTAACCAGTACCAGATTTGAGGATCTTCTTTTCGCTTAAAAAGTAAGTTCTTTAAAACATCTTCAGCTTGATCATACTTTTTTTGATCCATGAGAGCTCTGGCGTACAGCATGGAGATCGGATAATTAACAGGGTTTATTTCCAATAAATTTTTTCCTACAGCCAAAGCTTCAAGCCCATTTTTAGCATTTAAATGAATTTCTAGTAGTGCCGTTTGTAAAATTAGATTCTCTTTGTCCAATTTTAGTGTTTCTCTTACCTCTTCTAATGCTTCACTATATTTATTGCTCCTTGATAAGGCCAAGGCAAGTCCATAACCCTTAACAATTCTTTCACGGTCGTTTTTAGCTCTTCTTTTTTCTTGTCGTAATTGCAATACTGCTTGGCGAGAAGTTTTATAGAACTTGGTGGAAATTCTCTGTTTAACTAATTCAAACTCTAGACTATTTTTATAGTTAGAGCCTTTTATCTCTCTGGCTCTAATTCTAGAGTCACTAATTCTTTTCTTGGTAAGAGGGTGAGATCTTAGAAATTCTAGTTCATTAGCACCGCTTAATCTGCTAAGAGCCTGCAATTTTTCAAACATTTGAGGCATGCTTTCAGGATCAAAACCTGCTGAGATCATAGTTAAGAAGCCTATTCTGTCTGCCTCTTGTTCATTACTTCTGCTATAAGATAAAGCTTGTTGAACTAGAACTTGTTGTCCCGCCATAATTGCTTCAGGCCTAGTAGAAGCAGCTACTGCGATGCTTGCCAAAATTATTAAAGCATTAGATAAGCTCTTGTCTTGTTGTCTTTGCAGATTTCTAGCAAAATGCCTTTGACTTAAGTGTGCTAATTCATGTGCAACTACTGACACAAATTGCCCTTCAGTTTCTGAATGGTAAATTAAGCCTGCATAGATACCAATTACACCTCCAGGTGAGGCAAAAGCATTGATATTTTTATCCTCTACAAGTACAACTTCTAGTCTTCGGTCTTTTAGTTGGCTGTATTCACTAACTCTATAGATGAGGTGTTCTGTGTAGTCTTGTACCAAAGGATCTTGTAAGTCGGGTAAAGATCTTCTTAGTTGAGCCATGTAGAGTCTGCCTAGCTTATACTCAGAATCTAAAGAAATGGCAGAAGATGATGTGTCACCAAGCTCAGGAAGTACCTCTTCTGAATTAAAGTGAAGAGGGAGAGTAAAAAAAAGAACTAAAATTAAACTTTTCTTTAATCTTGAACTTAAGTTTTTGTTGCCAGCCATGTCTCTATAAAGCTTTGAAATAAGTATTTTGACTTACATAATAACAATCAGTTCATAAAGTATCTTTAAATATGGTCAAGAAATACTTAAATACAAACAATTTAGACTGTTCCCTACCTTTATTAAAGGCTAAATTATTTTTATCTAAACTCAGTGCTGGAGATGTTCTTGAGGTGACGGCTATAGACCCTACTTCTTGGGAGGATTTTGCTTCTTATGCGAAAATAAGCGGTAATAAACTTCTACAAGCATCCAAGAAAAAGAATATTTTTATTTACACTATAGAAAAAAAATAATTTATGTTAGATCTTATAAAGAAATTAATAGACAGATTCTTCTTTAATGAAGAAACAGTCTATTTTGCACTGTTTCTGGTCATTGCTTTTTCTTTGTTATTTTTCTTTGGGGGAATTCTTCTACCTATACTTATCAGCTTAGTTATAGCTTTTCTCTTAAATGGACTGGTTCAAACTCTAGAGTACTATAAATTTCCAAGATGGTTATCTCTTACCACTTCTTTGCTTATCTTCTTTGGTTTGTATACTAGCTTTTTTATGGTTTTACCCTCTATAGGGTCCCAAATTAATTCTCTAATACTAAGCCTACCAAATTTAGCTGATGCTTTGCAGCAAGCTTTAGCCAAATTAACTGACTCATACCCAGAATATTTCACGGAAGATGAAATAATGAATATTTTTGGCAATCTCAGTTCTCAGATAAGTAATCTCTTATCACAGGCTTTAGGACAAATAGCCGGAACAATTAGTTTTGCTTTTAACGCTTTGATTTATGCAATACTAATTCCCTTAATGGTTTTTTTCTTTGTCAAAGACAAAAATACTCTATTGCCATTAATAAGTTTCTTTGCCCCTGAAAAAAAGAGCTTGATGGATTCAATTTTTAGTGAAATGAACGATCAACTCTATAATTATGTTACTGGGAAGCTTATAGAAATTTTTATAGTGACCTTTGTTAGCTATTTAACTTTTAGTTTTTTAGGTCTTCCTTATACTTTCTTATTAGCTTTGTTGGTAGGGCTCTCAGTCATTATTCCATTTTTCGGAGCTATCTTAGTGACCATTCCTGTCTTACTCGTTGGATTGTATGAATGGGGGTTAACAGAAAACTTTTATTGGCTTTTAGGTTTGTACGTCATTATCCAGGCTTTGGATGGTAATTTACTTGTTCCTCTCTTGTTTTCTGCAAGAAATAAACTTCATCCAGTAGTAATAGTTATAGCTGTGCTGTTCTTTGGAGGTCTTTGGGGTTTCTGGGGCCTTTTCTTCGCTATTCCACTTGCTACTTTTGTAAAAGCAATAATAAACTCTTGGCCACAAAAAGTGACTGAGTAGTTCTTAATTTAAGGATTTAACTGTATCAAGAACTTCCTGCGCATGACCTTTTACTTTAACTTTTCGCCATTCATGAGCAAGTTTGCCTTTTTCATCTATAAGAAAAGTACTTCTTTCAATGCCCATATACTTTCTTCCATACATGCTTTTTTCTTTTATAACATCATACAACTTGCAGATTTTTTCTTCTGGATCAGATATGAGATCAAAAGGAAAGGACTGATTCGTTTTAAAATTTTCATGTGACTTTAAAGATTCTCTTGAAAGTCCAAAAATTACTACCTTCTCTTTCATAAATTCTTTATGAAGATCCCTAAAATTTTGGCCTTCGGTTGTACACCCAGGAGTGCTGTCTTTAGGGTAAAAGTAAAGTACTACTTTCTTTCCTTTGAGTTTAGAAAGGTCTGCATCTCCCTTACCAGTGCATAGACCTTTAAAAACAGGTGCTTTATTTCCTATTTTGAGTGTTGTCATACATTCTCCTTATTGTTGATATAATAAATTTAATTGAAATTCATTTAAATAACTAGAATAAGTTACCACTATTAGTTTGTTGTGTTTAAAGTAAAAGGATCAATAGTTGCCTTAGTAACTCCCATGGAAAAGGATGGCGGTATTAGTTGGCAGTCTTTGTTTGATTTAATTGATTGGCATATTGATTCAGGAATTTCTGCAATAGTAGTTGTAGGAACAACAGGAGAATCTGCTACCCTTGATATTTCTGAGCATGTTCAAATAATAGAACAGTCAGTCCAACATTCTGCTGGCAGAGTACCCATAATTGCGGGAACAGGAGCAAACTCTACCAAGGAAGCCATTTATTTGACTGTAGCTGCAAAAGAAGCAGGTGCTTCTGCTGCTCTACTCGTTACTCCTTATTACAATAGACCTACTCAGAAAGGGCTTATTAAACATTATTCAGAAATAGCCTCTGAAGTGGACATTCCCCAAATTCTTTATAATGTACCTACTAGAACCGCATGTGATTTATTACCTGAAACGGTTGCCATTCTGTCCAGTTTAGAAAATATTATTGGTTTAAAAGAGGCTTCACCAGACACCCAAAGATTAAGTCAACTACAAAAAATTCTAGGAACAAAGTCAAAAGATGAATCTTTTTTCTTATATTCTGGAGATGATCTTACTGCTTGTAATTTTTTAATTGAAGGAGGCCATGGAATTATTTCTGTGACTGCTAATGTTGTCCCTAAAAAGATCTCAGAATTATGCGACTTGGCCTTAGGGAGAAATTTTAAAGAAGCAAAAGGGATAGATGCAAAACTGAGGAAGTTACATCAGGCTTTGTTCGTCGAAACAAGCCCAATTCCTGTAAAATGGGTTCTTAATAAAATGGGAAGGATTCCTCCAGGCATTAGGCTCCCACTTACAAATCTAGATGAAGATTATATTCCTGAAATTGAACTAATATTAAATAAATTAAGTCTTATTAATTAAATGAAATTTCTAATCAGATTCCGTTATTTTTCTTTATTTCTTGTAACTTTTCTTCTTAGCTCCTGCGGTTGGATACTGACTGACCATAGATATGATTACTTAAAGGAAAGGCAATCTGAATCTGTGGAAGTTGCTTCTGATCAGGCTACTAGGCCTATTGTTGACTATTATCCAATTCCTACAACTCAGGAAAATCTAGTTTCTTCAGATTCTTATGAAGTTCCATTGCCACCTCAAGTATTTTCATCAGGTTCAACTAATGAAATAAGAATGCACAGACTAGGAGAGCTGAGGTGGCTCTACGTAGAAACATTACCAAGTAGTGTTTGGCCTTTAATGAAAGATTTTTGGTCTTCAGGTGATTTTGGGCTTTCTTTTGAAGATCCAAATACGGGCGTTCTTGAAAGTGCAAACATGCCCTCAGGATCCTCAGAAGGAAAATTACAAATGAAGATAGAGCATGGAATTAGACAAGCCAGTTCTGAAATTTTTCTTTCTCATTTAATGAAGGATTCTAATAACAATTGGGTAAAAGTTCCTGTTGAAAACAACCTAGAAGATAAAATTTTAAGGGAGGCATTAGATTATCTAAGCAAGGCCCCTTCTACTGGAGGAACCTCTTTAGTGGCACTGAATCTCAACCTAGGCCAGAAAGCTATTCTTAAACAGTCAGAAGATGGAACAAGCTTGATAGAAATAAACCTAGAATTTCCAAGAGCTTGGGCGGCAGTAGATAGAGCCCTTAAAGAAGCACTTATAACAGTACAAGACCTTGATCGAACTAATGGAGTTTTCTTTGTTACCTTTTCGAAAGAAGAGGAAGTTGGTTTTATCAAGGGTCTCTTTAGAAGAGATAGGGCTTCGAATCAACCTGACTTTAGGATTTATATAAAAAAAGTAGGAAAAAGCAAATGCACCGTTACTGTTGTTAGCGAATCTCAAGGAGGGAAGACTTTTGAAAGAGATTTGTTATCTGAAATTAACCAATCATTATCTTAGTCTGATTTATGGAAAAAGTAGAGAAAGGAGAATTAATTAATTCAGGTAAAGCAAAATCTTTGTATAAAAGTTCTGACCCAGATTTTTATATTATGCATTATAGAGATGATACATCTGCTTTCGACGGTGTAAAAAAAGAGAGCTTAGAAGGGAAGGGCAAGACTAACAACAAGTTTAATGCCTTTATTATGCTTATATTAGAAAAGGAAGGTGTGGCTACTCATTTTCAAAAGCTTTTGTCAGACACAGAAAGTTTGGTAAAAAAACTTGATATGGTTCCAGTAGAATGTGTGATTCGAAATGTTGCCGCAGGCGGTATTTGTAGAAGACTTGGATTGGAAGAAGGTTTAGATTTAGATCCTCCTACATTCGAATTTTTTTATAAAAACGATGAACTCCATGACCCTATGATCAATGATTATCATATTAAGTGTTTTGGATGGGCTTCTGATGAACAAATAGAGGAAATGAAAATAAAAACTTTTCAAGTAAATGACACACTTAAAAGGCTTTTTTCTGAAGCAGGAATGATTTTGGTTGATTTCAAACTAGAATTCGGTTCTTTTAAGGGAGAATTACTCTTAGGTGATGAGTTTACTCCTGATGGTTGCAGAGTATGGGACTCAGAAACTAGAGAAAAACTCGATAAGGATAGATTTAGACAAGACCTAGGAAATGTGGTTGAGTCTTATCAGACCATAGCTAAGAAACTGGGAATCAATTGAACATTAACGAAGACTATCATTAATCTTATTTAGTTTGTCTTCACCAGGACACAAATCTTTTTTTGTAAGACCAGTTAAGGGTGTCTTAGTTAAGTTAAGTGTCTCTTCGAGGTCTTTAGCTTCGGGGTTAATGTAAAGAAGACCAGTCAGAACTTTTCCATCTTGATCTGCAGAGATTATATGAGAAATAGCTGAAGATTTATCTCTTGGATCGTAGTTCTCGGAAAGTTTTTCTAATGTTAGGGTAGAACCATCATGAAGAGATACATCTATCTGCTCTCCTTCACCATAGTTTGCTTTTATTTCTTGACCTAGCGGTACAAAGTCAATTCTTGATACAGACTCGTTGTGTTCTCTAATGTGATCGTAGCTTTTTGTAGAAGTCTTATGGTTATTGAAAGCTACACATGGAGAAATAACATCCAATATAGAGAATCCTTTATGTTTCATAGCTGCTTTTAGCAGAGGGACTAACTGATTTTTATCCCCTGAAAAACTTCTTGCTACAAAACTTGCTCCAGCTAGTATGGCCATTGCAGCAAGGTCAATTGCAGGAAATAAATTTTCTTCGCCGTATTTACTTTTGGATACAAGATCATTTGTGGCAGAAAATTGCCCCTTTGTAAGTCCATAAGTTCCATTATTCTCTACAACATAGACAATATTTAATTGCCTTCTTGCAGCATGAATAAATTGACCTATGCCGATTGAGGCAGTGTCACCATCACCAGAAACACCTAAATACATCAATTCTGGATTTGCTAGATTTGCACCAGTTGCAACGGATGGCATACGTCCATGAACTGAATTGAATCCATGAGACTGATTTAAAAAATAAGCAGGAGCTTTTGAAGAGCAGCCTATGCCTGATAATTTTGCAACTTGATGTGCAGAAATGTTTAGTTGGAAACACGCTTCAAGAATAGCTGCACTTATTGAGTCATGACCACATCCTGCACACAAACTCGATATAGTAGACCCTTCGTAATCTCTTCTTGTCAGGCCAAGATCATTAGTCTCAAGATTTGGATGACGATTTATAGGTTTGACAATATAAGTCATTTGTTATTCCCCTCCTAAAGCTTCTTTAGCTGGATAACCTGAAATGTGTGAAGTTATCTTATTAAAAATGAAGTCTGCGGTTATAGGTGAACCATCAAAACAAAGAATTGACACTAGTTTGTCAGGGACAATACCTCCTTCCGCCATAATTAAGGTCCTCATTTGCCCATCTCTGTTCTGCTCGACTATGAATAAAAGATCATGGTCTTCAATAAATTCCCATACTTCTAGATTGAATGGAAAAGCTCTCAATCTCATGGCATCTAAAACTATTCCTTCTTCTTGTAACAAATCTAAGGTTTCTTTCATCGATGCATCAGTACTTCCAAAGTAAATTACTCCAATGGAGCTCAATTTGGAGTCTTGCCTAAACTCTGGTCTAGGAACTAATTCAGAAGCAGTTTGATATTTCTTTAGGAGTCTAGATAAATTCTTTGCATTTACTTTTCCATCCTCAGTGTATCTAGCGTTTTCATCATGTGAAGTTCCTCTAGTAAAATAAGCACCTTTATTTGGATGGGTACCAGGGTAAGTCCTGTAAGGAATACCATCACCGTCAACATCTAAATATCTTCCATATGTATCTAAGTTTTCTAGGTCTGCTTTGGAAAGAACTTTCCCTCGATCATATTCTCTTGAATCATCCCACTTTAATTCTGGTGTGGTCCAATCATTCATGCCTAGGTCTAAATCTGAAAGTACGATTATTGGAGTTTGAAGTCTGTCAGCTAAATCAAAAGCTTCGACAGCAAAGTCAAAGCATTCTTTTGGGGTTGAAGGCATTAACAGAACATGTTTGGTGTCTCCATGTGAAGCATAGGCACAAGTAAGAACATCAGATTGCTGGGTTCTGGTAGGCATGCCGGTAGAAGGCCCCCCTCTTTGGATGTCAAATATAACCAGTGGTACTTCTGCAAAATAGGCTAAACCTATAAATTCACTCATCAAAGATATTCCGGGACCGCTTGTGGCTGTAAAACCTCTTGCTCCATTCCAGTTAGCTCCAATAGCCATACCAATTGCTGCTAATTCATCTTCGGCTTGAATAATTGCGAACTTATTTTTATCGCTCTTAGGCTCGATCCTTAATTCCTCGCAATAACTAGTAAAAGATTCAGCGAGGGAAGTAGAAGGGGTAATAGGATACCAGGTGCAGACCGTTGCACCCCCGTAAATGCACCCTAATCCAGAAGCATCATTTCCACTAGTTAAAATCATCCCATCTGTTTTGTTAGACTTTTCAACTTTAATTGCGCATCTATCTCTAAGGTTTTCTTCAGCATAATTAAACCCCAATCCTAGAGCTTTAACATTTGGCTCTATAAGCTTTTCTTTTCCTTTGAACTGTTCTTCTATCAAGACTTCATAAATATTTTTATCTATACCTAAAAGAGAAGAAAGAGCTCCTACGTAAACTATATTCTTAAATAAGAATCTTTGTTTAGAATCAGCGAACTCTTTTAAACAGATCTTGGTTAAAGGGATTTCAATTACATTAATATCAGTTCTTCCAAAATCTCTTTTCCAGGAAGAATCATAAAGGATGTAGCCTCCGGGGTTAATTTCTTGTACATCTTGGTTATAGGACTGTGGATTCATGGCTACCATAATATCTACGCTTTCCCTTCTACCTTGATATCCTTTCTCACTGACTCTTACTTCGAACCAAGTTGGAAGACCCTGGATATTGGAAGGAAAAATATTTTTTGGACTGACAGTAATCCCGGAACGAAAGATTCCTTTAGCAAACAACTGATTGGCACTTGCAGAACCTGAGCCGTTTACATTCGCAAACTTTATGACAAATTTATTTTTAGCTTCTATTTTCTTCATTAATAAATTTTTGCTTCTTCGTAAAGATAAGTTTGCATATCCCAGGCACCAGTGGGGCATCTTTCTGCACACAATCCGCAATGCAGACAGACATCTTCATCTTTGATCATCACTCTTTGTGTTTGTTCAAGCTTCTCAGAAACAAGTAAATCTTGATCAAGATTTAAAGCTGGTACTCTCAAATTTTTTCTTATTTCTTCTTCAGTGGAAATGTCTATAAAATTAATACAGTCTGTGGGGCATATATCTTCACAAGCATCACATTCTATGCATAAATCTTCAACAAAAACTGTTTGAACATCACAATTTAGGCATCTCTGTGCTTCTTCAAAAGCTTGTTTTTCATCAAATCCCAGCTCTACTTCAACTTTGATATCTTTGAGAGATATAGATTGATCGGCATGAGGAACAATGAATCTTTTGGCTTGTGATATATCATTGTCATAAGACCATTCATGAACCCCCATTTTTTGACTTACTAGGTTAGATTCTGGTTCAGGTCGATCATATATATCTTCTCCATTAAAGAGCTTGTTAATCGAGATAGCAGCTTGATGAGCATGAGCTGCTGCCCATATTATATTTTCAGGACCCCAGGCAGCGTCGCCTCCAAAAAATATTTTTGGATGAGTAGACTGAAAAGTAACTTTGTCCACTACCGGCATATCCCATTCACCAAATTCTATTCCTATGTCTCTTTCTATCCATTCAAAAGCATTCTCTTGCCCAATTGCTACTAAGACATCATCGCATTCAAAAATTACTGGATCTTCACCTGTAGGTATCAAAGATCGTTTCCCATTTTTATCAAAAACTGCTTCCACCTTTTCAAATTCCATTCCAGTCAGTTTCCCTTTTCTTAGAATAAATTTTTTAGGAACGTGATTGTCAAAGATTGGAATGTTTTCATCCATGGCTTCCTCAAGCTCCCATTCAGAAGCCTTCATTTGATCAAAAGGACTACGCACTACAACTTTTACATCTTCTGCTCCCAATCTTAATGAAGACCTACAACAATCCATTGCTGTATTTCCTCCACCCAAAACAATCACCTTCTTTCCTATTGCGTCGGTATGCTCAAAAGCTATGCTGGTAAGCCAATCTATTCCTATGTGAATGTTTTTACTGGCTTCCTCTCTACCTTCAATATTTATTTCTTTACCTCTGGGCGCTCCGGTACCAACAAAAATTGCATCAAATTTTTCATCTAGAAGCGATTTCATGCTCTTGATTTCAGTATCAAATCTAGTCTCAATTCCCATGTTAAGAATTAAATCCACTTCTTCATCTAACACTTCTATTGGCAATCTAAAAGAAGGAATATTTGTTCTCATTAGACCGCCAGCCTTATGGTCTTTTTCAAATAAAACACACTCATGGCCAATAACAAGCAGATCTCTTGCTACAGTCAGTGAAGCGGGACCACCTCCTATTAAGGCTATTTTTTTACCTGTTTTACTTTTGGGTACTTGAGGAAGAAATTCAGAGATATCCCCTTTATAATCATAAGCAACCCTTTTGAGTCTACAAATAGCTACTGGTTTCTCATGTGTTCTGGTTCTCCTGCATGCTGGTTCACAAGGCCTGTCGCATGTTCTCCCTAAAATCCCTGGAAACACATTAGACTCCCAGTTAATCATGTAAGCATCGGTATAGTTACCTTGTGAAATTTGTCTTATGTATTCAGGTACATTTGTGTGGGCAGGGCAGGCATACTGACAGTCAACAACTTTATGATAGTACTGTGCGTTACTAGTGTCTGTAACAGGCAAATAGGTTTCTACAGCAACCTTGACTTCCTGTAAATTATGATCTTCAAGAGAGGAATTCTTAGTTTCTTCTATCTTATGTTTTAAGGAGTCAATTACTTCCCATCTTAAATCTTGGGCTTCTTCAAGATTATGGGTTTTTAGGGACTGTCTAAGATCATAACCGAGTTGGTTACGCAAAGTTCTTGGAACTGCAACTTTTACCCACCAAGTATTGTATCTTTTGAATAGGTAACGAGTATCCATACTTGTTCTGTCTTAATTTCTCTTTTAGTTAACTGTACCTTACTTTGATTTGTATGGTACATAAAAAAACCTTTATGAAAAGCTTTTTCTATAAAATTTTATTATATTTTTTATATAATTAGATCTTTACAAACTTTTAAAATTATAAAAAAGGTACACATGTTAAATTCTTGACAAAATTAGTCGGGAATATAGAATACGCATAATTATGCGATTAACTACTAGAGGAAAGTATGCTGTCACCGCTTTATTAGATCTTTCTTTAAACGAGTCAGGTAACAAGTTTATTTCAATTTCTCAAATAGCTTTAAGACAAGATATTTCAGTTTCCTATCTTGAGCAATTGTTTAGAAATTTGAGGAAAGCAGGTATTGTCCAAGCTGCAAGAGGACCAGGCGGAGGATATAGACTAAGTAGACCAAGTACCGAAATCAATGTTTCAGAAGTGGTTGCGTCCGTAGAAGATAAAATGGATGCTACTCAGTGCGGAGGAGCATCTGATTGTCATTCAGGTAACACTTGTCTTGCACACGATCTTTGGACTGAGCTAAATGACCAAGTAGATAGTTTTTTATTAAATAAATCCTTGGAAGATGTGATAGCAAATAAAAGGACTTCTTTTGCTAGAAAGCAAGAAGGGTTAATTGCTAGAGGTTAATTATGATTAAGCTGCCAATATATCTAGATCATGCTTCTACTACTCCTGTTGACCCTAGAGTAGTTACGAAGATGCAAGAATGTCTTTCCCTAGAAGGGAACTTTGGAAACCCTGCTTCTAGATCTCATCAATTCGGCTGGAAAGCGGAAGAAGCAGTAGAGGAAGCAAGGGCAAATGTAGCAAGTCTTGTTAATTGTGATGTTAGAGAGATAGTTTGGACTTCTGGAGCTACTGAAGCAGATAATTTAGCTATAAAAGGTGCTGCTAGGTTTTACCAAAAAAAAGGCAAACATATTATTACTTCCAAAATAGAACACAAAGCTGTCCTAGACAGCTGTAGGCAGTTAGAGAGAGAAGGCTTTGAAGTTACCTATCTAGATCCTCAAAGATCTGGAATTATCAGTCCTGAGTCGGTGTTTAATGCTATTACAGAAGAAACAATTCTTGTTTCAATTATGCACGTAAACAATGAGATTGGAGTAATTAATGATATTGAGGCTATAGGTGAGGTTACTAGAAAGAAAGAAGTTCTTTTTCATGTAGATGCTGCACAAAGCACAGGAAAAGTTTTAATAGATTTGTCAAAGTTTAAAGTTGATTTAATGGCTTTTTCAGCCCATAAGACTTATGGGCCAAAAGGAATAGGTGCTTTGTTTGTTAGAAGAAAACCTAGAGTAAGATTGGAGGCACAGATTCATGGCGGGGGCCATGAGAGAGGCATAAGATCTGGAACCCTACCAACTCATCAAATCGTTGGAATGGGAGAGGCCTTTAGACTAGCTAAGAAAGAGATGAATTCAGATAATTCACGTATCAGAGCTTTGAGGGACAGGTTTTGGCAAGGCTTACAAGGAATGGAAGAAATTTATTTAAATGGAGATTTAGAAAGAAGAGCTCCTGGTTTTTTAAACGTAAGTTTTAACTTTGTGGAAGGAGAATCATTGATAATGGCTTTAAAAGACATAGCTGTTTCGTCAGGTTCTGCTTGCACTTCTGCAAGTTTAGAACCCTCGTATGTGCTAAGGGCTCTAGGGCTTAAAGATGAGCTTGCTCATAGTTCAATTCGTTTTGCCTTAGGAAGGTTTACTACAGAGGAAGAAGTTGATTACACAGTTAATTTAGTAAGAGAGTCAATAGTACAATTAAGAGAACTTTCTCCACTTTGGGATATGTTCAAAGACGGGGTTGATATGGATAAAGTACAATGGGTTTCACATTAATGGAGGATAGGAATGGCATACAGTAAAAAAGTAATAGACAAGTTTGAAAAAACTTTAAGAGAACCAGAAAAAAATAGCGTAGGAAGATGGGATCCTTCTGAAGAAGATGTAGGCACAGGCATGGTTGGCGCACCAGCGTGTGGTGATGTTATGAGACTACAGATTAAATGTGAGTCCAAGGGTGATTCGCACATCATAAAAGATGTTAAATTTAAAACATATGGCTGTGGCTCTGCTATAGCTTCCTCTAGCGAAATTGTAGATATGCTGATAGGTAAAACTCTAGAAGAAGCCCGAGATATTAAGAATGTAGATATCGTCAAGGCGTTAGACTTGCCTCCAATTAAAATTCATTGCTCAGTTTTAGCTGAAGATAGTATTAGACAAGCTATTGACGATTATGAAACTAAGATTTAGAGAAAATTAATTTTAGTAAATGAATCTCCCAAAAACCTTCGACCCTGGTAGTTTTACCATGTCGAGTGCCGCTATAGAGCACTTCAAGAACAGTCGTTCTTTAGAGAAGGGAGATATGGGAATAAGGTTTTCTGTTGAAGAAGCTTCAGGTTGTTCTGGATATAACTATGCCATGGATTTTGTTGAAAACCATGCGGATGAAGATTTTGTTTTTAATTGCGAAGATTTAAAAGTTTATATTGATCCTCAATCTTTCACCTATCTGAAAGGTACAAAGGTAGATTTTGTGTCTG
Organism: SAR86 cluster bacterium; assembly: GCA_022447065.1. Taxonomy (GTDB): domain Bacteria; phylum Pseudomonadota; class Gammaproteobacteria; order Magnimaribacterales; family Magnimaribacteraceae; genus AEGEAN-183. The sequence continues at coordinate 38,288 of JAKUUM010000002.1, read as the reverse complement.
AAGGCGTTAATGAAGAAGTGAAGTTTTTAAATCCAAATGTAAAAGCAGTCTGTGGTTGTGGAGAAACCTTTGAAATAGATTGATAAACATACTTCTTTTCTGTATCCACATTAAATATCCATATTAAAAATGGCAAAAGTAAAAGTTTATCCTCATGAAGAAATCTGCCCGGAAGGAGTAGAACTGGAAATCGCCTCAGGAGAGTTTCTTTGCGAAACTCTTTTAGATAAAGGAATTCCAGTAGAGCATGCTTGCGAATTATCCTGTGCTTGCACGACTTGCCACGTTATTGTCAGAAAAGGATTTACTTCTTTGGAAGAAGCTACAGATTCGGAAGAAGATATGTTAGACAAAGCGTGGGGGCTTGAACCAGAATCTAGATTGAGCTGTCAAATAGTCATTGGTTCTGAAGATTTAGAGATAGAACTCCCTAAATACACAATTAACATGGTTTCTGAAATTAACTAAGAAATTTATGAAGTGGGTTGATATAAATGAAATAGCCATTGAATTGACAGAGAATTATCCAGAAATTGATCCTAGATATATTCTTTTTACTGACTTACATAAATGGATTTTAAGCTTAGAAGATTTTGAAGATGAGCCTAATAGATCAAATGAACAAATCTTAGAAGCTATTCAAATGGCTTGGATGGAAGAACTAGAGTAACTATTTTTTGGTTAGTGAGTATAATGCCGCGCCACAAACTTTATGTAAGAAGAAATTAATGGAAACTACTCTTTCTATTATTAAACCTGATGCGGTTCAAAAGGGTTATATAGAAGATATTTGCTCTAAAATCGAGGATTATGGACTAAAGATAAGGAGTAAAAGGCAAATACAACTAACTCAAGAACAAGCTGAAGGTTTTTATGCTGAACACAAAGGAAAGCCTTTTTTTGAAGCTTTAATTAAGTACATGACTTCTGGTCCTGTGCAAGTACTAATAATCCAAGGCGAGGATGCTATTTCTAGATATCGTTTTCTTATGGGAAATACTAACCCTAAAGAAGCAAATCCAGGAACTCTTAGACACGATTTCGCTCAGTCTATAGATGCTAATGCAGTACACGGGTCTGACTCAATAGAATCAGCAGCACGGGAGGTTGCCTATTTCTTTCCCCAAGGTTTAAGTTCAGAGTAGGTTATGTCTGAAGATGAAAAACCAAGCAACCCAGGTCATCTTTTAAGGGAAGCAAGAAGAAAAAAAAGACGCAAGTATAAGAAACTTGCTTCCGAGTTAAGCATATCTGAACAATATCTAGAAGCCTTAGAAGAAAATAATTTTTCTATTATGGCGGGACCGACTTATGTAAAGGGTTATTTGAGAGCTTATTCCAAGAAATTGGATTTAGACCCAGAATTGGTATTAGAGGCTTATGAAAGATATTTAAAAGATCAAAGAAAGAAAGAGAAAAAAGCAGAAAAGAAAGAAAAGAAAGTCGAAAGAAAAAGGTATTTCCCTTTGCTCTACATAGTTGTAGTTATATTAATTATTGTATTTATGTTACTCATTCTTCTTCCTGATAATAATGCAGAAATTCAAAAGGATAATGAATCAAACTTTGTTCCAATGATGGAAAAAGGAATAACAGAAGAAAACTCTTTCAACTTAACATCTGAATCTGCAAGCCCTGAAAAGCTGGCTTTTAGAGAAAATACCGAAATTATTGAGAAAGAGCCATCTGGTTTCATAGAGGATGTATCCACTGTTAGAACAGAGAAAACTAACGATATAAACACAATCAGATTGAATTTCTCTGGAACCTGTTGGATAGAAATTATGGATAGGAAAACAGTATTGGAATATAAATTAGCAAAAGCTGGAACTTCAATTTATCTTGAAGGCGAAGGACCATTTAAAATTATTATTGGCCATAGCAAGAGAGCTGAACTGTTTTACAATGACACGCAGATAAATCTAGCCACTACCACAAATGATAAAACTAATGTAAGTTGCTTGGTCTTACCAAAAGGAAAATGTGATGAATTTGCCCAGTCAAATTAAAAGAAGGAAAACTCAACAAATCATGGTTGGTAATGTACCTATTGGCGGAGGAGCTCCTATTTCTGTACAAAGCATGACTAATACGGATACCCGTGATGTAAATTCTACTCTAGACCAAGTTAAACGGCTTGCTGAAGCCGGAGCGGATTTAGTCAGAATTTCTGTTCCTGATGAGGATTCCCTTGCTGCTTTCAGCAAAATTAAGAAAGAGGCAAAAGTACCTCTTATAGCTGATATTCATTTTGATCACAAGCTAGCTCTTGGAGCTATAAAAAATGGAGCTGATTGTTTAAGGATTAATCCTGGAAACATAGGTAAAAGAGAAAAAGTTGTGGAAATAGTCTCCGCAGCCAAAGATTACAATGTTCCCATCAGAATAGGTGTAAATGCGGGTTCTTTAGAAAAGAGACTGCAAAAGAAATACGGAGAACCTAATTCTGATGCTTTAGTAGAGTCGGCCTTAAACCATGTAGAAATTCTACAATCTCTAAATTTTCAAAACTTTAAGCTCAGCATAAAAGCCTCAGATGTTTTCCTTACTATAGAAAGCTATAGAAAGATTTCTAAACTTATAGATCAACCCCTTCATTTAGGAATAACAGAAGCAGGAGGATTTAGATCTGGTACTGTCAAATCTTCTATAGGTCTTGGAGCCCTTTTGTTAGATGGTATAGGAGATACTATTAGAGTATCTCTAGCTTCTGAACCTGAGAATGAAGTAAAGGTAGGTTTCGATATACTTAGAAGTCTTAAACTTAGATCAAGAGGTATTAATTTCATAGCCTGCCCCAGTTGTTCAAGAATGAATTTCGATGTCATTGGAACCATGAATGAACTTGAAAGTCGTTTAGAGGATGTGTCTGAAGATTTAGACGTAGCAGTTATAGGCTGTTATGTGAATGGACCTGGGGAATCAAAACATGTTTCCATAGGTGTCACGGGAGCGTCACCCAAAAACTTAATTTACATAGATGGCAAACCTGATCACAAGATAGAAAGTGAGAATTTGGTTGACCATTTGGAAGCATTGATAAGGGAAAAGATAAGAATACAAAATAAAACAAATAAGAATTCGCTTATAGCAAAAAGCTAATTAAAAAAAATGTCCAAAATAAAATCTATAAGAGGTATGAATGATGTAATTCCTCAAAACATAGGATTTTGGCAAATTACCGAAAACAGTATCAGGTCTGTTTTTAGTTCTTATGGCTATGAAGAGATTAGATTTCCTTTAGTCGAACAAACAGAATTGTTTTCAAGGTCTGTGGGTGAATCTACTGACATAGTTTCTAAAGAAATGTATACCTTTGAAGACAAGAGTGGAGATGGAATATCATTGAGACCTGAAGGCACAGCAGGCTGTGTAAGAGCTTGTTTGGAGAATGATCTTTTGAGAGTAGATTCTCCACGGCTCTGGTACATGGGACCAATGTTTAGGTATGAAAGACCCCAAAAGGGTAGAACTCGTCAATTTCATCAAGCAAGCGCAGAAGTCTTTGGAATTGAAGATCATAATGCTGATGCTGAATTAATAATGCTGGCACTAAGCCTATGGCAGGATTTAGGAATTGAAAATCAAGTAAATCTTGAAATTAATAGCTTAGGTAGTGTTGAAACAAGAAAAAAATACCGAAATCTTTTGCAAGATTACTTTGATCCATTCTTAAAAGATTTAGACAAAGATTCCCAAAGAAAAATAAAAGTAAATCCTCTAAGGATTTTGGATTCAAAATCAGAAAAAATAAAAAGTATGTTGCTGGAAGCACCGAAAATACTTGATTATTTAGATGAAGATTCTAAAGGCCATTTCCATAACTTGATGGAAGTTCTTAGTCAAGCTGGAATTCCTTTTGAAGTAAACCATAGGATGGTAAGAGGACTGGATTATTACAACAAAACTGTTTTTGAGTGGAAAACTCAAGATTTAGGGGCTCAAGACACTGTATGTGGAGGCGGAAGATACGATGGCTTGGTAGAGCTACTAGGCGGAAAGAGATGTCCTGCAGTTGGATTTTCAATTGGCATAGAGAGATTAATTCTTCTTTTAGAAGGTCTATCTAAAGAAGAAACCGCTAGTAGTTCTAATTTGGATTGTATTTTTATATGTTTAACACCTGAATCAGTTTCTTACGCCCTCCTTAACGCTGAAAAAATTAGACATAAAATTCCTAGTATTAACTTGAAAGTAAACTTAGATGCAAAGAGTGCAAATTCTCAGTTCAAAAGGGCGGACAAGTCCGGAGCTAAGATGGCTCTTATTGTGGGAGAAGATGAGTTAAAGGATAATATGATTTCATTTAAGGATCTCAGGAGAAATTCATCACAAGAGATCTTAAATTTGGACCAGATAATAAGTAAACTTAATAAACTTTTCTAATGTAAAAATGGTCAAGCTTTCTTCAACTGAAGAAGAGAACACAGAATTTCTTAGTTCTTTATGGGATAGCTATAAGTATTTAATTTTATTAGGAATAGTTTTGGTAGGAGGTGGGATCATAGGTTGGGAATCCTGGTCAAAAGCTACGACCAGTAAGTTACAAGGAGCTTCTGATCTCTACGAGAATTTTATAATTTCAGTAAATGATCCAAAAGAAGACGAAAAAATTATTGCCCGTGAAATAGTCCAGATTTATCCTGATAGCCTTTATGCAGATCTGGTTACTTTTCACATTGCTAAATTTCATGTAGATCAGAATGATTTAGAAGAAGCTGAAAAACACTTAGAGTGGATTCTGGAAAGACACTCTTCAAGGTGGGGATCAGATTTCAATCCAATTGAAATCACAGCTCGCTTAAGATTAGCTAGAGTTTTAATAGCTAACAATAATCCCTCAAGAGCATTAGAAATAATTGATCAATCAAATAACATGGATGGCTCACTTTATGAAGTTAAGGGTGATGCTGAAGAACTGTTAGGGCAGTTCGCGCAGGCAAGATTGAGTTATGTATTGGCCATCGAATCAACTCAGAATCCTTCTATTCAAGCTTTATTAAAAATGAAATTAGCTGACTTGGAGACTTAGAGCATGTACATGGTCTTTAAATTTTCTGTTGTCTTCTTTCTTTCTTTAATCTTAATTAGCTGTACTAGTTTAAGCTGGCTAAAGTTTTGGGGAGATGATGAAGAAGTTGAATTTCCAACTGTTTTGGAAAACATAACTCAAAAAGTAAACATTATAAAATTATGGGATGCCAAAGTAGGCAAGGTTCAAAGTTTAGGAAGAATCTCGCCCTCTTTTTCAGGTGATAATCTTTATTACATTAATCCTGAAGGAGAGTTATTTGCATTCGAAGTTGCAAATGGAAGGAAGTTGTGGACTCGTGAAACAAATGATCAAGTTTCAGGTGGATTAGAATCTAGATTTAAGAAAATCCTTTATGCAACTTTGGACGGTGAAGTTGTTGCTTTAGCTCAAGAAGATGGAAGAGAAATTTGGAGAGCACAAGCTACCAGCGAAATACTTTCCAGTCCTGTTACAGATGGGAATGTTGTAGTTGCTCAGGGAGCTGATGGAAGTATCACGGGTTTTGATTTAGATACAGGAGACCAAAAATGGATCCATCAAGCGTCGGTACCAAGTTTGAGCTTAAGAGGTACTTCTGTTCCTGTTTTAAGGCAAGGATTTATTTTTACTGGTTTTGCCAATGGCACGGTAGCTATGATCTATCCTGCTTCAGGAGCAATTAGATTTGAATTGCCTGTAACTATAAACGAAGGTACTTCAGAGTTGGAAAGAATAGTAGATATTGATGGAAAGGTAGTAGTGGCAAATGATGTGCTTTTTTCAGCCTCTTATCAAGGAAATATTACTGCTATAGATTTGCTGCAAGGCAAACCTATTTGGCAAGAAAAGATCTCAACTACTAAGGACTTGGTTGAGTCTAGATCAAGAATTGTGGCGATAGATGAAAAGGACATCATAAAAGGATTTGGGTTATCTTCAGGTGTAATTCTGTGGCAACAAGAAGGTCTAAAATTAAGAGATCTGAGTTCTCCAGTAAATGTGAGAGGAAACATAGTTGTTGGAGATTTTGAGGGTTATATACACGTACTTGATAGTACTGACGGTTCTTTTATCGGAAGGAAAAAACTCTCAAAAAATCCCATCTTAGAGATATCATCTGAAGGAAATAAATTAGCTATTACTGATAATTCAGGAAGGCTATTTTTCTTATCCATAGAATAAATCTTTATAATTAATTCATTCTTTAATAAATAGGTCTATTAATGTCTTCTATAGTAGCTATAGTGGGTCGACCCAATGTAGGTAAATCCAGTATTTTTAACAATTTGACCGGCTCGAATACGGCTCTTGTTGCAAAATTCTCAGGACTAACAAGAGACAGACAATATGGGCAAGCTAAGGGCTCTTCTGCTATTTTAATAGATACCGGAGGCATTAGTTCTGATTCTTCAGACTTATCAAAAGATGTTTTAGAACAAACTGAATTAGCTATAAAAGAAGCTGATATTCTTTTTTTTATAGTTGATGTAAAAGATGGGCTAACAGCCTTAGATAAGGAGATTTCCAAGAGATTAAGAAAGACAAGTAAACCTATTTATCTAATAATTAATAAAGTAGATAACATTAAACATGAAGCTCTAAGTCCTGAATTTGAAGAACTAGGATTTACAAATCAATTATTGGCTTCATCAGCGCATAATTTGGGTCTCGGAGATATAAAAAATATACTCTCGGACATATCACCTTACGAAGAACTTCTCGATCATGACAATAAAAAAGATTTAAGGATTTCGATAATTGGAAGACCAAATGTAGGCAAATCTACCTTAACGAATAAACTCATTGGTGAAGAAAGAGTTCTAGTTTCCGAAAAATCTGGGACAACAAGAGATTCAATAGAGATTCCTATTAAATCTAGAAATAAGAACATCATTCTTATAGATACAGCGGGCGTTAGAAAGAAAAGTTCCATTGTTGAAGAAACTGAAAGGTCTTCTGTGAGTCAATCCTTAGAGGCGGTTAAAATATCGCAGGTAGTAATACATTTAATTGACTCTCAAGAACCTTTAGTAGATCAAGATATGCACCTTTTAGGACTTATCCTTTCTCTTGGTAGACCAGTCATTTTAGTTGCAAATAAGATAGATCTTCTAAATGAGGAGCAAAAGGAAGAACTCAAAAAGTTAGTAGAAAGAAGATTGAGCTTTGCTAAGTTTGTTCACGTACATTTAATTTCTGCAAAGATAGGTATAGGAATACGATCACTCTTAAATTTGGCTCAAGAAGCCTATCTTTCTAGTACTGAAGATTTAGATACGAATTTACTCAACAAAATCCTGATTGAAGCAGTGCGACAACAGTCGCCATCGTTAGTGGGTCGATTTAGACCTAAATTACGTTATGTTCATCAGGGTGGAAAAAACCCACCAATTCTGGTAATTCATGGAAACAATTTAAAGAAACTTCAGAGAACATATAAAAAATACATAGAGAATTTTTTTAGAGTAGCTCTTAGGCTAAAATCTACTCCTTTGTTTATAGAGTTTGTAGAAACAAAGAACCCTTTTGAAGGAAAGGTGAATAAGCTAACCGGGAAGCAAAAAAAGAAACGAAAGAGAATGATTAAAAGAAACAAAAAATAGTGAAAGACAAGAGCATTAAACTTTTATTTTTTCTGTTAGCCAGCTCTTTTTTTCTTGGCTTCAATGAAGTATATATAGAAGACTTGAAAGAACTAAACCCACCAAACCCAAAGAAAGTGCCAGTTAAATTCGAAGCTCATGGCACGGAGCGCATTGATAATTATTATTGGATGAGAGATGACAGCAGAAAAAAATCTGAAGTTATAAATCATCTCAAATCTGAAAACACCTATCTAGAAAACTGGTTTAAAGCCGGACTCGATAAAAGAGATGAACTTTTTGAAGAAATAACAGCGAGAATACCTAAGAAAGAAGATTCTGTACCAATTCCCATGGGTTCCTTTGAATACTACAGGAGGTATGAACCTGAAAAAGAACACGCAATTTATATGCGTAAGAAACTTAAATCAAAAAAGGAAGAGATTATCTTGGATGTAAATAAACTTGCTCAGAATTCTGAATTTTTTCAGTTGGCAAACTGGAGCATATCTCCTTTAGAAAATTTAATGGCATTTTCTGAAGATACTTCTGGAAGGAGACAATATAAAGTCAGAATAAAAGATCTTATTTCAAATAAATTTCTTGAAGATGTTATTTCTGGAACTTCGGGGGACTTGGCCTGGTCTTCAGATGGAAAGTACTTATTTTACGTTCTTAGAGACTCTGAAACTCTTCTACCTTTTAAGGTTTATAGGCATAAGCTTGGTGAACAGCAATCTGAAGATGTTCTAGTTTATGAGGAGAAAGATTTAACTTTTAATGTTTCAGTAGGAAATTCTCGTTCAATGAGATTCATTGAAATAAATATTTCTAGTACTACCAGCAGTGAAACATTATTTATAGAATCCTCCAAACCAGAAGAAAGGCCAAAAGTTATTTTTTCTAGAGAAAAGGATCATTTGTATTCAGTAGAAGATGATCTTGACAGGTTATTAGTCTTAACAAACTGGAAAGCTAAGAATTTTAGATTAATGGAAACAGATCTAAAAGAACCCTTAGATAAATTCAAATGGAAAGAAATAATTCCTCATAGAGATGAAGTTCTATTGCAATCTTTTCTCGCTTATCCTTCAAACATAGTTCTACTAGAAAGGGAAAATGGGTTAAGGCACTTAAAAGTAATGGATAAAACTGGAAAATTAGAAAGAAAGATTAAATTTAATGATCCTACCTATGCAGCCTATTTCGCGGCTAATCCAGAGTATGAAAGCACTAAACTTTATTTTGGATATTCAAGTATGAGAACTCCAGATAGTATTTACTCATACAGTCTTGAGAACGGAAGAAAAAAGCTTTTGAAACAAGCAGAGGTATTAGGAGCTTTTTCTCCCAGTGTTTATAAAGTAGAGAGAATAGAAATAAAAGCTAGAGATGGAACCTTAGTTCCTGTTTCTCTGGTTTATAAGAGAGATAAGTTTAGAAAAGGTAAAAATCCCCTTTTTGTATATGGTTATGGTTCTTATGGTTACTCGGTAGATGCAGGTTTTAGCTCCACTAGGATTTCCCTTCTTGATAGAGGATTTGTTTTTGCAATAATTCATGTAAGAGGTGGTCAAGAATTGGGTAGAGAATGGTATGAAAATGGAAAAATGCTAAAAAAATTAAATACCTTTTATGATTTTATAGACGTAACCAAGGGTCTGAAGGATTTAGGTTATGCTAATCCTGATAGAATTTATGCTGGTGGAGGAAGTGCAGGTGGTCTATTAATTGGAGCAGTGATCAATATGGAACCTAACCTTTATCATGGAGTTATTTCTAATGTTCCTTTTGTTGATGTTCTAACCACCATGTCTGATCCTTCAATACCTCTCACTACAGGAGAGTATGATGAGTGGGGAAATCCAGAAAATGAAGAAGAGTTTAAATACATACTAAATTACTCTCCCTACGACAATATAGGTCATTACAACTATCCAAACATTTTAGTAACTGCAGGTTTATGGGATTCCCAAGTTCAATATTATGAAGCGGCAAAATATGTTGCTAAATTGAGAGAATATAATCAATCAAGTGATCCTATATTAATGAAAGTGAATCTCTCGGCGGGTCATAGTGGGGCCAGTGGGAGATTTGCAAGTCTAGAAGAAGTTGCGATGGAATATGCTTTTCTTTTGCGAATAGATAAAAAAACAAGGAAAGAAGTTAATTAATTCTAGAGAAAAAAATAAAAGAATCCTTGCTCTACTGTTACCCACAATAATTTTTGTGAGTATGGGTCAATCTGTCTACTGGCAAACAATGCCACTTATAGGTAGAGAGTTAGGTTTTAGCGTTAAATTGATTACGACTTTAGTCTCTTTTTCTGCTTTGATGTTTCTCGTTTTTACTCCTTACTGGGGAAGATTGAGTGATAAGAAAGGAAGGAAATTTGTACTTTTGATTGGTCTCATAGGGTATATCGTTTCGACCATTCTTTTTTGTTCCATAGCTTATTTAGGTCTAATTGGTTATTTCACTTTCACTCTGCTTATATTCTTTATTTTGTTAGCAAGAGTTATTAATTCTGCCTTAGGAGCTGGTATGAGACCAGCAACAGGAGCTTCAATAGCCGATATTACTACCGAAGAGAACAGGTCTGCCGGTATGGGGCAGTTTGGAGCAGCAAATAATGTAGGAACAATCCTTGGCCCAGTTCTGGTTGCTTTTATTGCTTATCTTTTAGCCAATACAACTATTTTCCCAGCTTCATTTGAACCTTATGGCAGGCTGATACCTCTCTTGATTATGTCAGCTTTAATGTTGCTAGCACTGGGTTTTGTATTTTTTTATTTACCTGAATCTTTTGAAAAACAAGAAGGAGATCTTACAAGTTCCAAGTTTAATTTTGACAAAAAAAATGTTCTTCTTATTTCTACCGGTGTCCTGATATTTTCTTCTTTTGCAATAATTCAATCCATTACAGCTTTCTATCTCCAAGATACTTTTTCTTTTTCTATATTAATGACCCAACAAAAATTGGGTGTGGCTTTAGGATGTATGGCGCTTACTTCAGTAATTGCCCAGTTGACCATAGTTCAGAAGTTAAAAGTAGCTCCAATAAGACTTGTTCAGTGGTCAACTCCCTTCTTTGTTTTAGGTACCTTGGTGGCTGTCAATGCTGTTGATTTCAATTTTTACATTTTAGGTATGGCTATTATTGGGCTTGGGATGGGTTTAGGCACACCAGGATATACAGCAGCGGCTTCTCTAAATGCCGACTCAAAAAGTCAAGGAGCTGCTGTAGGTTTAGCTATGATAGGCCCAGGATTGGGCTTTTCTATTGGTCCCTTTATAGCAGGTTTTTTGTATGAGTCATCTCCGGCACTACCCTTTTGGTCCACAATCCCCCTATTCCTTTTGGTCTTCTTAATAGCTTTCTATATCAATAAAAGAGACTTAGTTGATAAAACTTTATAGCATTCATTTTAATGCCAAATTATAATTACGCTGCTTTCCAACCTGAGCTACTTTGACATTTAAACCTGATGAAAGAAAAAGATAACCGTCCAGTATATTTAAACATTTTAACAATCAACCTTCCCATAATAGGCATTTCATCATTTTTGCATAGAGTTTCAGGCTTTGTATTATTTTCAACTTATTTAGTTCTGGTTTGGATGCTTAATAGGTCTCTAACTTCGGAAGAAGAGTTTGTACAACTCTTAAGTGATTTAAGAAATAATTTTTCCCTAAAAATACTAATATTTTTAATATCAATTACTATTTTTTATCACTCTCTAATTGGGATAAAAAAGCTAATCACAGATTTCTTTGGAGTAGGAGAACAACTAAAGTCAGGCTCTATAATTTCTTGGATTTACAATGTGATGTTTGTCCTTATTTCTATTACAACCTTGATTTTTATCTTTTGTTGAGATGAAAGGAATTTTCGGTTCTGGAACTAGAGACTTCTTAATCATAAGAATAAGCTCGCTAATCCTCCTTGGTTACTTCTTATTTTTAATAGCTTACATAACGATGAATTCTCCACTCACTTTCAGTTTATGGAATGCATTATTTGAGAATATATTGATGAAAGTATTTACTTCTCTATTTCTTTTTTCTTTTTGTGTACACACCTGGATAGGTACTTGGGCAATAGGTAGTGACTATTTAACTCCAGACAGATTAGGCTCATTAGGAAATCCTATTTATAAGATTTACAGAAGCCTTTGTGCTGGGATAATAGGGACCATTCTTCTTTGGTCATTAATAATTATTTGGTAATGGAATGTGAAAGTTGACGAAATCATAAATGGTAAAGATCTACCTGCTATGGACTTCGATAGCATTATTATTGGTGGCGGTGGGGCTGGTATGAGAGCCTCCCTTCAATTAGCAGAATCAGGATTAAATATAGCAGTCATATCTAAAGTTTTTCCTACTAGATCCCACACAGTATCTGCTCAAGGCGGCATTACATGCGCTATACAGAGCGATGACCCTGATGATGATTGGCGGTGGCATATGTTTGACACTGTCAAAGGCTCTGACTATATAGGCGATCAGGACGCCATTGAATACATGTGCAATGAGGGCCCTAAGGCTGTCTTTGAGCTGGAACATATGGGACTTCCTTTCTCCAGAACAGAAGACGGTAGAATTTACCAAAGACCTTTTGGAGGGCAATCAAAAGACTATGGTAAAGGCGGTCAAGCTTCGAGAACTTGCGCAGCAGCAGACAGAACAGGCCATAGCCTACTGCACACTCTCTATCAAGCCAACTTAAAGGCAGGAACAAATTTTCTAAATGAATGGTTTGCCATTGATCTTGTTGTCAACTCCAACGAAGAGATTACCGGCATAGTTGCCTTTGAAATTGAATCAGGAGAAATTTTTTATATTAGATCTAAGGCCACCGTTTTAGCTACAGGAGGTGCAGGAAGAATTTATGCTTCTACAACCAATGCCTTAATCAATTCTGGTGATGGCATAGGAATGGCGTTAAGGGCAGGTTTGCCCGTTCAAGATATTGAGATGTGGCAATTTCACCCAACCGGCATTTATGGAGTAGGTACATTAGTTACAGAGGGTTGTAGGGGAGAAGGAGGCTACTTAATAAATAAAGATGGTGAAAGATTTATGGAGCAGTATGCTCCAATCACAAAAGATTTAGCAAGTAGGGATGTGGTGTCCAGGTCAATGGCCTTAGAAATTCTAGAAGGAAGAGGTTGCGGTCCAAAAGGAGATCATATCGAGCTGAAAATGGACCACCTTGAACCTGGAGTCGTACATCAAAGGTTACCTGGAGTAACGGAGCTATGTAAGGCATTTGCTCATGTTGATCCTGCCGTTGAACCTATACCTGTTGTTCCTACTTGTCATTACATGATGGGAGGAGTGCCTACAAATATAAACGGACAAGTTATAACATTAAAAAATGGATCGGATACTGTTGTAAGTGGACTCTATGCAGCAGGGGAAGTGGCATGTGTCTCAGTACATGGAGGCAATAGACTGGGTGGCAATTCATTACTAGATTTAGTTGTGTTTGGCAGGGCAACTGGAAAACATATAGAAGAATCTTTAAAACAAGGAGTGGATTTAAAAAAATCTTCAGAAGAAGATATAAATCGAGCTTTGAAGAGATTAAATAACTTAAACGCATCAAAGCAAGGAAAACAAACAGCTAGTCTTAAGCGAGAGATGCAGGAAAATATGCAAAATAATTTTGGTGTCTTTAGAAGAGAAGATTTAATGGAAAAAGGAATTAAGGACTTGGCTAATACTAGGGAAGAAGTAGAAAATATGTATTTAGAAGATAAGTCAACTATTTTTAATACAGCCAGAGTTGAAGCTCTAGAAATGCAAAATTTATTTGAGGTAGCTGAAGCTACAGCGATAACTGCAAACGAACGTAGGGAGAGCAGAGGGGCACATGCGAGAGTTGATTACCCGGAAAGAGATGATAATAACTGGCTTAAACACTCTATTTATTTTTCATCTACAAAATCTGTCTTAAAAAGGGATGTAAATTTTAGACCAAACATGGTAAAAGCTTTTCAACCAGAAGAGAGGAAATACTAATGAGCGCTACAATTCCACTTAAAGAACTTAAACCCCTAATCTTGAGCGTGTATCGCTTTGATCCAAATAAAGATAAGAAAGCCTATATGCAAGATATAGAAATAGAAGTACCTGATAACAAAGATCTTATGGTTCTGGATGTTCTTCATTTAGCGAAGGAAAAAGAAACGTCTCTTTCTTTTAGAAGATCCTGCGCTGAGGGAGTTTGTGGCTCTGACGGGATGAATATAAATGGAAAAAATGGACTGGCATGTACTACTCCTCTTTCTGAAGCCGTGAAAAGAAATAAGTTAGTCTTAAGGCCCATGCCGGGACTTCCAGTTATAAGAGATTTAATAGTAGATATGAAGCAGTTTTTTAATCAGTTTGAGAAGGTAAAGCCTTATTTAATAACTAAAGACGATGCCCCTGAATTGGAAAGAAAACAGTCTCCAGCAGAAAGAGAAAAATTAGATGGTTTATACGAATGTATTTTATGTGGATGTTGCTCAACCGCTTGTCCATCTTTCTGGTGGAATCCAGACAAATTTTTAGGACCTGCAGCACTACTTTATTCTTTGCGTTTCATAGTCGACTCTAGAGACCAAGCCACAGAAGAACGTTTAGATGATCTTGATGATGCTTTCAGCCTCTACCGATGTCATGGCATTATGAATTGTGTATCTGTTTGTCCGAAAGGCCTGAATCCTGCTGAAGCCATATCAAATATTAGAAAAAAACTCACTAATAGAAATCGTTAGAGGGAAAACATAGGAAGGGATATATGGCCAGTCATTATGATGTAGCTGTGATAGGTTCAGGGCTAGGAGGTTATATTTCAGCCATTCGCTCTTCTCAACTTGGTTTAAAAACTGCTTGCATTGAGAAAGTTTCATACAAGGGTAATCCTGCTTTGGGTGGAACTTGTCTTAATGTTGGCAGTTTTCCTCTCAAGGCTAATGGAAGAGCACTTACTTCCAAACAGGGTTCTGGTTTTGTTAAGGTCGTAATAAATAAACAGGACGATTCAATATTAGGAGTACATGTATTGGGTCCTTCAGCAGCTGATGTTGTTCAATAAGGGTTAATAGCCATGGATTCAAATTTATCTTCTAAGCAACTGGGTTCAGTTATGTTTAGTCATCCAACTGTTTCTGAAGCATTACACGAAGCTGTCCTTTCAGCCAGAGGCAATGCCATCCATCTTAACAACAGAAAGAAGAAATGAATCTTCACGAATACCAAGCTAAAGAGCTTTTTAGAGAATATGGAATACCAGTTTCTAATGGCGTAGCTGTGAATAGTTCTTTAGATATAAAAAAAGCGATTGAAGCTCTAGAAGGAGATCGTTGGGTAGTAAAAGCTCAGGTTCATGCAGGCGGTAGAGGTAAAGCAGGTGGAGTTAAGTTGGTGCATACTGTTGAAGAAGCTGAGGCTTTTGCTGAAAAGTGGCTTGGGAAAAACTTAGTTACATATCAAACCGATGAAACGGGCCAACCTGTTAGCAAAATCTTAGTAGAAGAATGCACAAATATTTCAGAAGAACTATACCTCGGAGCTGTTATAGATAGAGCTTCTCAAAGACTTGTTTTCATGGCTTCTCAAGAAGGAGGGGTCAATATAGAAGAAGTGGCTTCTAAGACTCCTGAGAAAATATTTCAAATTGCAATAGACCCTATAGCTGGACCCAAATCTCAAGAAGCTGAGAGCCTTGCTTCCCAGTTAAGTTTGAGTGAGTCTCAGAAGAAACAATTTGAAAAGTTGTATCTCTCACTAGCGAAAATGTTTGTAGAAAAAGACTTATCCTTGCTTGAAATAAATCCTTTGGTTGTAGCCGCTGATGGGAATCTAATTTGTTTAGACGCTAAGATAAATATTGATTCTAATGCCTTGTTCAGGCAAGAGTTACTGGCTGAGATGAATGATCTTTCTCAAGAAGATCAAAGAGAATCCCTTGCTTCCAAGTGGAAGCTGAGTTATGTAGCTCTAGAAGGTAATATCGGCTGTATGGTTAATGGAGCTGGGTTAGCTATGGGAACTATGGATATCATCAAACTTCATGGAGGTGAACCAGCTAATTTTCTTGATGTCGGTGGTGCTGCGGACCCTGAAAGGGTCTCTGAAGCTTTTAAAATAATTTTATCCGATGAAAACGTACAAGCAGTTTTAATTAATATTTTTGGTGGTATTGTTCGATGCGATGTTATTGCTGATGGAATAATCGAAGCCGTTAAAGAGGTAGGCGTAAATGTCCCAGTTGTTGTTCGATTAGAAGGCAATAAAGCTGAACTTGGCTCAGAAAAGCTATCCAAAAGTGGACTTAATATCATAAACGCTAATGGATTAGAAGAAGCAGCTAAATTTGTAGTAAAAGCCTCCAAAGGAGAAAATTCTTGAGTATCCTGATAAACAAAGATACCAAGGTGATCTGTCAAGGTTTTACAGGTTCTCAAGCTACCCTACACTGTGAACAGTGTCTCGATTATGGCACAAGTCTTGTGGCTGGAGTGACTCCAGGTAAAGGAGGACAAATTCATCTAGATTTACCTGTTTTTAACGATGTTAAAGAAGCCGTTAGTGCAACCAGAGCTACAGCTACCTTAATATTCGTGCCAGCAAGATTTTGTAAAGAAGCTATCCTTGAGGCAGCTGAGGCAGGATTAGATCTTATTGTTTGCATAACTGAAGGAATTCCAATTTTAGATATGCTGGAAGTTAAGATGAGATGCGATAATTTAGGAGTCAGGTTAATTGGTCCCAATTGTCCAGGCGTTATTACACCTGGAGAGAGTAAAATGGGAATTATGCCGGGAAATATACATTTACCTGGAAAGGTTGGAGTTATATCAAGATCGGGAACTTTAACTTACGAGGCTGTTAAACAGACAAGCGATTTAGGGTTTGGTCAAAGTAGTTGCGTTGGAATCGGAGGAGACCCCATACCAGGATCAAGCTTTATAGACATACTTACCCTTTTTGAAGAAGATTCAGAAACTGAAGCCATTGTTATGGTCGGGGAAATAGGGGGAACTGCTGAAGAAATGGCAGCAGAATTTATTCAGAGTAATGTGTCCAAGCCAGTAGTTTCTTATATTGCCGGTGTAACGGCTCCTCCAGACAAAAGAATGGGTCATGCAGGGGCAATAATTGCCGGAGGAAAAGGGACGGCTGAAGAAAAATTTAAAGCCTTGGAAGCGGCCGGAGTTCACACAGTAAGAAGTCCCGCAGATATAGGCAAAGGGATTGGGGAGATAACAGGATGGTAGATTACAGTCACTTAAGAATTGAGGATAAAGGACAAATAATTATCTGTTATTTATCAAATCCTCCCACTCATACTCTAACTTCAAAAGGAGTCTTAGAAATCCATGACTTTCTAGATTCCTTGTCGGCTAATAACGATTTGAGAGTTTTAGCATTTACTGGATCAGGTGAGGATGTTTTTATAAAGCACTACGAAGTAGGAGAGCTGGCAGAAACTGCTGAACGCAATATAAGTAAGAATGATAAGAAATCTGTTGATAGTGAAAAAAATTCCAAAAAGGAATTACATGGATTTCATAAGATGTTGCTTAAAATTAGAGATCTTGATGCCATTGTAGTTGCTGGTATTAATGGTAATACAGCCGGAGGAGGATGTGAGTTCTCATTGGGTTGTGATCTAAGAGTTATGTCAGAAGGTGATTATTTTATTGGACTGCCCGAAACTGGTGTAGGGATTCTTCCTGGAGGAGGAGGGACACAACGCTTAGCCAGGCTAATTGGATCTTCAAGGGCATTAGATTTAATTCTTCATGGACAGTTAATATCAAACACTCAGGCCCTTGATTTTGGGGTTATCAATAAGATACTTCCAAAAAAATCTTTTATAGAGTCTTTAGAAGAATATTGTCAGGTTTTAGCGAACAGGGCTCCAATAGCTTTACGAGAAGTTAAAAAGGCAATACACAGAGGAATGGATTTGCCTTTAGAAGAAGCCCTATTAGTGGAACAGGAAGCTTTCAATAAAACAATGAATTCTAAAGATGCGGCTAGAGCCATGAGATCACTTCTTAACTCTGAAGAAGAAATAGATGTAATTTCTAATTTAAAATGGCTTGGAGAGTAGTTCTGTTATTGTTCTGCTACTTTAACTACTTGTTTCCCAAAGTTTTTTCCGGTTAGAACATCTCGTAAGGCTTGGGGAGCATTTTCCAATCCTTCGGTCACTGTCTCTCTGTACTTGATCTTTCCTTCTTTTATCCAGTTTGAAAGTTCCTTGGTAGCTTCTTCCCACTCTTCAAACCATTCGGTTACAACAAAGAATCTATGTTCAGGAACAGGATCCAAAGCTCCGAATACATGGAAAGGAGTTTCCTCATTCTCGAAGTTAGTTGAATTGTAATGAGCTATAAAACCACAAATAGGAATTCTTGCACCAGGATTCAAGTTCTTGGCCACCGCTTTAGACACTTCAGCGCCTACATTTTCAAAATAAATGTCAATCCCATTGGGGCAGGCTTGCTTTAGGTCTCCTTCCAAGTTACCTGCTTTGTAATCAACGCAAGCATCAAATCCTAGCTCTTCAGTGACATAAGAGCATTTCATTTCCCCTCCGGCCACGCCAACTGCCCTGCAACCTAAGATCTTAGCCAATTGACCCACGACTGTGCCTACTGCACCAGAGGCTGCAGACACGACTACCGTTTCTCCAGCTTTAGGTTTACCAACTCTTTGTAAACCAAAATAAGCGGTTCTACCTGGCATTCCGACGGTACCCAGATAGGTGGAAAGAGGTACTATATCTGGATCGGCTCTAAATAATTGTCTATCACTTCCAGGGGCAACTATGTAGCTCTGCCAACCGCGATGAGCGCATACATAATCTCCTACCTTAAAATTATCAGATTTACTTTCTATTACCGTACCCACGCTTTCCCCCGTCATAATTTCACCTAGCTTAATAGGGTCCGCATAAGACTTGGCATCGTTCATTCTCCCTCGCATATAAGGGTCAATGGACAAATAAAGAGTCTTAATTAATATATTTCCTTCTTCGATCTCTGGTACTGGAAGCTCTACTAATTTCCAGCACTCATCTTCTGGCATTCCCACTGGTCTTTTATTGAGAACCCATCTCTTGTTAATTAATTCAGTCATTTATCTTCCTTCTTGTTAACTTTTAAAGCTTTATTTATCCCCTATTTAAATATTTTTTCAACTTTTTTGTTTCCTTGCTTTTCGATAAGGAAATAAAAAGGTTCAGTAGAAGTTTCTTTTTTCAAGAGATTATGTCCTAGAAAATCACAAAACCTGTCAACGTCTCTTTCGGTAGAAGGATCGGTAGCATAAAGTTCAATTTGTTCACCCTGTTTTACTTTTTGCATGGCTCTGTGAAGCATCATTATAGGCTCAGGACAAAGAAGACCTTCTGCTTTAATTTTCATATCTGATTGTTAAATATCTATTAGTTATATAATTTAATCTCCAAATCATTAATGCTGCAGCTATAACAAGACCTATGCACATGCCAACCCACATACCTTGAGCTCCAAGTTGTATGGTCCAGAAATCTGTTACTGCAAGGCTGTAACCAAAAGGAAGTGCAAACAACCAATAGGCTACTAACATAATTAGCATAGGTCCGACTGTATCTTTGTAACCTCTTAAGCTGCCCATACCACACATAGCTAAACCATCCGCTACTTGAAAAAAAGCAGCAAACATAAGAAGGATTACCGCCAACTCTATAACTTCGGGATCATTTGGCCATATTGAACTGACTAGTAATTCAGCAAATAAAAGTAAGAATAAAGTGCTAAATAGAGCTAAAGTTCCTCCAAATTTGAGCGAGTAAAACGAGCTATATCTGGCAGCTTTAAAGTCTCTTTCCCCAACTTTAGTTCCTACCCTCACTGCAGCTGCCATACCTATACTTAATGGGACCATAAACAATAAACCTCCAATGTTTATAGCTATTCCATGAGATGCGACAACTTGACTTCCTAAACTACCAAGGACGAGAGTAGCTCCACTGAACATGCTTAACTCAATAAAATTGCTTGCTGCAAGTGGTAGCCCTCCTTTTAAAATTTCTTTTATAGTGCTCAAAGAAGGCCAATCAAAACGTGAAAAGAATTGAGTATGCTTGTAATTGGCACTGAGTCTTAAATACACAATTAAAATGGTAAGTGCTGTCCAAGTACCAATAATGGCAGATAATCCTGCTCCTCTTGCGCCCATTTCAGGAAAACCGAAATTTCCAAAAATAAAACAATAATTACCTATTATCGCCATTCCTAGCAAGATGAAGTTAATAATTGCAATGGGCACTGGTTTGGTTATACCTTCACTCAAAGACCTTAAAGGTTGCATTAACAAAATGGCAGGAATCGCAAAAATGAAAGTACTTAGATAATCATTAGCATATTCAATAATTCCCTCGTCTACCCCAACTAACTTTAAGAAAGAAGGTCCGAGGCTTAATAACAATACTCCTAATAAAACAATAGGAATTACTAACCACATAGCCTGTCTCACCAAAGGGCCTATTTCTTGCATTTTATTGGCCCCATAAAGTTGTGCGACCATTGGTGTAACAAAGAATATAATTCCTCCTAAACCTAAAAATAGAGGAAACCAAAGACTGTTAGCCATGAGGATACCTGCCAAGACATCTGGAGAGTAATTACCTGCTTGAATTACAGAATTCACTCCTATAAATGCAAGGGCGATTTGAGAAAAGAACATAGGAAAAGCAAGCTTTGCAAAGCTTTTTGTTTCTTCTCTTGTTTTTTTAGAAATAAAGAAACTTCTTTTTTCTGCTGTTAAAGGCTGTTCCATGGAGGAAAGCTATTTTATCATGTGGAAATAAAGTATCTTGGAGGAAATTCTATCAGACAAGACAATCGTCCTTTTTGGCTAAAGAGATTAGTTTCGGGTTTTGTAAACCTGTACATCAAATATCATTTAGCACCTCAATTTGAAACTCTTGGTGAGAGACCCACTTTTATGGGAGCCAGGTATGTAGAAATATTTGGAAAGGGCATTAATGTAGGAAAGAGTGCGACCTTTGTAGCCACTTCAGATAGCTATATCAGATTAACGACTTGGAATTTAGGAGAATTCAATGGGAAGATTTACGTTGATGATTATTGTCTTTTTACACCCGGAGTCCGTATAGCGGCTGCTACTGAAATCAAAATTGGGAAGGGATGCATGTTTGCCAACGGATCTTATGTTTCTGATGCAGACTGGCATGGCCTTTACAAAAGGGCAGAACCTGTTGGAAGCACAAAAAAAGTAGAGCTAAAAGATAATGTCTGGATTGGAGATAGAGCCGTTGTTGGGAAGGGAGTAACCATTGGACAAAACAGCATTGTTGCTGCAGGAGCTATCGTGGTTAAAGACGTTCCAGAAAATGTTATCGTGGGAGGTAATCCTGCTGGGATTATTAAAGAACTAGATCCAAAAAAGCAAAAGGTTACCAGAATGGATCTTTTTAAGGATCCTAAAGCTCTTGAAGAATTATATGATTACCTGGATAAAATTGATTTAAAACAAAACCATTTTTTAGGCTGGATTAGAAGCTTAGTTACTCCTTCTAAGAAACAGTAGAAACTATATAAAAGATCCTACATTTTCAATAAGTGTAAGTACTTTTCCAACTCTTAGAACACCTGAACATGAGTGGGTGAACGTTTGTACAACCCTTTACTCAAATAACGGCTAACTAAGGGAAATCAAATTATTAAAACTGTCATTTATTAACCGTTTTTTTATACGGATATGCCTTTACCTCATCCTTATATATAATTCCTATCAGGAGAAAGGAGTAATGCCAAAAGATTACAAACCACTAGACCTTCTTTCAAAAGAACAAATTGAGGAAATAAGAGAGAAACGAGATTGGATTAATGTCGTTTCAATCTTTTTTAATTGGCTGCAAATTATTGCTGCCATGGGTTTTTTCTTCTTTTTCCCTAATGCTTTAACTTTTCTTATTTCTGTGGTGGTTATAGGGAGTAGACAATTTGCTTTAGCAGTTCTTGCACATGATGGAGCACATAATCTTTTATTCTCCGATGTACGGATTAATGATTTTGCCTCCCAGTGGTTCTGTGATTTTCCAATTTTTTTAGACAACCGACCATATAGACCATATCACCTTGCTCATCATAGATTTACTGAATCGGAAGAAGACCCAGATTTATCTTTAAGTGCTCCTTTTCCTATAACAAAAGCAAGCTTTCGTAGAAAAGTTTTCAGAGATTTAACTGGCTTAACAGGATTTAGGAGATACTCAATTACCCTTAAATCAATTTTTTCTTCTAAGGCAGATGATTTAACAGGGAAAATAAAAAAGATAACTGACAAGATTAGTGGCTTTTTAATAACTAATCTTGTTATTTTTACTGTTATTTCGATTTTCTTGCACTGGTCTATTTATTTCCTTCTTTGGTGGATTCCAGCTTTTACATATTACAGTTTGATAGTAAGAATAAGAAATATTGCTGAACATTCAGTTACGCCTGGAGATACCAATCTTAATAACACTAGAACTACAAAAGCTTCTTCATTGTTGAGGTATTTAATGGTTCCTCATCACGTTAATTACCACTTGGAGCATCATTTGTTCACAATTTGTCCTTGGTACAATTTACCTAAAGTTCATGAAATGCTTAAAGAACATTCTTATTCCGATCAGATGTGTATCGAAAATTCGTATTTTGCAGTTTTGAAGAAAGCCACATCAAGATAATTTTTTATGACTAATAAAAAAAACAATCTGAATCTCACCCCTGAACAGAATTATGTAACTCAAAAGCATGGGACTGAGCCTGCTTTTAGCGGTAAATACAACGACACCAAAACAGAGGGATCTTACAATTGTGTTTGTTGTGGGGCAGAA
This sequence comes from SAR86 cluster bacterium, assembly GCA_022447065.1. Taxonomy (GTDB): domain Bacteria; phylum Pseudomonadota; class Gammaproteobacteria; order Magnimaribacterales; family Magnimaribacteraceae; genus AEGEAN-183. Next base: position 15,793 of record JAKUUM010000002.1, on the reverse strand, counting down.
TTATTTAGCTCCTCTAGTAAATTTAATTCAAGAACGGGATGGCCAAGTTTTTGGGAACCCGTTTCAAAAGAGAGTGTTGAAACGCAGGAAGACTTATCAGCAGGTATGAAAAGAATTGAAGTGCATTGCCAGAATTGTGAATCTCATTTAGGCCATGTTTTTGCCGATGGTCCAGAGCCAACAGGTCTGAGATACTGCATTAATTCTGTGTCTTTAGACCTGAAACCCAAAGATGAACAAGAGGATTAAACCTGAATTCAGATAAACCAGAATCTCTAAAAAATCATAAATCGACCAAGTTACTAGCTAGTTCTAGCATAGTGAGTTTCTGGACTTTTGTTTCTAGAATCTTGGGATTAGCTAGAGATATTGTATTTACTTCTTTATTAGGTGCAGGTGTTGCCCTTGATGCTTATGTCGTAATAACAAAAATTCCCAACGTATTCAGAAGGATATTTGCTGAAGGTGCTTTCAATCAAGCTTTCGTTCCTGTCCTCTCAGAGTACAAAGAAAATAATTCTGAGAATGAAGTGAAGGTCCTTATTAATAATGTTTTCGGTGTTCTTGCTTCAGCTTTGTTAGTTATTACTGCAGTAGTTCTAGTAATCACCCCTATTTTCGTTCTGATTTTTGCTCCAGGCTTTTACGAAGAACCTATTAAAAAGGAACTTGCAACTGATATTCTGAGGATTACTTTTCCTTATCTTTTCTTTGTTTCATTGGTGGCTTTATCTGGATCCATAATGAATACTTATGGGAAGTTTTCTATACCAGCGCTCACACCGGTGTTTTATAACCTAGTACTTGTTTGTACTGCCATATGGATAGCACCACTTTATGCAGTACCAGTTTATGCGATAGCTTGGGGTATGTTTGTAGCTGGATGTATCCAGCTTTTGATTCAGATTTACCCTCTTTTAAATTTAGGGCTGCTCCCTAAATTTTCTTTGGATTTAAAACATCCTGGCGTTAAGAAAGTAGTTTATTTGATGATTCCAGGAATTATCGCAGGAGGGGTAACCCAACTGAATATGCTTGTGGACACAATACTTGCTTCTTTCTTGCCCACAGGCAGTCCAACTTGGCTTTATGTTTCTGATCGGTTAATGCAATTACCTCTAGGAATTTTTGCCATTGCTATTGGTACGGTAATACTTCCTCGACTTTCATCCTTGCATCAAACAGAAAATACTCAAGAATTTTCTAAGACTATGGATTGGTCAATACGTTTGGTTTTGTTGATAGGATTTCCCGCAATAATTGGATTGGTAGTTCTATCTGAGCCAATCATTCTTACTTTATTTGAGAGAGGCGAGTTTTTGGCTGCTGATACTTCGAAAACCTCCCTAAGTCTTATTGCCCTTGCTTTAGGTCTAGTTGCTTTTATGCTTATTAAAGTACTAATACCCGGTTTTTTTGCACGTCAGAACCCTCAAACACCTGTCAAAATTGCTTTGGCTTCTATGCTTGTTAATGGACTCCTGGCTTGGCTGTTGGCTTTTTATCTAGGTTTTCATCATGTAGGGCTTGCTATGGCAAGTTCCATTGCGGCTTATTTTAGTGTCATGGCATTGTTATTTATGCTGCTAAAAAATAAGATTTATCAAATTGAAAGCGGTTGGCTGATTTTCTTTGCTAGGATGATTATCTCTTGTTTGGTAATGTATTTCATTGTGGCTTTAATGAATATTGATATGGTTTTGTGGCGTGAATTAGATCAGGTTCAGAGGGCAGTGAAGCTGTTACTTATCTGTACGGCTGCAATTATTAGTTATGCTGGAATTCTTTGGATTTCAGGTCTTCGTATAGCTGATTTGAGACGATAGTCATGTACTTGATAAGAGGTATAAATAATATAGATCTTTTTAGAACTAGACATTCTGAGGTCTCTACCGTTGCAACTATTGGAAACTTCGATGGTCTTCATTTAGGTCATCAACAAATATTAAAAACAATGCAGAAAGAAGCTGATTTTCATGGTTTGTGGAAACTTATTGTTTTTACCGAACCCCATGCACAAGAATTTTTTGCTGAAGCTGCAGGTCTCGATGCATCTAAACCTCCAAGAATCCTTCCCTGGCAAGAAAAAGTAAGAAAGATGAAAGAACTTGGAGTTGAGTTAGCCTTTTTCTTGAAATTTAATAATCAATTAAGATCCATGACTCCAAGAAATTTTCTAGACAAGGTCTTACTTAGGCTCAATATAAAGAAATTAATCTTAGGAGATGATTTTAGATTTGGAGCTAATAGAGAAGGTGACTTTAATCTTCTCAAAAAATGGGGATCTGAAAATTCTATAGAAGTATCAAATACCGAGACTTTTAAAATGGAAGGAGAAAGAGTAAGTAGCACAAGGATACGAAAAGCGCTTACAAATAATGATTTTGAACTAGCTACTAAGTTGTTGGGCAGGCCCTTTACCTATGCAGGAAAAGTGGTTTACGGGCAACAATTAGGTGCTCAACTTGGGATTCCAACTGCAAATTTATGGTTACCCAAGAACAAGCTGCCTATTTCTGGGGTTTATATAGTTAAGGCTCTCCTTGATAAGAAAGTATTAAACGGGATAGCTAATATGGGAATTAGACCTACGATTGGAGGGGAATTGCCGGTATTAGAGGTGCATTTATTAGATTTCTCACAATCAATTTACGGTCAGACTTTAACAGTAGAATTTTTAAAGAAAGTAAGAGATGAAAAGAAATTTGAGAATACTACAGCCTTGAAAGAGCAGATATTTAAAGATATTACAACAGCAAAGAACTATTTCGTATAAAGTGCAAAAAACTTATTATGAAAGACTACAAGGACACTCTTAATTTGCCTAAATCCGAATTCGCCATGAAGGCAAATTTACCTAATAAAGAGCCAGAGTTACTTGATTATTGGGAAGAGATAGATCTCTATAAGAAATTAGTAGAGAAAGGAAAGGGAAAAGAAAAATTTGTACTTCACGATGGTCCGCCTTATGCAAACGGAGCCATTCATCTCGGTACAGCTGTCAATAAGACTCTAAAAGATATTGTTATCAAAACGCAAAGCCTTAGTGGCAAGTATTCGCCTTACACTCCTGGTTGGGATTGTCACGGTCTTCCCATTGAACTAAATGTTGAAAAGAAACTCGGGAAAGTGGGAGAAAAAGTTTCTGCAAAGGAATTTACAAAGGCTTGCAGAGCTTACGCCAAGGAACAGATTGAGATTCAGAAAGAAGAGTTTAAAAGGTTGGGTGTCATAGGCAACTGGGAAGAGCCTTATTTAACAATGGATAGCACTTTTGAAGCCGGGGTTGTTCGTTCCTTAGGGAAGATCATCAAGAAGGGCTTTTTAAAAAGGGGAGATAAACCTGTTCACTGGTGTGTAGATTGTGGATCAGCTCTAGCTGAAGCTGAAGTTGAATATCAGGATAAGGTTTCTACTTCAATAGATTTTGGATTCCCCCTTGATAACAAAAGAATAAACTCGATCTTTAACCTTAAAGTTGACTACCTTGTATATGTAGCGAGCTGGACTACTACTCCATGGACCTTGCCTGGAAATGTAGCTTTGACTGTTAACGGAGAGTTTGAATACTGCTTGATTCAAATTAAAGAAGACTCAAAAGAATATGGTTTGCTTATAGGCAAAGATTTACTAGAAAGCACACTTGAGAGAATAGGTATCAAGAAATTTAATGTCTTAGGAACTTGTAAAGGAAGAGACCTTGAGGGCTTAGAAGCCAAGCATCCTTACTTAAACCGACCATCAAAATTTGTCTTAGGAGATCATGTAACTACTGAAGTTGGGACGGGAATTATCCACACAGCTCCTGGGCATGGTTTGGAAGATTATAGCTTGGCTCAGAAGTATAAATTGGAGGTTATCAGCCCAGTTAAGAATAATGGAACTTTTGCTTCAGATGAAGAACATGTTGGAGGTATGTTCGCTTTCAAGGCCAACGAAAAGATTATTGAAATATTAAAGAAAGAAAATACTTTATTTGGAGTATCTGATTATGAACACAGTTACCCTCATTGCTGGAGACACAAATCTCCTCTCATGTTCAGAGCTACTCCTCAGTGGTTCATAGGTATGGAAGAACATTCTTTATTGGCTAAATCTCTAAAAGCAATTGAAAAGGTTAATTGGGAGCCTAGTTGGGGTGAAACCAGAATGTCGAGTATGCTGAATAGACCAGATTGGTGTATTTCACGTCAAAGAGCTTGGGGTGTTCCAATACCTTTATTGGTGCATAAAGAAACAAAACAGCTGCATCCTGACACCGAAAAGGTAATTGAAGCGGTTGCTCAAAGGATAGAAGCAGAAGGAACAGAGTCATGGCATGAAATGGAAATTGGAGAGCTCATCGAAGATTCATCTGATTATGAAAAAACAACAGATGTATTAGATGTGTGGTTTGATTCAGGTGTAACACACGCTTGTGTTTTAAACACTGAAGATCTGCACTTCCCGGCAGACCTTTATTTAGAGGGATCAGATCAACACAGAGGATGGTTCCAGTCATCTCTACTTACTAGTATGGCCATAAACGGTATTCCTCCTTATAAGAGTGTTATCACACACGGTTTTGTTGTTGATGGAGATGGAAAAAAGATGTCTAAATCTCTCGGAAATACTATTTCTCCTCAGGAGATCTGGAATACAAAAGGAGCAGATGTTTTAAGAGCGTGGATAGCTTCAACTGATTTTAGAAATGAGATGGTTATATCTAACGATAGGCTACAGGGAGCTGCAGATTCTTATAGAAGAATAAGAAATACCATTAGATTTTTATTAGGGAATATTCATGATTTTGAAGTAGAGAATCGAGTAAAAGAACATGAATTAACTGAAATAGATAAATACATGGAGATAAAAACTCAAAAACTCCAAAAAGAATTAATAGAAGACTATCAAAATTACCGCTTTCACGTTGCATTTCACAAAATACACAATTTTTGTGCTAATGATTTAGGAGGTTTTTATTTAGATGTTCTTAAAGACCGTCTATACACTTGTGCCAAAGACTCTGTTGCTAGAAGATCATGTCAAACGGTCTTGTATCAGATACTTGAGGCATTAGTTCGTTGGATTTCCCCAATCCTTAGTTTTACTGCTGAAGAAGCTTGGCTCCTCTATCATAAGCAGCTACCTTCAGTACACCTATCAGAATGGTATGAAGATTGGATCACATCCTCAGAAGGATTGATATCTTATTCAGACTGGGAAAAAGTCTTAGAGATAAGATCAGAAGTAAACAAGGTTATTGAATCTTCCAGGAATTCTGGCTTGATAGGTTCAGCTTTAGAAGCAGAACTTGAATTAGTATGTTCTAAAGATTTAAGAAAAGTACTAGAAAAATTTTCTGGAGAATTAAGATTTATTTTTATTACTTCAGAGGCAAAAGTTTTAGAAGAAAGTGGAGAAGGCCAGGAAACTGACTTAAAAGGCTTGAGGGTTAAGGTTAATAAAACTTCTAATAATAAATGTGAGAGATGTTGGCACAGTAGGCTGGAAGTAGGTTCAATCAAAGAACATCCCACATTGTGTAATAGGTGTTTAGAAAATATCGGAGAAAAGGGGGAGACAAGACTCTTCGCTTAACGGATGAAAACAAGTCAATTAAGTTTGGTGCTAATATTTCTTGTTGGTCTAGATCAGGTGTCTAAGATGTTGATTTCATCTCAGTTGAATGTGGGTGAATCTCTAAATTTACTTCCTTTCTTAAGTTTTACTTTGGTCCATAATACGGGAATAGCTTTCAGTATTTTTAATGATGGAGGAGCTATAGCGAGATGGGTCTTAGTATTCATAATTTCTTCTCTCCTAGTCTACTTATTTTTCCTTCTTGTTAAGAAAACTTCTAAACACAAATTAGAGCTTAGTTCTCTTGTACTCATTGTTAGTGGAGGATTAGGGAATTTAATGGATAGAGTTTTCTTGGGTTATGTTGTAGATTTTATTCATTTGTTTTATAAGGATTATTCTTTTTATGTTTTTAACCTTGCTGATAGTTATATAACTGTTGGAATAATGATCTATCTAACTTATTTCTTCTTCATCGAAAGAACTAACGACGCATGAAAATCATTTTAGCCAACCCTCGAGGTTTCTGTGCAGGAGTTGGCAGAGCAATAGAGATTGTTAAGAAAGTCATTGATCTGAAAGGGCCACCTGTATATATAAAACATGAAGTTGTGCACAATCAAACCGTAGTTGCAGAGTTAAGGAACTTGGGAGCTGTTTTCGTTGAAGAGATAGATGAAGTGCCTCCTGGAGCGACAGTAATTTATAGCGCGCATGGTGTCTCCAAGGAAGTCCAAAAAAATTCTCTATCTAAAGATTTAGGAGTTTTTGATGCTACTTGTCCATTGGTAAGCAAAGTACATTCCGAGGTGGAACTTCACTCTCGATCTGGAAGAGAATGTATTTTGATAGGACATGCAAATCATCCAGAAGTTGAAGGAACGATGGGGCAATACGACTCTTCAAAAGGAGGTAATATTTATTTAGTTCAAAACAAAGAAGAAGCAGAAGAAATATCAGTAAAAGATGATAAAAATTTATCTTTTGTCACTCAAACAACTTTATCAGTAGACGATACTGAAGAAATTATCCAAGTTCTTAAGCGGAGATTTCCTTCGATTTTAGGACCTAGGAAAGATGATATTTGTTACGCAACTCAAAATAGACAAGATGCAGTTAAGCAACTTGCTCTAGAGAGTGATCTTATTTTGGTAATAGGTTCTAAGAATAGTTCTAATTCCAATAGATTAAGGGAAATTGCTGAAAGGTCAGGAGTTGAATCTTATCTGATTGATAGTGCTTCAGATTTAAATTTTAACTGGTTTAAAGGGAAAGAGACAGTAGGTTTAACTTCTGGGGCTTCCGCTCCAGAACATTTAGTTCAAGAATTATTAAATGTTATTAACTCAAACTTCGATATAGAGATAGTGGGAGGTCAGGATAGACAAGATGAAGGAATTTTCTTTAAATTACCAAAAGAACTAAGGAAATAAATATTTTTGAACCTAGGTAATTTTTATATGTCTATAGCCGCAATAAAGTGTTATTTTTAGCAGGAGGAGAAAATATGAAAAGATTTAATTACTTAATTCCGCTGTTGTGTGTGGTCTTAATTTCTTTAAGCATTCAAGCTGAACCAAGAAAGCAGCATAAAAATATGTTACATATGGATAGAGATAACAATGGAGTTTTAAGCTTTTCAGAATTTAGTTCAAAGAGCGAAAAAATGTTTTCTTTACTGGATCGAAATTCTGACGGCAATATTACCAGACAGGAGATGGATGTTGAGGAACAGGTGAGAGGAGAGAAGATGCTTTCGAAGATGGCCGATAGATTGGATAGAAATGATGATCAGAGAATTGATAAGAACGAATTTATTTCTGCTTCCAAAGGACGATCAAATCATCGACAAAAGCGCATTAAAAAAGGTCCTCCTGATGGAAATCCGGAAGCCAAAAAAGAAGTACGTGAAGCTATCTTCACAGCTTTAGATAAGGATAAAGACGGATTCTTAACTAACAAAGAGCTGGCTGAAGGTCGTTCTATTGGTCCCAAAGTTGCTAAGGACATGAGGTTTAAAAAAATGGATTCAAATGGTAACAGCAAAGTTTCGAAAGAAGAGTTCATGTCTCCAATCAAGAAGAAATTTGGAGAATTAGATAAGAATTCTGATGAGCTTCTAGATCGAAGAGAGTTGGTGTCTTTTTTTAAAGGCGAGAAAGACCGAGAGGCCAAGTACAAAAACAACATGTGGAAGGGAAAGCCGCCTACAATGCACCAAGAGAGGAAAAGGCGCTAGGAGGTTAATTGTTCACGGTAACTAATCATCTTCTAGATCAAGCGAAAATATTAGAATCTCCTAACTCCTCTGAAAGACCCAAAGGAGTTAAACCTAATCTCCTTGTTATTCATAATATAAGTCTTCCTCCAGGTGAATTTGGTGGGCGATACGTAGAAGATTTTTTTTTGAATAAATTAGATCCTTCTATTCATCCTTATTTTGAAACAATTATCGACCTAAAAGTTTCTAGTCATCTTCTTATTGATAGAAAAGGTACTCTTACTCAATTTGTTAATTTTAGTAAAAAGGCTTGGCATGCAGGAGTGTCAGAATTTGAAGGCAAAAAGGAATGTAATGATTTTTCAATCGGCATTGAACTTGAAGGAACCAATACAAAACCATACTCTGAGGAGCAGTATTCTTCACTCGTAGGTGTAACTAAGTCTCTTATGGAAAATTATTCAGGCATTAGTAAGCATCGTATAGTCGGACATAAGGATATAGCTCCAGGAAGAAAAACGGATCCTGGAGAATCATTTGATTGGTCTAGATATAAAGATTCCTTAGGTTAGTCAGTCCTGAGACCATAGTAATTCTTCAATACTTGAGTCTAGATTTACTTTCCTAGCTAATACGAATAGGAAGTCTGAAAGTCTATTTAGGTAAACAAGACAACTTTTTTCCACTGCCTCATTTGTGTCTGCATTTATCAAAGTTCTCTCTGCTCTTCTACACACAGTTCTAGCTATGTGAATTACTGAGGATTCCGGTTTGCCTCCTGGAAGTACAAAGTTTTCTAAATGAGGTAATTCTTTATTCATGTTATTGGTTTGATATTCTAAATCCTTTAAATAACCTGCCTTAAGAGGTATGTCTGATTTTGTAGTTAATATACCTCCTATATCGAAAAGACGATTTTGAACACTTAATAAGAATTCCTTTTGATCCTCTAGCTCTTTCAAAGAAGTTAATAATCCTATCCAGGAATTAAGTTCATCTAATTCACCGATGGCAACAATTAAAGAACTAGATTTAGAAACTCTAGAACCGTCGCCCATTCCTGTGGAACCATCATCCCCCTTTTTTGTAATTACTTTTGTGATTCTCTTTGCCATAGCTATTGCCTAAGTTTATAAGTAGCATTTAACCATAAAGACCTGCCTTGATTTTGATAATATCCGTTAAATCCTGAAGCTGTAAAATATTCCTTATCTAGGATATTCTCTAGCCTCATTGAAAAGGCTAATTGGTCTGAAATCTCTTTAACAAATGACAAATGTATTAGGCTGTATTCAGGAAGAATTACTCCTCCAAAGTCTTTTCTTTTATCAAAAGCTGAAAGATTTAAGTTGAATGTGCCTAGACCAGACTCTCTATAAATATTAAGGCTTATAGATTTTTTTGACCTTCTAGCTAGTTGTTGACCCATTTGATCTTTAGGGTCTTGATATCTAATTAATAGCCGTCCACCGATGAATTTATTTTTCCATAGGTATCTCAGTTCTAAGCCTTTTGTAGAACTTTGTTCAATATTTTTTAAGATGAATTCTTGAAAATCGAAATTGATGAGATTGTCAATGTCGTTCTTGAATACCGACAAACTTAAAGTCGACTCCTTAATTATTTTATCTACACTTATTTCATATCCTTTGGAGCTTTCTGGTTTAAGGTTAATATTTGATCCATAACCATATAACTCAGAACTGTTGGGGGATCTGAAAGCCGAGCCAGAACTCAATCTTATCGACCAAGCAGGATTAAAATTCTTTTTGTAGTTTATATTCCAGGATTCTTGGTTGCCGTATAAATCATGATTTGAGTAACGTAATTTAATTAATAATAGATGACTCCTGAAATTAAGACTGGTCTGTGCCATTAGAGACTTAGTTTTTAGGTTTTTTTTAAACTGAGTTCCAAAACTTGAGTAGTTTACTTTTTGTTTTTCTTGTAAATATCCCGTTGAGAAAGATGAATCTTTGGCCTGTTTCTGAATCAAAATCTCAAAATTATTACTGTCTGTCTCAGTGATGTCTTTAAAACCCAGGTAATTTTCTTGATGTTGATGAATTAAGTCTTTCGAAGAACTTAAATTCAGTAAAACCAAATAAGAATTTCTAATCTTACTAGTAATGTTTAACGAGTGAGCTGAGGTTTTATAATTTTGCGACAAAGGATCTCCTTGAAAACCTAAATATTCTGTATTTCCTTTTGATAACCAGGTAGAAAGCTGGGCATTGGTTCTTTCGCTTTTAAGATCAAAAGAACCAACCAAGCTTTTATTTGAGTAACCCCTGTCTATCGAAGAATTGAGGAGACTAGGGAAACCATTAGTTTTTGAGTTTAGAAGGAGAATATTGAAAGATTTATTTTTCTCCGACCAATTTGTCTGTAAGCTTTCCCTTCTAAAATTATCTGCACCACTACTAATAGCTACTTGTAAAAGTGATTCTTCCCGATCTTGGATAGTAGAAATATTTATCACACCACCAATAGCTTCAGAGCCATAAGTCGAAGAAAATGGACCTGAGCCAACTTCAATTTGAGATATAAGGCTTGGATCTAAATTATTAATAGAAGCTCCGCCCGCAGTATTAGGATTAATCTTGACCCCGTTTATTTCTACTAAGGTATGATTGCTGTTTGACCCTCTTAAAAATATAGAAGCATATTGACCTGGCCCACCATTGCTACTTGTGTCTAAAGCTAAAGAGTTACTTAGGATACCAATAACATCTATGGCAACTTGCCTATTAAGCTCGTCTTTATCAAGGACATCGACAGTAGCAAGAACTTGTTTCATGCTCTTGGGATTCTCAGAAGCGATGCTTACAATTTCTTCAACAGTTTCTTCTTCTGCATTTAAAGCTAAAACTAACAAGCAGCTTAAAATATTTAAGTATTTCTTTTTCATCAGTCACCTTTCGTAACGGATTGAACATATTTTTACGGCCGGTATCCGGGCTTAAGAAGTCATCACTAAAATGAAGCTTGAAACGCCTTCCCACGAATTCCGCAGTGGCTAATGTTTCAAATTCTTCTATTACCGTTGCGAGGGCAGCACTGGAATTAATACATACACCAGTTTCCCGTTTATCCAAGATTATCCTGGCACCGCAATAGTGTAGTTTAGTCTTAAAAACTATCTTTTTATTATAATTTCTGGATCAATAGCCTCTTATTTTGGGTTAAGGAGATCAAGATGCCATCTTTTGATATCAAATCAGAATTGAATGTACATGAAGTGACTAATGGTGTTGACCAAGGCAATAGAATTATTGAAAACAGATTTGATTTTAAGGGGAAAGGAGCAAAATTTACTTTAGGTGAAGGTCAGATAACTCTTTCTTCTCAAGAGGAATTCCAGTTACACCAAATGCTACCTATCCTGAAAGAATCTTTAGCAAAAAGAGGCGTTGATTTAAAAAGCTTAAAAGCTGAGGAGATAGAGGTATCCACGGGGAGTGCTCGACAGAATATCCTTTTACGAGAAGGTATAGATAAAGAGATGGCTAAGAATATTACCCAGAAGATCAAATCATCAAAGATTAAAGTCCAAGCCTCGGTTCAAGGTGAAAGCGTTAGAGTATCAGGCAAGAAAAGGGACGATCTACAAGAAGTAATTAATCTGTTAAAGGCAGCAAACTACGATCTTCCTCTCCAATTTAAGAACTTTAGGGATTAGTAAGTGAAATCTTGGAGAGAATCCTTTTTGGGCTTTTTTAAGCCTAGATTATTGATAGTCTTAGCTTTAGGTTTTTGTTCAGGATTGCCCTTTGGGATGTTGATAGACCCTCTTGGTTTTTGGTTGAGAGAAGCTGATATTTCGAGATCAACAATAGGGTTATTGTCCTGGATCACATTGATGTTTACCTTTAAAGCGATTTGGTCTCCTTTTGTTGACAGGCTTAAATTGCCCATACTAAATTTACTTGGCCAAAGAAAGAGTTGGTTAGTCTTTAGCCAGTCTTTAGTTGTTATTAGTATCTTTGGTATGGCCTTCTCTGATCCGACAAGTTCTTTGCTGGTTCTCGTAGGTTTTGCTTTATCAGTTAGTTTCTTTGCAGCTACTCAAGACATTTGTATAGATGCAATGAGGGTAGAGCTAGTCTCAAATCACGAACAAGGAGAAGCTGCCAGCATGTATCAAGGCGGGTGGAGAATTGCGTTTCTAGTTTCCCAAGTATTTACTTTTTTTGTTGCAAGTTTCTATGATTGGTCTACTGCTTATTTTTCTATAGGTATTTTGATGATTTTCTTAGTTCTTTTCTCAATTTTTATTATACCTGAACCTGAAAAACTAGATTCTCAAGTTGGTGGCCTTGTAAAAAACCCCTTTTCGTCCTTTTTAAATCTGTATTTAAACCCTTTAACTGATTTACTAAAAAGATACAGAGATAACCACATTTTACTTATTTTATTTTTAGTTATCTTTTATCGTTTTAGCGATATTGTTTTGGGCCCAATGGCTATGCCTTTTTACGTAGACACAGGATTTACAAAAGAAGAAGTTGCTATTGTTACAAATGCTTTTGGAATATTAATGACCATGATAGGTGTATTTACAGGCGGGATATTGATTTACCGTTACAGTATGATGTCAGTAGTTCTTCTCGGGGCAATTCTAGTTTTTCTTACCAATGTAGCTTTTGCGTGGCTTGATACTATTGGTCACAATGTTTCAGGTCTTACTCTAACAATAGCTTTAGATAATTTTAGCCAAGGAGTAGCCTCAACCGCTTTGATTGCTTTATTGTCAAGCCTCACAAACAGACATTTTACAGCCACTCAATATGCTGTACTCTTTCTTTTAGCTACCTTTCCGGCCACAATCATTAAAGGATTTTCAGGTTTTGTTGTAGATTCTTTTGGGTATTTTAATTTCTTTCTTTATGCTGCTTCTTTAGGCCTACCAGCAATAGTTCTTTCTTATGTTTTGTGGAATAAGAAACTTATTTTTTCTTCTGGTTAGGTCACTTGATAATTTGCTTTTCATCCCCACATTTTAGTGAGCAATAATGAAATATTTTTTACCCATTTTCATCGGTTTACCTATATTAGAAATGTATATCCTAATCCGGGTAGGAACTTCCATTGGTGCTTTTAACACCATTGCACTCGTTCTCTTGACCGCGGTTATAGGTTTATTACTACTTCGACAACAAGGGTTTAAAACATTAATAAATGCAAGGAACAAGTTAGTGCGTTCTGAGTTACCAACAGAAGAAATAGTTACTGGAATCTTTTTAGCTGTTGGAGGTGCTTTACTTCTTACTCCAGGGTTTGTAACAGATGTAATTGGTTTTATGTGCTTAATCCCTTTCACAAGAAAGCTTTTTTTATCTTTATTAGCTTCAAGTTTCTTTCCGGTTTCCAGTTTTTCTGATAAATCTAGTTACACCAATAAAGATTGGATTGAAGGCGAGTACAAGAAAGATAAGTAAAAAAATAAGATAAAGGGGTTGAAAAATTTAATTTAGCCCCAAATTTGTGTTTAGAGAAAAAAAGAAGTGGTTTTTGTCATTAATGAGATTGACGTACAGTTTTTCTGGATTAGAATGGCGCCTTTTTTAGCAAAGTGTTTATTTATAAATATTAAGTGGAGATGAACAGATGAAATTTGTACCTTTAGGAGATCGCGTTTTAATTAAGCGCACCGATGAAGAAGAAACGACCGAGGGTGGTATTGTCCTTCCAGGTTCAGCTGCGGAGAAACCTTCAGAGGGAGAAGTTCTTGCAGTAGGACCAGGTAAAACCCTTGATAATGGTAAAGTCCAAGCAGTAGCAGTAAAAGCCGGTGATATGGTTGTTTTTGGCCAATTCTCTGGTAGTAATACTGTAAAGGTAGATGGCGAAGAGCTAGTGGTTTTGAATGAAAACGATATTCTTGGTATTCTCAAGAAATAATTAATTAAAAGAGGTTAAAAATGGCAAAAGAAGTTAAATTTGGTGAAGCAGCCCGTCAAAGCATGTTAGCAGGTGTTAATATCTTATCGGATGCAGTAAGAGTGACCCTTGGACCCAAAGGAAGAAACGTAATTCTAGATAAGTCTTTCGGTGCACCTACTGTAACAAAGGATGGTGTGTCGGTTGCAAAAGAATTAGAACTTAAAGATAAATTTGAAAACATGGGCGCTCAGATGCTTAAAACCGTTGCCTCTGAAACCTCTGATGAAGCAGGTGATGGCACAACCACGGCTACCGTTTTGGCACAATCCATCGTAAGCGAAGGATTAAAATCTGTTGCGGCTGGCTTTAATCCTATGGACTTAAAAAGAGGTATAGATAAGGCTGTTGCAGCAGCTGTTGAAAACTTAAAAGGGGCTTCTCAACCTTGTGAAGATGATACTGCCATAGCACAAGTAGGCACCATCTCAGCAAACAGCGATACTTCGGTTGGAGAAATTATCGCAGAGGCGATGCAAAAAGTTGGTAAAGAAGGTGTTATCACTGTTGAAGAAGGCAGTGGCATAGAGAATGAACTTGAGGTTGTAGAGGGTATGCAATTCGATAGAGGCTACCTATCTCCCTATTTCATAAATAATCAAGACAGAATGACTGCAGAATTGGAAGACCCCTATATTCTTCTGCATGATAAAAAAATCTCTAATATCCGCGAATTACTTCCACTCCTTGAATCCGTAGCAAAAGCTGGAAGGCCGCTCTTGGTTATAGCTGAAGATGTTGAAGGTGAAGCTTTGGCAACTTTAGTAGTCAATAACATAAGAGGAGTGGTTAAAGTTTCTGCATGCAAGGCTCCAGGATTTGGAGACAGAAGAAAAGCCATGCTTGAAGACATTGCTATTCTGACTGGTGGTACAGTAATTTCTGAAGAAGTTGGGCTTAGCTTAGAAGGTGCAAAGGTTGAAGATCTTGGTCAAGCTAAGAAAGTTGAGCTGAATAAGGAAGACACAACTATAATTGACGGTGCTGGAGCACCAGACGCAATTTCTGCTAGGGTTAATCAAGTAAGAACTCAAATAGAAGATACTTCTTCTGACTACGATAAAGAGAAGCTTCAAGAACGTGTGGCAAAATTAGCTGGCGGAGTTGCAGTAATTAAAGTTGGTGCAGGTTCTGAGATCGAGATGAAGGAGAAGAAAGCAAGGGTTGAAGATGCTCTTCATTCTACTCGTGCGGCAGTTGAAGAAGGTGTTGTAGCAGGTGGTGGAGTAGCCTTAGTGAGAGCTCTACAAAAGATTGAAGGTCTTGAGGGCGACAATGAAGACCAAAATGTTGGAATTAATATTGCTCTTAGGGCAATGGAAACACCATTCAGGCAAATAGTTAGCAATGCTGGAGAAGAAGCTTCTGTAGTTTTAGATAGAGTTAAAGCTAAGAAAGGTAATTTTGGTTTTAACGCAGCTACCAGCGAGTATGGCGATTTGGTTAAGATGGGTATTCTTGATCCGGCGAAAGTAGTTAGAATAGCTTTACAAGCGGCTGGTTCTGTAGCAGGCTTAATGATAACCACTGAAGCCATGATTTCAGAAATTCCTGAAGAAAACGCCGGTGGTATGCCTGGTGGCATGCCTCCTGGAATGGATGGAATGGGCGGCATGATGTAAAGAGAAAGGCCCTGCGGGGCCTTTTTCTTTAAAGGCTAATAAATTTTCATAGTTATTCTTATTCTAGTAATATAGGGACAAAAGGAGAGACGATGGAAGAATTATTTAATATGTTATTTCGTTGGGGACATATCTTAGTGGGTATTACCTGGATAGGTCTTCTGTATTACTTTAACTTTGTCCAAACTGAATATTTTAAGGAAGCTGAAGAATCTGCAAGAAAAGATGCTGTATCCAAGCTTGTTCCTAGAGCTTTATGGTGGTTTCGTTGGGCCGCTTTATTTACTTTTTTAACTGGTATAGTACTTCTTTATATAATTCAAGCAGCTGTTTCACTGGATATTATCCTAGGAGCTACCATGGGAACCCTCATGATGTTGAATGTATGGGGGATAATATGGCCTAATCAGAAAATTGTTATTGGATTAAAAGAAGGTGACCCTGG
>JAKUUM010000019.1 GCA_022447065.1 SAR86 cluster bacterium | reverse complement strand
ACATCTTGCTCAAAAAACAGGGCATCATTTCTACATTCCTGAGCGACGCGCTTGCCTTCTTCTACGTTGATATCGGACAGCACTAGCTTTGCCCCTTCCTCTGACAGTAACATGGCATCTGCTTTACCCAACCCAGAGGCAGCTCCAGTGATAATAACTACTTTATTATTGACGCGATCCATATTGTTTCCTTTGAACTTATTAAGAAGATTTAACTAGCTTCTAATTCCAGCCTAGCTCCATTAATTGCATTAGCATACATGGTAGAAGCTAATGCTTTAGCTTGCGACTCCTCAATACCTTTAGGTTCAAATCTTCCAGTCCACTCTATGGTAGTAGTGTTATCTTCATTGCCGTGGAGCTGGACAGTAGCTGAATAATTCAAAAAAGGTAATGGACAATCTTTGTTGATAAATGCATAGCTATAATTTTTTGCTACAGGGTCATAATGATCTAGCCGTTCAACAACAGTTCCAATGGATAGGTGAATAGCACGGGTCATTCCCACACCTTCACCTTCGTATTCTACAGATTCAATTCCTGATCCAGGTTTAAGGCCTGCAAAGTCACCCAGCTTTGACCACACCAGATCTAACGAAGCATTGATGTGTTGAATAACCTTTGTTTCGGCCATTATGCCCCCTGACTTTTTTTTCTCATTTTAATTTTTTACCTTTATTCTTCTTTGTAATCCTCTTCTAGAACTCCCTTTTCTTTCAGAGTTTTTACAAGTTTTTCTACTCTTGTTGTCAATCTAATTACTAACCCAAGTGCTGCCATTCCCATAATGCTTAAACTAAATGCAGTAACCGTTAATCCTTCCATAATATCTCCTGTTTAATTCTCTAATTTTATGATTTCTTTAATTCTTCTTTGATATCTTTCAAAAGTTCTACTGTTTCTTGTTGTCGTGTTACAAAAAAGAACAACGGATAAAGTCCTATAGTAATTATTGTAAGAACAACAAAAATTAAAAAATTTCCTAAACGTGCTGGCATCTCAATTCTCCTAGTTAATTAAATGTTCTATTCCCACTCAATAGTGACTTAATTTAAAACCCTCTAGTCAGTATGGGTTTCCAGCACGTATCATAGTTAATTAATAGCATTTTTCAACTTAAGGATTCTATATTAAGAAAAATACGAACATTTTCTTTTATACAACTCCAAGTGACTTATGAAACGCAATAGTCACCTTAGTGTGTAGTAATCTGTGTAGTAAAGTTTTTAAAAGCTTATAAAATCAATAACTTAAAAAATTAGATTTAGAAAATTGAAGTCCTGAAACCCAGTGTTTATAAGGGTTTCAGAGCCACCCCTCATTCCCACTCAATAGTAGCTGGTGGTTTGCTTGAAATATCATAAGTTACCCTAGAAACCTCAGGTATTTCGTTCATTACTCTATTAGATACTTTTTCTAAAAAACTATGAGGTAAGGTAGCTGCCTTCGCAGTCATGAAATCTATGGTTTCAACTGCCCTCAACGCTATAACATATTCATACCTTCTTGAATCCCCGACGACACCAACAGATTTAACAGGGAGGAAAACTGCAAATGCCTGACTGACTTTATCGTAATACCCTTCCTCGACTAACTCCCTTATAAATATGTCATCTGCCAGCTGCAAGATTCTTATGTATTCTCTCTTTATCTCCCCTAAGATTCTTACGCCAAGACCTGGACCTGGGAAAGGATGTCTAAACAATATTTCGCGTGGCAAGCCCAATTCCAATCCTATTTTTCTTACTTCATCTTTAAATAAGTCTTTTAAAGGCTCAATAACCGGTAATTTAAGATAATCCGGAAGACCCCCAACGTTATGGTGAGATTTAATCACGTGAGCAGTACCGTTTGTATTGCCTGCAGATTCAATTACATCAGGATAGATTGTTCCCTGAGCTAACCATTTTATTTTTTGATTTTTTTTGGCTTCTTTCAAAAAGACATCTATGAAAGTTTTGCCAATAGCTTTCCGTTTATGCTCAGGATCTATTTTACCTTTAAGATCTTTGAGAAATTGATTTCCCGCATTTACTCTTTTGACTTTGATACCAAACTTACTTTTAAAGGTATCCATAACCTGATCGCCTTCGTTCAGTCTAAGGAGACCATTGTCCACGAACACACAGGTCAGCTGATCACCAATGGCCTTAGAGAGTAGAGCGGCTACCACTGCCGAATCCACTCCTCCAGATAACCCTAGTAAAACTTTTTCAGAGCCAACCTTTTCTCTAATTTCAGCAACTGCTTTGGAAATAATATTTTTTGAATTCCACAAGCCTTTACAGTCGCAAATATCTCCTACAAAGTTTTTAAGGATTTGTTTACCTTGTGGTGTGTGAGTTACTTCGGGATGGAACTGTAAGCCATAGATTTTTTTCTGCGGATGGAATAAACCTGCTATTGGACTGTTGTTAGTTTTGGCAAAGGTTTTAAACCCTTTAGGTAAAGAAACCACTTGATCTCCATGACTCATCCAAACATTGATAGAATTTTTTGTTATACCTTTAAGCAATCCAGAAGCTTTGTTTAAAACCCTCAATTTTGCATGGCCAAACTCTCGCTTGCTTGCTAATTTAACTTTTCCTCCCATTTGTTGGGCAATGCTTTGCATGCCGTAGCAAATTCCTAAAATGGGGATGTTTAAACTAAACAGTTTACTCGGAACTTTAGGAGAGCCTTTTTGTTTGACCGTCTCTGGACCTCCCGAGAGGATGATCCCCTTGGGATTGAATTTTTTTATCGAAGTAATAGTGGATTTGTAAGAATATATTTCGCAATAAATCCCAAGTTCTCTTACTCTCCTTGCAATTAACTGAGTGTATTGAGAACCGAAATCAAAAATTAAAATTCTGTCGCCAATGATGTCTTGAGACATCTTAGTACTCCATTATTTTAGGACATCCTGTAATTGGGAGCTTCTTTGGTTACACTCACATCATGAACATGACTCTCGTTGACGCCAGCATAGGTTACTTGTATGAACTTAGGTTTAGTCCTCATGGTTTTTATGTCTTGTGAACCGGTATAACCCATACTTTGTTTTAAGCCGCCCATCATCTGATGGATCACAGCTTCCATCCAACCTTTGTAAGGCACCCTGCCTTCAATCCCTTCTGGAACTAGCTTCTCGGTAGCATTTGCGCTGTCCTGAAAGTACCTGTCCCCAGATCCTAGGTCTCCACTCATAGCACCTAGGGAACCCATACCTCTGTAAGACTTATAACTTCTTCCTTGAAAGAGTTCCACTTCGCCTGGTGCTTCTTCGGTACCAGCTAAGATACTGCCTAACATTACCGAGTGGGCTCCTGCGGCTATAGCTTTGGCCACATCTCCGGAAAAACGAATGCCTCCGTCAGCGATGACAGGGATATTACTATTTTTCAGAGCTTCGGCGGCGTTGGCTACTGCAGTAAGTTGTGGTACGCCAACCCCAGTTATCATTCTAGTGGTACAAATGGAACCTGGTCCAATTCCAACTTTTACAGCATCAGCCCCAGCTTTGACCAGTGCCAAGGCACCTTCCTTGGTTGCTACATTGCCCCCTATTACCTGAACATCAGGAAAATCATGCTTAAGAGCTTTAATTTGGTTTAAGACTCCTTCGTGATGGCCATGAGCACTATCTACTACCAGCACATCTACGCCTGAATCAATGAGTGCATTTGCTCTTTCTTTTGTCTCAGGGCTGGTTCCAATAGCTGCCCCGACCAGTAATCTGCCTTCTGAATCCCTAGCTGCATTTGGAAAGTCTAAGGATTTATTTATATCCTTGAGGGTTACCAAACCTGTGAGCATGAAGTTATGGTCAATGAGTAAGATTTTTTCAATTCTGTTTGAATGAAGTAATTCTTTTATGACGTCAAGGCTTTCACCTTCTTTTGCTGTAACCAGCTTGGCCTTAGGAGTCATAATCTGGGAAACCCTAGCTGACAAGTCCTGTTCATTTCTAAAATCTCTGCTGGTAACGATTCCCACTAGATTTCCATCATCGACCACCGGCATTCCAGAGATGCTAAGTTCGTTCGTTAGCTGTATAAGTTCACCAACATTGTTATCGGAACGGATGGTTATTGGATCTCTTACTACACCGCTTTCATATTTCTTTACCTTTCTAACTTCAGCGGCTTGCTCTTCAATAGGGAAATTTTTGTGAACGATACCAATCCCACCCAATTCACCTAAAGCAATCGACATTCTTGATTCAGTTACAGTATCCATGGCTGCTGAAATAACAGGAATATTGAGCTCTATGCTACTGGTCAAGCTCGTTTTGAGATCTACATCTTTTGGGAGTACTCCCGAGTGTTCAGGCAGAAGAAGTACGTCGTCGAAAGTTAATGCCTGGTCTGCTATACGCAACATCTTTAAATTATACAGAAAGAAAAGAAAAGGAATTAAAAAAATTTAACTTAAGCTAAACTAAAGAAAAATCAACTCATGGAAGATATTTCTAAAAAAACTCCTTTTTTGGGATGGCGTATGGTCACCATAGCTCTTTTTGCAGATTTCTGTGTTGTGGGGTTTGCGTTTCAATCTTACCCAGTTATCCAACTTGTAATCGCAGAAGAAATGGAACTTTCGAGATTCATGGTTACTCTTACCATCCCTGGTTTTATGCTTATTTCTGCCATTACCATGCCTGTGGTAGGAAAGTTATTGGATACTTACTCGATAAGATCGGTTTTAATTTCCGGTTCATTTGTCTATGGATTTTCTTTAATCTCCCTTTATTTCGTTAATAGTTATTTAGCTTTCATTTTGATATTTGTTCTCCCGATTGCTCTTGGGGCTTCTTTGATGGGAAACTTGTCCGTCTCAAAACTTGTATCAAGATGGTTCCGTGAACATACGGGAAGAGCTTTAGGTATAGCGGCTCTAGGTGTTTCTTTCTCAGGTTTGGTTATGCCTAACTTAACTAACTATCTTCTTAATGATCTAGGTCTTAATTGGAGAGAAGCTTACTTATATTATGGTGTGTTCACTTTGATCATTAATGCGCCTTTGTTTAAGTTTCTTGTTATTGATAATCCAGAAGATGTGGATCAACTGCCAGATGGAAAAGTACTAAATAACGGTGAAGAGGATTCAACTGAAGCTTCAGGAAAAGATTGGTCCCTGAAGCAGTTATTTCAAGACAGAAATTTCTGGGTTCTGTCTTTAGTTTTTGCTTTGCAATTCTGTGCCATGATGGCAGTGTTATCTCATATAACCTTTTACGCTTCTGAAAGGGGTTGGGCCGAACAAGCGGCTTGGATTTTTAGTATGTACGCCGTTCCAGCAATGATTAGTAAGCTCGTTTTTGGATGGTTAGTAGAAAATAAAATGGATGCAAGATTAGCTGTCTCAACATCTCTTGTAATCCAGCTTGTGGGAACTCTGCTTATTCTTTTTAGCCAGAGCCCGAATCAACTTTCATTTATTATTGCGTTATTCGGATTTGGAGGGGGTGCAGCCCTTCCCTTAAGTAATATACTTTACAATAAAATCTATACTCAAAAAAGTTTTGGATTTTCAAGAGGTACCGCCCAGCCTTTTATTTCTCTTCTCCAAGTTAGCGGAACGCCTGTAGCTGCACTGATGTTTGATGCCTATGGAAATTATGATTACGCTTTTCTGTTTCTTTCTTCCTTATTGGTCCTCGCAATCATAGTTATCTGGTTCTTAAGGATACCCACTGCAAAAGAAAACGATTAAACAAATTCCTGTATCAACTTATCTAATTCCTCTACAAATTCTAGTGGTTTGTCTAACATTAAGTGGTGTTGAGCTTCTCTTAAAGCTACCACCGAAGAACTTTTTGGAAGAAGTTCTTTCATCTCTTTGATGGAATCACCGGTATCAAACTCCATAGTGTTTTCTCCGTATATAAAAGAAACAGGGCAGTTCAATTGATTAAGAACTTCAGATTGATTATTTCCAACATCTAAATGATCGTAAGTAGAGGGATCAAAAGTCCAACTCCATCCCTGGTCCGTCTTTCGTACAGATCTTTCAGCTATAAAATCTAGTAGAAATTGATTTTTACATTCCTGGGGAGGCATTAATCTAAATCTTTGTACCAACTCTTCTTTCGAAGGTCTGACTTTTGGAGGTTTAGAAGGCGGTAAATTTTTGTACCAATCTACGTGATTTTCAGGGCGTCTTACGACAAAATCCACCAAAATCAAGCCTGACATATCTTCACTGTATTTCTCAGCGGTAGCCAAAGCAATCATGCCGCCAAAGCTGTGACCAACAATAACTGGTCTAATGAGTTTAGTTTCTTTAAGCACACCCCAAACATCTGCTACAAAAGTATCTTTGTCATATCTAGAACGCCATTCACTCTCTCCCATGCCACTAAAACTCATAACGACAAAGTGATATTTATCTACAAGCAATCCTCCTATAAATTGAAACCAATGGGCATGGGCATGGTTTCCATGCAGCATAATTACTGAAGGATTTAGAGGGCTTCCCCACTCCATAAAATGAACTTTAGCCCCAGAAATTTCAGCAAAATCACTTTTGTGATTAACTTCGAGAGCTTTCCTAAACCATTGAGGCTGTTCTTTAACTATTTCCATATTGAATAATGATGCATCCTTACTTTTAGGATGCGGAATACTAAAGTAAGTAAATAATAAAAGGAAGATCCTTAGACTAATTAGTTAATTGAGCTTATTGATTAAAAATTAAGTCGGTTTTTGCTGCAGCAATAAAGTCATTCATATGTAAACCAAGGATCTTATGGGTCCACCAAGTTACTTCCACTTTACCCCATTCTAAGAGAATAGCAGGATGATGGTCTTCCTGCTCAGCAAGATCTGCAACTTTATTAGTAAATTGAACTGCAGAAGAGTAATCTTGAAACTCAAACACCCTTCGAAGCCTTAACATAGACTCTTCAGTAATAGGCTTCCAGTCGGGTATTTCTTTTATGAGTTCAACTAATTCATCAGCAGTAACTTTTGGAGCATCAGCTTTACAAGCTACACATTTTTGGGAGGTTAAACTGTCCATATTATTTCTTGATTCCTCCTGAAGTTAAATTTTTAGGATTTAATAGTTTTTCCAATCTCTTTCGAGATAACTTAGTTTCTTCTAAGGCTACTTCTATTACGGATCTCCTTCCCTTATAAGCTTTTTTAGCTATCTCGGCCGCTTTTGCGTAGCCGATAATAGGACTAAGTGCAGTTACTAATACGGGATTTCTTTCTAAAGACTCCTGAATGTTTGTTTTATTGACCTTGAAGGTTTTTATAGCTTTATTCCCTAATATACCCATTGCATTAGAAAGAATATTTAAACTCTTCAATAGATTGTAAGCTATAACTGGGAGCATAACGTTGAGTTGAAAATTGCCTGACTGAGCAGCGATAGCCACAGTGGTATCACTACCAATAACCTCGGCACAAACCATGGTAACCGCTTCGGGAATGACAGGATTTACCTTACCAGGCATGATGCTACTTCCTGGTTGAAGAGCTTGAAGTTCTATTTCCCCCAATCCAGATAAAGGACCACTGTTCATCCAACGTAAATCATTACTGATTTTCATCAGTACGGTGGCTAAGTTTCTCATTTCTCCTGACAACTGAAGTGAAGTATCTTGAGAGCTAAGGCTATGGAAAAAATTATCACTCGGCTTTGCTTTGATCTTTTCAATTCTGGAAACTTCCTTGGCAAATTCTATTGAAAATCTTGGATGAGCATTTATTCCCGTCCCAACAGCAGTTCCCCCTTGTGGTAACGCAAGAAGTTGGTCAGTAACTGTGGTAAGAGATTTTTGAGATGCTCTTAATTGAGAACTCCAAGCCATCAATTCTTGAGACATATCTAAAGGCATGGCATCCATTAGATGAGTTCTACCAGTTTTCGTGGTTCCTTCTACTTTCTTAGCTTTTTCATCAATTATATTGATCAGGTTATCTAGAGCAGGCAACAAATGATGTTCCATCCCACAATGGGTACTTAAGTTAATGGCAGTTGGAATAACGTCATTACTGCTCTGACTCATATTTACATGATCATTTGGATCAACATCAACTCCTGAAAACTTAGAAGCTAATCTAGCTATGACTTCATTTGCGTTCATGTTAGTACTGGTTCCAGATCCAGTTTGGAAAATATCTATAGGAAATTGGTCATCATGCTTACCAGATAAAACTTCTTTTGATGCCCTAATAATTGCATTTGACCTTTTAGCATCAAGAAGGTTGAGAGTTTTATTTGCCTTCGCGGCCGCTGTTTTAATCAAGCCAAGACTCATTATGAAAGTTCTGCTGAAAGGAAAATTAAAAGTAATGCCACTAATGGGAAAATTATTTATAGCTCTTTGTGTCTGGGCTCCCCAAAGAGCATTAAAAGGAACTTTTATCTCGCCTAAACTATCTTTTTCGATTCTATAGCGCTTTTTTGCCATAATACTTCCCCTCAAGAGAGATATTTTATCATTTAAGCTAAATATTTAACGACAAAGGTTTAGCGGATTATAATTTTTAAAGAGAGAACGAATATGACTAAAGAGTTGAGAGGAAAAATTGATACAGACTTAGGTAAACAACCTCAGAAAGAAAAGGGATCCTTGCAACCTATTGAATGCAAGACTATGGAAGAACAAAGAAGGCATCAACTAGAGAGACTCGCTAGCGGTTTTAGAATGTTTGCTCATTTTGGTTTTGATGAAGGGCTTGCAGGCCACATTACTTTAAGGGATCCTGAGTACCCTCATTATTTTTGGGTAAACCCTTTTGGTATACATTTTAATCAGATGTGTATTTCTGACTTGTTGCTTGTAAATAGAGAGGGAGAGGTAGTTCAAGGTGATAGACCTCTAAATACCGCGGCCTTCGCGATTCATTCTCGTCTTCATGAAGCTAGACCTGATGTAAATGCAGCTGCTCATTCACATTCTATGTATGGAAAATCTTTCTCAACCCTGGGCAGGCTGTTAGAACCAATAACCCAAGACTCTTGTGCTTTTTTTAATGATCATGTTTTGTTTGATGATTACACGGGTGTAGTTCTAGAAACTGATGACGGGGATAGAATTGCTGAAGCACTTGGCAATAAGAGAGCAGTTATCTTAAAAAATCATGGACTACTAACCACAGGTGAAACTGTTGATGCAGCTGTTTGGGGATTTTTATCCATGGACAGATGTTGTCAATCACAACTTCTGGCTGAATCGGTAGGTCAAATGGAAAGAATTTCTGATGAAGTTGCGGAGTTAACTAAAACGCAAGTAGGTTCAGAAGCAGGCATGTGGGCAAGTTATCAACCCATATACGATTTAATGTTGGAAAAGGACGATAGTTTTCTTAACTAATTTTTCAGCTTGAGCCATTCTCTGGTAGTTCTATATCAGTAGCTAAACTAGGGCATCAAAATTCATAATGTTGAGGTCGTTGGTTCAATCCATCCATAGCCACCAGTTCTCTAAGATATTTCTTTCTTAAGTCTAGGCACAACTTCCCTAAAGAGAAGTTCAAGACTTGCTGACATTTCCTTTAACCTTATGCCAGGAGGTGCGGCCATCGTAACAATATCTGTAATTCCAAACTCCAGAATAAATTTCTTCAACTCCTCTACGCACTCTTCTACCGTTCCTACAATCCAAGTTTGAGGTATAGGCTCACCAGGGTCTCCAAAACCTTCACCACTCTCTTCGAAAAATCTTTTATATAATTCCATTCGATATCTTTCAGATTGCCTTATTGGTTCCCAATCTGACTCTTTGTTATTTGTTACAAGAATGCTTCTTATTATTCCTACCCGATAATCTGAAGGATTTCTGTCACTTTCTTGCAAGGCTTTAACCCAAGGATCAAAAGATTTCTTTCTTAAGCCTTGAGGAAGAAAGTTTGTGTCATATTTTGCAGCTCTTAATGCCCCAGGTTCGGACATAGCAGCTATCCATAATGGAGGGCCTCCCTCATGTATATATCCAGGAGTTATCTTTACGTCTTCAAAATTATACCGCTTGCCTTTATAACTAAATTTTTCTCCTTTAAAACATCTTTGCAGCACTTCAATGCCTTCATTCATTAAAGATAAACGGTGACTGACTGGAAAACCAAATCCTTTAAACTCATGAGGGGCATAACCCATACCCAGTCCAACCTCTACCCTTCCGTTAGAAATATTATCTAAGACTGCTAGATCTTCAGCTAACCTTATCGGATGATTAAAAGGCATTAAACATATATCTGTTCCAAAACAAACATTTTTAGTCACACTTGCCATTGCACCTGCGACTGGTATCCAGCTTGGTAAATAGCTATCTTCAATGAAATGATGTTCTGTGAACCAAACTAAGTCAGCTCCAATCTGATCAAGCCATTTAACCTGTTCTAATATTTCATCATATAAGTAACTATCAGTAAGTCCTGAATCAGGAGGGTTTCTGAAGTCATAACAAACTCCTATTCTCAAACCATGCATGTCATTTTTAAACTGTGTAAATGATAATCAAAGCAACATTCTTATCCAAAATTAGAGTCTGCTATTAATGAAAGGATTTCAAACATCATAGTTGCTCCCACCAAAGCGGTGTTCCCAGTATTATCAAAGGGAGGTGCAACTTCGACTACATCGCCTCCGATCAAATTAAGACCTCTTAAACCTCTCAGAAGTTGTTGTGCTTCTAAGGTTGTTAATCCACCTACTTCGGGTGTTCCTGTACCAGGGGCATAAGCTGGATCAAGTCCGTCAACATCAAATGAAATATAAGTTTTCCCTTCACCAACAACTTTCCTAGCTTCTTTAATAACCTTATCTACACCTAGAGAAGAGAATTCGTCCATAAAAACTACGCGCATGCCTTGCGATTGAGAAAACTCTATTCCATCCATAAAGTTTTGACCGCCTCGGATACCAATTTGGATGGTACGCTTTGGATCGAGAACTCCTGCTTCCACCGCAAGGCGAAAAGGAGCCCCATGGGTAAACTTTGAACCCCAAATTTCTCCCCATGTATCGGTGTGGGCGTCCACATGCACCATGCCGACAGGCTCTTCTTTTCCTATCGCCTTTAAAATTGGGTAGGTGATGGAATGATCACCACCAGCACTTATTGGTAGAATATTTTTCTCAACAATTGTTTGAAAAAAGGATTCAATTTCTTCTACCTGTTTATTTAGGTCATAACGATAAGAAAACTTCACATCGCCTAAATCAGCCACACGGCATAATTCGTATGGATTGATATTCATTCCTAAATTAAAGGTGCGCATTAAACTAGAAGAGTTACGAATTTCTCTCGGACCATGCCTTGCACCAGCACGATTTGTAACTCCCAAGTCGGTTGGAACACCTATTAGACCAATATCCACATTGTCCAATGATTCAACTAGAGGTGCTCGCATGAAAGTGGCAATTTCAGTAAAGCGAGGTTCACTCATAGGATCGCGTTTATCTCCTCCTACAGGCGGCTTCTTTGAATAAAAATCATCAGTCAATTTTTATTTCCTCTTGTATTTATTAAATTCAGATCTATATCTTAACAAAAGTCCCAAGTCTGGTTTTGGTGCTCGCTATAGATACTTGAAGAAAAACAAGGCTTGCAGATCCGCTATAGCTCTTTATTGGGATAAAGCTTCTTCAACTTGCCATAAGGTATCCTTACCAAAGTAGATATCATCATCTACAAAAAAAGTAGGTATTCCAAAAGTGCCTCTTTTGACGGCTTCTTCTGTGTTGGCAATCAATTTTGCTTTAATTTCAGGATCCTGCGTTTGTCCCAATAATTTGTCGGCATCAAATCCCGACTCAGTAAAAGCTTCCTTAATTACTTCCGGGTCATCCATTTTTTTTGGCTCTTCCCACATATGTTTTAAGACCTCACTTATATACTTATCCAAATAGCCATCTTGTTGAGCTCCTAGAGCACCTCTTGTTATTTGTAAGGTCATAACAGGAAAGTGAGGATTCATTTTAAATTTAGTTATCTCATGGCGTTTCTGGAAACGTTCCATTTCAACTGATTGATATTCATTCTTATTGAGAATTCCAAAAAAGGCTTCCATGGGAGGTTTATTGTTGGTTAATTTGAAAATTCCGCCCAATAAAACAGGTATGTAATTAAACTTCGCCCCAGTTCTTTCTTCTATACCAGGTACAACTTGGTGACTTAAGTAAGCATTGGGACTGGCAAAATCAAAATAGAAATCAACTGTCTTAGTCATCATCATCTCCTTCTTCTTCACCCATTATTTCTAAAAGATCTGAATAATCAAGTGTTAAACAGTAGCCATCATCATAGGCATTAAATCGTTCTATAGGAAATTCATCACCACTGTATGACATACTAAACAAGGATTGGCATTTTTCATCTTGTGTGAACCTTTCATCTGTTGTCAGTTCATTAAATATAGAATCTACAGTAACTTCACTATCAACCATTACGAGCCCTTGGTCCTCTTCGGAATCAAGAATCATATACTTTTCCGATTCAGACCAAGCCTTCCATTGAGGCAAGTTATTGGATCTGCCTTTCCCTGGATCACCTGAGTAAGCAAATTCAGCCCAATAAGACATCATCTGGTCTGATAATTTTTTTACTCCATCATAAGAATCTTTGATGACTATATTTTTGATTACAAAGTTGTCAAAAGCAGCAGGAAATAAAAATAGAAGCTCCATGGCATGAGCAGCACCAGCTAATACTCCAAAATCAACCCCTTGAAATACAGGCAAGTCATCCCAATCAAACCTATAAACGTAAGTATCCTTATGTCCGGATGCTATTAGCTGCCTAGCTGGAGTATCTGCCGCTCTTTCTTTCCACGAATCGGAAGAATATTGATTTACTGCGTTGTAGAAGTCAGGTCTCATGATTTCTAAAGGTAATTCATCCATGCCTACCCACGAAAATACTCTAGCTAATATACCTTCTCCTTCTCCCCATCTAACAAATCTAGGATTCCTCATATTAAAGAGCTTAGATTCATATCTATTAGTTCCTAAAATGATAGGTACTCTACGCAGTTGATCATTAGTGAAAGATTCATAAATTCCCTTTCTCCCCATAACATGTCCATCATTAAAGACTCTTGCCATCCCACCTCTTTTAGGTCTTGCATCCCTGTAGGCAGTCAATAGTTCTTCAGGTGTTTTACTTCTCAGATATTTCTCAATCTCTTCTAATGACATATTATTTTGTAGTTTTTTAGCTTCCCCTAGATCTTCAACTTTCTGTTCATTAACTAAAAGTCTATTAATAACTTCTTTAGAGCTTGTTATGCCAGAAACCCCATCTTCTGGGTAATAAGCCTCAGCTTCTTCAGTCTTGGAATGAGACACGATTCCACTTTGAACTATAGCTTTGTGAAATAGATCTGAAGCCAAAGGAGAAGCGTAGAGAGCAGCGACATTGTGACCTCCCGCGGACTCTCCATAGATAGTTACATTGTTAATATCGCCTCCAAATTGAGATATATTTTCTCTTATCCAACGAAGAGCCATAATATTATCTAAAGTTCCAAAGCTTCCCGAGGCGTCTTCCAAAGTTGAACTTTCTTGCCTCAAGGCAGGGTGTCTAAACCAGCCGAGGTTAGACATTCTGTACTGGACAGTGACGACAATAACCTCATGATCAGAGACCATGTGACTCGGAGAGTAAGTATCCGCTGAGCCGATCACGTTCCCACCACCGTGTATCCACATCATAACCGGCACTTTCTTTTCACCTAATTCTTGAGGTGACCAAGCTGGGGACCAAATATTTAAATAAAGACAATCCTCTGAGCCGGTCCAGCCACCTTCTTCGCCAGTCATAAAGCCTTGAGGTTGAAAACAGGCTTGTGCGAACTCTTTGGCCTCAAACCTTGATTCAAAAGGATCAGGTGGTCTTGGAGCTTTCCATCTCAATTCGTTTATAGGAGGTTGTGCAAAAGGGATACCTCTCCAAGCATAGGTTTCACCCTCTTTGAAACCTATGACTTCTCCCTGAGCGGTAGTTCTTACTGAGTTTTCATCCAAACCTTCGCTGCAGCCATACGAGATTAAAATTCCTAAGATTAGGAAAACATTTAGTCTTTTCATAATGCTCCTTATTTTATTCAGACCATTAAGGCCTCATGGTCCTTTCTTTTATACCAAGCTTTTGTGGTAAATTCTTATATGCTGTTTCTACCCAATCACAGAGTATTGGTCTGGTATCTCTTGGGTCAATAATTTCTTCGATTCCAAACATTTCTGCGGTTCTATAAGGAGACCTAACTTCATCAAGGGAATCTTCTATTTCTTTTTGTCTTGCCGCAGGATCTGGACTTGCTTCAATGTCTCGCTTATAAGCTGCCATAACTCCACCTTCTATAGGTAGAGAACCCCAATCTCCTGAAGGCCAAGCATAACGAAGGTTTAATTGATCTGAATTTCCATGTCCCCCGCCAGCTACACCAAACACTCTTCTAATGATTATAGATACCCAAGGTATCGACGCTTGCCAAACGCTATAAAGAGCTCGAACCCCATACCTTATTACTCCAGATTCTTCAGCTTGTAGGCCTATAGAAAAACCTGGATTGTCTACAAAATTTACGATTGGGATGTTAAAGGTGTCGCAAACGTCCACAAATCTTGTCATTTTTTCTGAAGCTTTAGCTGTTACCGAGCCACCATCATAGTTGCAGTCATTACACAAGATCCCTACTGGATAACCGGACAATCTTGCTAGACCCGTTACCAAAGACTTACCGTAACCCGCTCCTATTTCAAAGAAACTGTCTTTATCTAGAACTAAATCTAAGATTTCCCTAACCTCGTAAGGCGTTTTTCTATCCCTAGGGATGATAGAAATTAATTTTTCTTCCTTCCTATCGGCTGGGTCTTTGTTCTCTTTTCTTGGCGGGACTTCCCAGACATTGGATGGCATAAAAGAAAGGAAGGTTTGAATCTGTTTAAATGCGTCTTCTTCACTTACAGCTTCATTATCAACTACCCCAGCTGTTTTGGTGTGAATGTCGCTTCCTCCAAGCTCTTCTCTTTCTATCTTTAAACCAAATGCCCTTTCAACAACTGGGGGCCCTGCAACAAACATCTGAGCACTGCCCTTTACCATGATAGAAAAATGCGAAGCTACCACACGTGCTGATCCTAATCCGGCAACCGAACCCATACATGCTCCAACCACTGGAATCATACTTAACAGCCTTACTATATTTTGCCAACTGGGCAGTCCCGGAACATAAGTAGCTCCCATGGTTTCAAGTGTTTTTACACTGCCCCCACCGCCGCTGCCATCAACTAAATTTACTAATGGGAGTCTTAAATATTCTGCTAACTTCAGGCTGTATAAAGATTTGTTACCGATCCTGGCGTCAGCTGCTCCGCCTCTCACCGTAAAATCATCGCCTGCAACCACTACCTCCCTGCCATCCACTTTGCCCCTTCCAAATACAAAATTAGATGGAATAAATTCTTTAATTTCACCACTTTCATCATAGGAGACTTTACCGGTTATCTCTCCAGTTTCATGAAAAGAGCCTTCATCTAAAAGCTGATCTATTCTTTCTCTTACGGTAAGACGACCACGAGCATAATGTTTTGCTATACGTTCAATGCCTCCCATTTCCTTGGCCAGTTCAGCTCTTTTCTTTAATTCTTCTAGATCTTTTTCCCAGCTCACAATAATTCCTTATACAGACTATATTCGCATACTTTTAAAAGCTTGCAAGCATTGCGTTTGTTTCGTACATTAAGCCAAGTAGAAAAGGAGAAAAACTTATGCAAATTGCACCGATTCCAACTCTTTCCAAAGAAATAAATGATATTAGGCTTAGAACAGCAGATATTGTAGGGAACAGAATTATCCCCAACGAAGACATAATTTATAGAGGAGGAGAAAAATCCAAAAAATTAAGGCAAGAAATTAATACAGAAGTAAAAAAGCAAGGATTATGGGCTCCTCACCTTCCTGAAGAATATGGGGGAATGGGTAATGGATTCCTTGTTCATGCCTACATGAATGAAATATTAGCTTGGTCCCCTTTAGGCAACCGGTTGTTTGGTGTTATTGCACCCAATTCGGGTAACCAAAAGATCTTAGTTAAGTATGGAACTGAAGAACAAAAGAAGAAGTGGTTAATACCCCTTATTAATCAAGAAATAGAATCTTGTTTCTCCATGACTGAACCGGATGTTCCTGGGTCCGATCCAAGATCCCTTCAGACAACTGCTGTAAAAGATGGGGATGAATGGGTAATAAATGGTCATAAAATTATGACTTCAAATGGTGAAAGAGCTGATTTTGCCATTGTGATGTGCAGAACTGAAGATGATGACGGTGATTCTGGCAATGCGAACCTGAAAATGACACAGATTATTGTTCCCACCGATACTCCTGGCTTTAATAAAATTAGATCTGTTCCTATATGGGGTCACACTGGAGGAGATCATATGGAAATCAAATATGAAAATGTAAGAGTTCCTCTAGAGAATGCGCTCGGTGCTAGGGGTAGTGGACACCAAGCTGCCCAAGATAGATTAGGTGCAGGACGAGTTTTTCACTGCATGAATACCATTGGGCAAATGTGGAGAGCATTTGACATTATGGTTCGATACTCTACCCAAAGAGAAGTACACGGCGGAATACTTGAATCCAAGCAATTCATTCAAGGTTGGATTGCTGATTCCTACATGGATATCCAGGCATCTCGACTCATGACCATTCATTGTGCAGAGGTCATGGATAAAGAAGGAAATGCTAGGGTGGATATTTCAGCAATCAAAGTTTTTGTTCCTGCTGCAGGCTCTCGCGTGGTAGATAGAGCAATACAGATGCATGGATGGCGAGGAGTTTCTGGAGACACCCCTCTTGCAGGAATGTTTCAAGGATTTAGAACTTTAAGGCTTGCGGATGGACCTGATGAAGTACATAGAATTTTAATAGCCAAGGAAATTCTTAAGAAATATCACGATGGCCTTTCTTGGGACTTTGGCGTTTAAGTTTAAGAAGAAATAGGTACCAGCTTTATAGTTGAAGTAGCAGTCGCCACAAGCCTTTCATTTTGATAAAGCTCGCTAGCTAAATAAGCTATACTTTTACCTAGTTTTAAAATTCTTGCTTCACCAGTGAGTTTCCCTGGGTGGGAAGGACCAAGAAAACTTACATTTATATCCAAAGTCATTGCATTCACTTTGTTATCTAATATAGCTATTAAAAGATGCGCCATAGGTGTATCTAACATGCCGGTTACAAAACCTCCTTGCACCACTTGATTAGGTGAATGACAGAATTCTGGAATAGCTTCAAATTCCATTTTTAGTTCCGGAGGCTCAGATTGGAAGTGTATTGCCCGACCTCCGAGAGTTTCAATGCATGGGGCCTTATGAGAAAGTAACATTTCTAATTTATCTTTATCGCTCATGTAAATTGTCCTTTTAAGTTTTAGAGAAATAAGTCTAAACTATAAATAATTAAGGATAAATGGATGAATGCTGCTGATGCTCTACTTAAAACACTTGTAGATAATGGACTAGAGGTTGTTTTTGCTAATCCCGGCACCTCAGAAATGCATCTTGTCGCTGCTATAGATCACTATCCTCAAATTAGACCCGTTTTAGGATTATTTGAAGGAGTCGTCACTGGTGCAGCTGATGGTTATGCAAGAATGTCGGGCAAAGCTGCTGCTAATCTTCTGCATTTAGGCCCTGGCTTAGGTAATGGATTTGCTAATATCCATAATGCCAAAAAGGCTAGGTCTCCCATGATAAATATAGTTGGTGATCATGCCACTTTTCATCTTAAATACGATGCCCCTCTGACATCGGATCTAGACGGTCTAGCAAAATCTAGTTCGGATTGGGTTGAAAGAGTTAAAAGTCCTGAAGAACTGCCTGCTGGTGGATCTAGAGCTTGGCAGGCAGCACATAATTTTCCTGGACAGATAGCAACTCTTATTGTCCCTGCTGACTGTGCCTGGGGTGAAACAGATAAAATTGGAAAAATTCTCAACAGTGTAGGGCCATCAGAAATTGATAATGATGTTTTAAGAGAAGCTTACGAAGCTTTGACAGACAAAAGTAACTGTATGCTATTTCTAGGAGGAGAATTTCTGGATGAACAATCTGTAAACATGGCAGCAAAGATAGCAACCAAGACAGGAGCTAGATTAGCAACTGAAACTTTTAGAAAAAGACAAAGACGAGGATTTGGGATCCCAGTAGTGGAACCACTGCCGTATTTTTCAGAGATGGCTGAAGACTTCCTTGATGGTATTGAAAGTATCGTGTTTGTAGGTTCAAAACCTCCCGTTTCCTTCTTCGCTTACCCTGATAAAAGAAGTTATCTGTCGCCGGAGAATTCAAAGCTTGTCCAATTAGCTACCTTTGAACAGGATGGTAAGAAGGCTTTAGAGTCTTTATGTGAAATGCTTGATGCCAACGAAATATCAGAAGAACTCTTACCTTCTGAAACAAGTCAGGCTCCTTTAAACGGAGAATTAAATCCAGCTCACGTTGGTTTATTGTTAGGAGAATTGCTTCCAGAAGAAGCCATAGTTTCTGATGAAGCAGCAACTTCTGGATTTTTGGTATACCCAAATACTTGGAATTCAAAACCCCATGATTGGTTGTCTTTAACCGGTGGATCGATTGGTCAAGGCCTTCCTTTAGCTACAGGAGCGGCAATAGCCTGTCCAGATCGACCTGTTATTTGTCTGCATGGAGATGGAGGGGCCATGTATACCATTCAATCCCTTTGGACTCAGGCTAGAGAGAATTTAAATGTAACCAATATTATTTTTTCAAACAGAGCCTACGCTATCTTAAAAATTGAACTAGATAGAGTTGGAGCATTAGAAACAGGAGATCGAGCAGAATCGTTGTTTTCCTTAGAAAATCCTGAAATCAATTGGATTTCTCTGGGAAAATCTCTAGGCGTAGAGTCTTTTACTGCCCCAACAGTAGAGGAGTTTAGAAAAATATTTTCTTCAGCAGTCAACGAACCTGGTCCGAGTTTGATAGAAGTTAGAGTTTGATAAAAACTTTGGTGGCAGATGGACTTTTCTACTGCGCCTAACCAAAACTAATTAAGCCCATCCGCCAAAGAGGCAGGATACAGTTAGAAACTAGCTTTTGCAGCCAAACATGGGTGATAACTGCATCCTGCTAAACAATTAAAGGGTCTTACATGGAGAGTTATTTCATGGGGAGAAATTGACGCCTCTAATTATTATTTTTAATTATAATAGAACATAAGTTATTTGTATAGTACTTAAATGGTCGGGGCGGCCGGATTTGAACCGGCGACCACTAGACCCCCAGTCTAGTGCGCTACCAGACTGCGCCACGCCCCGATTAGATTTCAAACAACCTGTTTTATTTCTTTTAAGATTTTTTCGAGATCATTAATTATAAGATTCTTAGATGAAGAACTTTTTGAGAAAGCCTTGGAAGTTAATTTTTTCTTTGCTCCAGAAATAGTTAGACCTTCTTCATATAACAAAGACCTTATCTTTCTGATTATTAATATATCTTCTCTTTGATAGAAACGCCTATTACCCCTTCTAGTTGAAGGCCTCAACAAATCAAATTCTTTCTCCCAAAATCTCAGTGTATGTTTTTTTACTGTACATAAACCAGAAGCTTCACTAATTGAAAAGTATTTTTTATCTGGTATCAGAGGTAAATTATTCGCCTTCATTAATGGAGATTCTCTTTCTCAGCTTTTGGCCAGCTTTAAAAGTAACTACTTTTCTGGCAGATATTGTTACTGGTTCTCCAGTTTTAGGATTCCGCCCTGGTCTTTCTTTTTTATTTAAGATTTTAAAATTTCCAAATCCAGAAATTTTTACTTCTTCATTATTCTTTAAAGATCTTTTAATTTCATTAAAGAATGTTTCTACTAATTCCTTTGATTCAACCTTATTTAATCCCAAAGTTTCATGAAGATGATTAACTAAATCTCGCTTCGTTATCGTAGTGCCCATTAAGCTCTCAATTTAGCATTAAACTTTTTGGAAAGAAACTTAACTATTTCTTTAACAAGATCATCGGTTTCTTTATCGGTTAAAGTCCTGTCAGCTGCTTGCCAACTTAGAGAAAAGGTTAAACTTTTTTTGCCTTGAGGTATTCCCTTTCCTTCATAAATATCAAATAATTTTACTTCTTTTAAATTACCTCCAGCTTTGGAAGAAATTAAGCTTTTGACTTCTGAGCTGGAAATTCCTTGATCTAAAATAAATGATAAATCTCTCTGAGTTAAGGGAAAACGAGAGAAATTTTTAAACTTAACTTTTCCTTTTAGTGAAATTTTCTCGATTTGGATTTCGAAAAAGTTTACTTCATGTTTCAAGTCCAGTTTATCTACTAATTTAGGGTTAAGGGAACCAATGTATCCAATTTGACTCTTGCCTTTAAATAAAAACGCGGTCTTACCAGGGTGTAAGTAAGGTAGTTCTGCCTTCTTAAAAACATATCCTGAAGAGTTTCCTAAAACCTTTTCTACATCTCCTTTTAGATCAAAAAAATCTAAAGATCTTTTTGATCCTGTCCAATTATTTTTTCCTTCTGACCCCGAAATCAAACCTCCAATTAGCTCCACTTCTTTCACTTTATTCTTACTAGTCTTTTGGAAAGTGGAGCCTATTTCAAATATCTTTACTTGATCTATGCCTTGGTTCTGATTATAAGAAAGTGTATTGAGCAGGCCAGGGAGTAAACTCGGTCTCATCACTACCATATTTTGAGAAATAGGGTTACTAACAAAAACTAACTTTTCTATCTTAGGTTCAACTAATGAAGCAGCTGACTCCTCTATGAAAGAGTAAGTGATTACTTCATTGTATCCCCTCGACGTGAAACAACTTCTGACTGATTGATTCAAAGAGTCAAAAGTGTTTCTTTTTTTTGTTCTTAAAGGTTCTTGGGGTAGCTTGTTGTAGCCAACCAACCTAGCTATTTCCTCTATTAAATCTACTTCAACCTTAAGATCAAACCGCCATGAAGGTATTTTAGCTGTTATAAAATCTTTATCAGTTGAAACAGAAATAATCAAACCAAGGCTCCTTAATAGCTTACTGATAAAAAATTTGGAAAAGTCTAAACCTAAAGTCTTATTAACATTTTCAACATAAAGGTGAATATCTTCATTCTGGGGAAAGGAAGAGCTTTTTTTAAATTCCTGGATGGGACTAAATTCTCCTCCCAATACTTCGAATATTAATGAACTTGCTCTCTTGACTGCTAAAGTTTGTAATTCAAAATCTACTCCACGCTCAAATCTTGTTGAAGCCTCTGTTTGCAAAGCAAATTTTCTTGGACGTCCCCTTATAACTTCCGGTTTAAAAAAAGCACTTTCTAAATATATTGACTCAGTCTCCTTTGAAATTGCTGTGTCTAAGCCACCCATAATGCCTGCTAGAGCAACCGATTTCTTTTCGTCTGCTATCACCAAACAGTCTTGATCTAGTTCTATCTTACTTTCATCAATTAATGTTATTTTTTCTTTATCTTTTGCAAACCTTACCCTTAGATCTCCTTGGAGTTTATTACTATCAAAAGCATGAAGAGGTTGACCTAATTCAATTAAGACGTAGTTGGTTATATCAACAATAGGATCAATGGTTTTAATATTACTGATTTTTAACCTTTCCTTAACAAGTGGAGGAGTTTTCTTTTTTAAATCAAGTTGACTTATATACCTTCCTACATAACGGGGGGCTTCATCACTCACATACACCTTGAGGGGGCTTTTTAGAGAACTTTTTATTGTCTTTATCTTGGGAAGCTTAATTTTCTTTCCATTTAGAGCCGCCAACTCTCTTGCTATGCCCATAATGCAAAAACAATCTCCCCGATTTGGTGTTAAATCTAATTTTATGATTGCATCTTCACCGGTCAGTTTTGATTGATAATGTCTATAGCTATCAACCTCTAAACCTAGCATAGTTAATTGCTCACAGAGTTCCTCAGTTGAGATCTTTAAGTTAATAAACTCTTTTAACCAGTTCCTACTGAATTGCATAATTTTTTTTAAAACTGTTTTAAAAATCTCAAGTCATTTTCAAAAAACGCCCTCAAATCTGGAATGTCGTACTTTAACATTGCCATTCTTTCTAGGCCCAAACCAAAGGCAAAACCAGAATGGTTTTTAGAGTTAATTCCTGACATTTCTAAAACATTTGGATGAACCATTCCGCAACCCAGAATTTCTAACCACCCCCTTTTCCACTTAATATCAACTTCTGCTGATGGCTCAGTGAAAGGAAAATAGGATGGACGGAATCTTATATCCACATCCTTGCCAAAAAAGTCAGCAATAAAATCTAGAAGCAAACCTTTTAAAACTGAAAAAGATGCATTTTCCTCTATAACTAGCCCCTCAATCATGTGGAACATAGGGGTACGAGTTAAACCAGAATCCTTTCTGTAGACTCTACCCGGACAAATCATCCTGATTGGAGGTTTTTGTTTTTCCATAGTCCTTACTTGAACTGGAGATGTGTGAGTTCTAAGTAAAGAATCGTTAGCAAGATAAAAAGTATCATGCATATCTTTGGCTGGATGATCATTTGGAATATTCAGGGACTCAAAGTTGTAAAAATCAGTTTCAGCTTCAGGTCCCGAGGCAATTTCAAAACCAATTGAAGTAAAAAAACTAGATATTTCAAAAATTGTTGAAGTAACTGGGTGGAGAGTACCAGATTCATTTAACCTTCCAGGTAAAGTTATATCTATAGATTCTTTTTTCAGTTCCTCAGAGAAAAAAATTTCCTTTAACTGTTCTTGTCTAGACTGAAAGAGTCCTTCTAGATCATTTTTTAACTGATTTAAAACTTTGCCAGATTCTTTTCTTTGACTTTTTGGTAATTTACCAAGATTCTTTAAAAGGAGGTTTATTTCACCATTTTTTCCTAATAAATCTATATAAATCTTTTCCAAAATTTTTAAATCTTCTGCTTTTTTTAGTAAAGATCTAGACTTTTTTGCTAAAGAAGCTATGTCCACTCCGGAATCTCCATGAATAAACAACATTATAGAGAATATATTTCTGTGTAGGAGACTATGTATTCAAAAATTGCTAGGCAGCGACATTAGATTTAGCTTGTTCAGCAAGAAGAGTAAATGTTTCCTTGTCATTGACCGCAAGATCAGCAAGAGTTTTTCTATCTAATTCTATGTTAGCTTTCTTAAGGCCAGAAATTAATTTGCTATATGAGATTCCGTTTTCCCTGGCAGCAGCGTTGATTCGAATTATCCACAAAGATCTAAAAACTCGCTTCTTCTGTCTTCTATCTCTGTAGGCATACTGACCAGCCCTCGTAACAGCTTGCTTAGCCACCTTAAAAGTTCTGCTCCTAGCCCCTCGATACCCTTTAGCTTGCTTTAAAATCTTTTTATGGCGTCTTTTTGCTTGCACGCCTCTTTTTATTCTTGACATTGTCTGTTAATAATATTTAACTTTTATTCTTTAACATGCGACTAACTTTTTTTTTGTCGCTCCTTGATATTGGTACTGTACCCCTTAATTGTCTTTTATTCTTTGTACTTCTTTTTGTAAGAATATGACTCTTATTTGACCTTTTTCTTTTTAGACTATTTCCTGTTTTTTTAAATCTTTTACTTGCACCGCTATGTATCTTTAATTTAGTCATTTCAGCCTACTTTTTATTAGGTACCATCATCATTACAAGCTGACGTCCTTCAAGTGCAGGAAACTGCTCAACATTTGCTACACCTTCTAAATCTTCTTCCACTCTCTTCAACAGTTGCATTCCTATATTCTGATGGGCCATCTCTCTTCCCCTAAATCTTAAAGTGACTTTAGCTTTATTCCCATCTTCTAAAAAACTTTTAATTTTATTAACTTTAATCTGATAATCATTTTCTTCCGTTACTGGTCTAAATTTTATTTCTTTTACTTGAATCCTTTTTTGCTTCTTTTTTGAAGCTGATTTCTGTTTTTTTGAAGCAAAAACATGCTTTCCATGATCCATTATTTTACAAACCATCGGATCGCCCTCTTTTGCCATCTGTACTAGGTCTAAAGAAGACTTTTCAGCATGATCCAAGGCCTCTTCTAATGAGACGATCCCTATCTGCTCTCCTTTACTTCCAATCAGTCTAACTTTTTTAGCCTTAATTTCTTCATTTATAGGCAAACGCTTA
Source organism: SAR86 cluster bacterium (assembly GCA_022447065.1). Classification (GTDB taxonomy): domain Bacteria; phylum Pseudomonadota; class Gammaproteobacteria; order Magnimaribacterales; family Magnimaribacteraceae; genus AEGEAN-183. Next base: position 6,214 of record JAKUUM010000019.1, on the reverse strand, counting down.
CTGGCTTTTCTTGATCTATTTCTTATAGCTATGTACTACTCCTAAATTATTTTTTACTTTCAATATCTTTGGATAATATGCTTGAAAAATTTTCTACAGACATAACACCAAGATCTTCTGCACCCCTTGCTCGAACAGAAACTAAATCCTTCTTTGTTTCTTTTTCCCCAACTATCAACAAATAAGGAACCTTACGCACAGAGTGGTGGCGAATTTTATAAGTGATCTTCTCATTTCTCAAGTCACTTTCTACTCTAAATCCAGATTTTCTCAGAGAATCTCTTACTTTTGAGCTATATTTTGATTGTTTATCTGTAATATTTAAAACGACGGCTTGTATTGGTGAAAGCCAAACAGGTAGTGCCCCAGCATAGTGTTCAATTAAAATACCTATGAACCTCTCAAACGAGCCTAAAGTTGCTCGATGCAGCATGACAGGGGTTTGCCTATTTCCATGCTCATTTACATATTTAGCACCTAATCTCTCAGGCATTGAAAAATCAATCTGTATTGTTCCACATTGCCATACTCTATTAAGAGAATCCCTTAAGTTAAATTCAATTTTTGGTCCATAAAAAGCTCCTTCTCCGGGAAGCTTAACCCAATCGAGCTTCTTATTATTTAATACATCTTCTAGAGCGGATTCTGACTCATCCCAAACAGCATCGTTTCCAACTCTCTTTTCAGGCCTTGTTGCCATTTTTAGCTCCACATTTTTGAACCCAAAATCCCGGTAAATTTCAAAAACCATATCAATGAAGTCACTAACCTCGCTTGCTACCTGATCTTTAGTACAAAATATATGGGCATCATCGCAAACAAAACTTCTTACTCGCATTAATCCATGTAAAGTCCCAGAAGGTTCATCTCTAGTGCAAGAACCGAACTCACTTAATCTCAGTGGCAAATCTTTATAACTTTTTAATCCTTGATTAAAGACTTGTACATGTCCAGGACAGTTCATAGGTTTAACTACATATTCACGAGATTCTGACTCGGTCTTAAACATGCCTTGATCAAATTTTTCAGTATGGCCTGATTTCTTCCACAAGCTAATATCAAGTATGGAAGGGGTGTGTATCTCTTGGTATCCCTTTTGAATCTGCTGTTCTCTTAGGTAATTCTCTATTTGAGTAAAAATAGTTTTTCCATTTGGATGCCAAAAAGGCATGCCCGGTGCTTCTTCCTGAAAATGAAACAATTCTAGGCTTCTTCCTAGCTTCCTGTGATCTCTTTTCTCAGCTTCCTTTAACCGCTCAAGATAATCTTTTAAGTCTTTTTTATTTTTCCAGGCAGTTCCATAGATCCTTTGAAGCATTTCATTTTTGGAATCTCCCTTCCAATATGCCCCAGAAATTTTTGTAAGTTTAAAAGCCTTTAAATGCTTGGTATTGGTAACATGAGGTCCTCGACACATATCTACATATTCTTCATGGTGATACAAACCAATGGGTTCTCCTGGAGGGATGTCTTCAATAATTTTGACTTTATAAGGTTCTGATCTAGATTCGAAAACCTCTAAGGCATGTTGTCTATCTACAACTTCTCTAATCACCGGATATTTCTTCTTAGCTAATTCGAGCATTCTGCTCTCTATAGATTCAAGGTCTTTATCACTAAGATTTTTTTCAAGAAGAATGTCATAGTAGAAGCCATCTTCTATGACAGGACCAATTGCGAGTTTTGCTTCAGGAAATAACTGTTTTAATGCGTGGGCTAGTAAATGAGCACAAGAATGACGGATAACTTCTAGCCCTTCTTCGTCTTCAGATGTTAGAATTTGAACTCTACAGTCTTTATAGATTTTTTCCGAAGCGTCTACCAAAATTCCATTTACTTTTCCTGCTATAACTGATCTTCCAAGTCCGGTACTAAGTTCTGAAGCAAGTTCCTCAATTGAAAGAGGATCTTTAATTTCTTTTTTGGTTTTATCTGGGAGAGTTATCAGTGGCATAATCAGTGGTGGCCCTAACTAAAGGTCACTTGGTGTGCTAATTCTATTTTTCTTTGCCCAACCATGCAAGAAGTCTATGGAGAAAGTAAAGTTTTATGCCATTCATCAGACTTTAAAGTAAATAGTTCTCTTCTATGCAGTCTGTTTGCTTCATTTATCCAAAACTCTATTTTTTGAGGTTTCAAATTGTATCCTCCCCACCTTTCTGGCCTCGTTATATTCTTACCTGAGGTTTCCTGCTCAAAAGTCTTAGCAGCATTCACAAGAGATTTATAATTTGATATTTCTTGGCTTTGTAAAGAAACACTTGCAGAAATTTGTGATCCTCTAGATCTCGTAAGAAAGTAATTATCAGAATCTTTCTTAGAAGTTTTGTTACACACCCCCTCTACTCTTATTTGCTTATCAGTTTTTGGCCACCAGAAATTTAAGGCTCCTTTGGGGTTTTCTTCTAGTAATTGTCCTTTTTGACTTTCATAATCAGTAAAAAAAATTAAACCTTTATTTGAGATAGCTTTTAGTAGAACCATTCTTGAAGAAGGCTGACCCGAAGGATCTACGGTAGATAAACTCATAGCATGAGCCAGAGGAACTTTTAATTTAATAGCTTCTTCAATCCAGTCATTTATTTTAATAAGAGGTTCCTGAGTTAAATTTGAACTCATAAAGAGAGTCATGTTTTAATCTCTGGAAATCCAATAATCTAGGCTAAGGAATTTTCCTCCGCCTGTGAAAAGAAGAATTATTAACATAATAGAGTAAGTCACTGCCATTTCTATTCCATTAGATTCCTGTGCCCAGCCATTTTGCCAGTGAACTAAAACAATAGCAGTTGTCGTAACTACAAGCATAGGAATAGTTACCCATCTTACAAATAGTCCAATCAGAAGAAATAGTGCGCCGCCCATTTCTGTAGCTATGACCATCCAAGTAAATATTTCTGAAAAAGGCAAGCCAAGAGAGTTAAGCCACCCAGAAAATTGATCAAAAGTACCTAACTTAGCTGTACCTGCATACCAAAAAACGTAAAAGAGGTACAGCCTTAATAAAGCATTACCAACAAAATCAACTTTCTTTAACCCCTTCAAAAACTTATGAAAAGTTAGAAATATCTTCATTTATAAAGTTATATTTTTTGGACTATTATACTTCCAACTGAATAGCCTGCACCAAAAGAACAAATGACTCCAATATCATTTTCCTCTAAGTCATCATGATTTTTATGAAACGCAATTATAGATCCTGCCGAACTAGTATTAGCGTATTCATTTAGAATAATAGGCATTTCTTTGGCAGTAGGATCTCTTCCTAATAGTTTCCTTGCAATAAGTTGATTCATACTTAAATTTGCTTGATGTATCCAAAAACGTGAAACATCATTAATATCTATATTGTTTCTTTTTAATTGTTCTTGGATTAAACCTGACACAATAGGTACGACTTGTTTAAATACCTTCCTTCCTTCCTGAATAAATAATTTATCTGGAGAGTTTAAGTCACTATTTTCTGCTTGATTTAAAAAACCAAAATTATTCCTTATATTATTTGAAAAAACAGTTTTTAATTTGGTATCTAAAATTTTAAAACCTTCATTAGTTGACTTATTTTCTCTTTCTAAAAGAAGAGCAGTACAAACATCTCCAAATATGAAATGTCCATCCCTATCTTTAAAATTTAAATGTCCACTACATATCTCTGGACTAACCACAAGTACACTTTGAGCTAAACCTGATTTAATATCACTTACAGCATTCTGTACCCCGAAAGTTGAAGAGGAGCAAGCAACATTCATATCATAAGCGTAACCTTCGATTCCCAACAAATTTTGAATTTCTATAGCTACGGCTGGATAAGCCCTTTGTAAATTAGCGCAAGCACAAATCACCGCATCAATGTCTTCAATCTTCTTGTTTGCATTTTCTATAGCTTCTAGACAGGCAGAAACAGCAATTTCAGCTTGGATAGATGGTTCTTCATTAGACCTTTCTCTCAATAAAGGTTTCATTCTGTTAGGGTCTAGAATTCCCTCTTTATCCAATACAAAACGACTTTCGATTCCTGATACTTTTTTAATGAAATCTTCATCGGAATGGGTGAGGGCTTCCAGAGTACCTTCTGCAATAGCCTTGCTGTGTTCCTTGTTATATGAATCAGCATACAGATTGTAACTTTCTACCAATTCTTTGTTACTTATTCTTTGCTCAGGAGTGTATATACCTGTGCCACTTATTACTACCGACATATTCTCCACTAATAGGCAAGCTAAAGTAAAAAAGGAAAGAAAACAACAACTATTGAATTTTCTTTTTCTCTATAGCCCCATAAGCTTCTTGTATTTCAATAAACTTTTCTCTAGCTTTTTTTATCAATTCTTCAGGTAATCCCTTCGATACCAAGGTATCTGGATGAAATTCTTTACGTTTTCTTCTGTAAATATTCTTAATTTCTTCAAGTTCCATATCTTCTGTTACCCCTAAGACCCTATAAGGATTAGAAGTTGCTTCAGAAAATTGAGATCTTAAGTTATTAAAAATATCTGGATCGATATTAAAAATATGTACTGTTTTTTCTAGAAGTTCCTTCTCCCTATCATGAAGAACACCATCAGACATGGCTAATTCAAAAAGTAATTCATAAAAAACGACCAAGGCATTCTTATTTCTTCCTAATAATGAGGAAAGCTGAGAAGCGTAGTCTTCGTAAGTATTTTTATCGTCTTTAGCACGATTAAAAATTTCTATAGCAAACCTTCTCTGCTCTGAATCAAACTTAAACCTTTCTTCTATAAATCTATCAACAGCTTCTATTTCTTCTTTACTAACTTTACCGTCCGCTTTTGCTAGCTTGGCCAAACAAGCAAAAAGAGCAGCAAAAAAAGCAGCTTGATGCTGTTGGTTTGCACTAAAAGTAGTGCTAGCTCTTTTAGCACCAAAACGCGAACCTATTACTCCTCCAATCAAAGCCCCAATAGGTCCGCCTAACGAAAAACCTATCATTGCGCCTATTGCAGAGTTCCAAATAGACATTTATTTAAATTTTCTCAAGATTATTATCAAAATTACCAGATAATATGATACTGTTATTAACAATTAATTAAAGGAGTATATGGGATGACAATGGCACTTCCAGTTGTCGATTATCTAAAATTACCTGAAAAAGGAGATCCTTATTTGGAGGGTCATAAATGTACTGATTGTAATTCTATCTTTTTGGGAGAAAGGAGTGTTTGTTCTAATTGTTCTTCAAGGGACAAAATGGAGACCATAACTTTGGGGAGAAAAGGAAAACTTTATACTTACTCAATAGTATTCAGATCTTTTCCTGGTATAGATGTTCCGTATATTTCTGCAATAGTAGATTTGGACGATGGAGGTACGTTAAAAGGCAACCTTATAGATTGTGATCCGGATCCAGAAAAGATAGAATTTGATATGCCTGTTGAGGTAGTTTTTGACGATGCTTTGGGAAGAAAAGATGCTGATGGGAATTCGTATATCAGTTATTTTTTTAAACCTATTTCTTAGAAAAGGAGAGTGAAATGAGTGATGTATATGTTTTAGGTGTGGATATGATTAAGTTTGGAAGATTTCCAGACAGAACGGTACCAAGTCTAGGTGCTGAGGCAACTTTAATGGCTCTAGATGATGCAGGTCTTACTATTAAAGATATGGAGGCGTTATATTGTGGAAATTTAGGTCAGTCTAGTGGAATGGTTGGCCAGAGAATTCTACAAGAAATTGGTCAAACAGGTATACCGGTGGTTAATTGTGCAAATGCTTGTGCAACAGGTGCCACTGCATTTAGAGAGGCTTGGACTTCAATAAAAGCTGGTCTCTATGATGTAGTTCTTGCTGTGGGAGTAGAACAGATGGGAAAAGGTTTACTTGGAGGTACTGGAGGTGGAAAAGGTATTCCTAAAGAAGGTTTACTTGGATCAGGAACAATGCCTGCTGTATTTGCTGAAGCTGGAATGGAGCATTCAAGAAAATATGGAACTACCTTTGAGCAATTTGCCAAGATTTCAGTGAAGAATCATCATCATTCTACGATGAACCCTAAAGCAATGTATCAAATTGAAACACCTTTAGAAGATGTAATGAATTCTGAAATGATTTCTTATCCAAATTCTAAATTGATGTGTTCAGTAAACGTTGATGGTTCAGCCGCAGCAGTTCTAGTTTCTGAGAAGAAGGCAAAAGAACTCGGCATGGAAAGAGTTGTAAAAGTTAAAGCATCAATACTTTCTAGCGATCCTTATCA
>JAKUUM010000018.1 GCA_022447065.1 SAR86 cluster bacterium | reverse complement strand
ATTAGGGTTTGTTCATGCAAATGCTGGTATAGATAAGTCAAATATTAAATCAGAAAAAGAAAACCCTAGGGTTCTTTTGCTTCCTAAAGATCCAGATTTAAGCGCCTTGAAGATAAAAGAAAAAATAATGAAAAGGACTAATTTTAAAATTGGAATCATCATTAATGATAGTTCGGGAAGGGCTTGGAGGAACGGTATAGTAGGTATTGCTATAGGATCAAGCGGAGTGGATGTTCTCTTAGATCTTAGAGGTCATAAAGATCTTTATGGCAATAGTTTAGAAGTAACTGAAGTAGGAAAAGCAGACGAAATTGCTTCTGCTGCATCTTTGTTAATGGGCCAAGCGAATGAGGCTTTTCCTGTAGTTCTGGTAAGAGGGCTTGCTGTAAGTGATGACAAAAGAGATGCAAAAGCGCTTTTGAGAGATCCCTCAGAAGATCTTTTTAGATGACAAATGAAAAGTGGAATATTAGCAATTTGTGGAGGTATTGGTGGAGCTAAATTAGCTTTCGGATTGTCTAAAGTACTTCCACCAGAAGAACTAGTGTATTTAGTTAACACGGGAGATGACTTTACTTATTTGAATTTTCAAATTTCACCTGATTTGGATACTCTCATGTATACACTTGCTGAAGTTAATGATCCTGAAAGAGGATGGGGATTAAAGAATGAAACATGGAAAAATCTGAAAGCTTTAAAAGAATATGGAGTTGATACTTGGTTTCAATTAGGAGATAAAGATCTAGCGACCCACATTCGAAGAACTCAACTGCTGGATGAAGGGAAAAAATTATCTGAAGTTACAAAGTTATTATGTACTTCCCTAGGGGTAAAACACTTAATAATACCCATGTCTGAATCTCCGGTTAGGACCATAGTAACTACTGATAAAGGAAAATTAGCTTTTCAAGAATATTTCGTTAAATTTCAATGTAAACCTAAAGTTAAAAAAATTAGTTACATTGGAAGCAACAAAGCTGAGATTCCTAAAGTGCTCAAAAAACTTATTGATGAAAACAGATTTTCGGGAGTTATTATTTGTCCCTCAAATCCCTACTTAAGTATAGATCCTATCTTATCTATACCAGAGCTAAATCTTTTTTTATCTGAAAGGAATATGCCGGTTCTTGCAGTTTCTCCAATTATTAATAATGCTTCCATAAAAGGCCCAACCTCAAAAATTATGAAAGAGATGAATATAGAGCCTTCAGTGAAATCGATAGCTGATCATTATTCAGGCTTGACAGACATATTAATGGTGGACTACAAAGACAAAGAGAATATTCCTCGCCTTGATTCTGTTTCTTTTGTATTTGATTCAATTTATATGGAAACATCAAGTCAAAAAATTAACCTAGCAACTAAGTGTTTAGAAGCTCTAGAAGGAAAGTATTCATAATGATCTCTATTTGGGCCATTACACCAATGAAATCTTTTAAAAGGCCTAAAAGTAGGTTGGGAGATGCTCTTTCGTTAAGGCAGAGAAGGATTCTGGTCAAACACATGTTAAGTAAAGTGTTGTTAAGCCAAAAGAAAAGTAACTTATTCAAAGAGCATTTAGTAGTTACTGAAGATGAAGAAGTCATAAACTTTGTAAAAAAATTAGGGTTTCAAGGATTTTTACAAAAAAAGGCTGGTTTAAATCAAGGCATTACTGAAGCAACTAATAAAGCAATTAAAGGAGGAGCTACCAGCGTTTTAATTATCCATGGCGATATTCCAAGAACTAGTTCATCTATCCTTAAATCTGTAGTTAAAAAACATAAAAAATTAGTAGCTGAGTACAAAAAGGGAATAACCATCTCACCTGACACAGCAGGAGAGGGCACAAACTGCATGATATGCACCCCTCCAAATATCATAAAATTTAAGTACGGACCAGGCAGCTGTTTAGCTCACTTGGAATCTGCACATAGAGAAAACTTACAAATTAGACTTTATCGTTCAAAGAAGTTGGGGTTTGATGTAGATAGGGATTCAGATCTGACTAAATTAATACAAAAAAGTGGTTACAGAAGAGCTATAGACTATATAGAATCTATTGAATATGACTGAAGCTAAACTAGGTTCGGGAGAACAAGGAAACATTTTCTATAAATCTTCAAATCCATTTGAATTTTTTCATATTATTAATGAAGTTAATTCCCCCGAGCAGGACATGTTCGGCACCTTAATTTTTCCAGACAAAAAGAAAGAGCTTTATCCTCTGGTAATTTGTATCCATGGAAGCTTAGGATGGAGAGGGCATCATCATGAACATATTGTTAATTTTTTGGAATCAGGAATGGCCGTTTTTAGGGTCCACAGCTTTGATGCAAGACAAGTTAGTTCAATTGTTGAAGATCAAATGCAAGTAACCTTAGCTTCAATTATCACAGATTGTTTCTGTGCTTTAAAGTTATTACAGACCCATCCAGAGATAGATAAGAAAAATATTTCAATTGCAGGATGGAGTCTGGGAGGAAGTACAGCTCTTTACTCTGCTTGGGAACCTTTAGCTGAAAAATTGGCTCCAAGCGGTGAAAGATTTTCAGCTCATTTAGCCTTTTATCCTGGAGCGTATATCTGGCCAGAAGAAATGAGATGGAGTGAAGCACCAATTCTTAGTTTAATCGGAAAAATAGATGACTACACGCCACCCATCCTTATAGAAAAATTATCCTCTGCGATTAATGATAATTTGGGAAATAGCCAAGTTATTTATTACGAAGATAGTCATCACTCCTTTGATTCAATTGAACCCCTTATGTTCGAACCAAACGCAATTACTTGTGGCACTAGGCATTCTCAAATTGATAAAAAAGGGAACCTCTACTTTCAGAATGATGAAGGAATTAAATATCTACTTAATGAACCTGAAGATCGAGCCAATATGTTTAAGGCATCATCTGGCATCAAAGGAGGCCACTTGGGTGGCAATTGGATAAGCAGGAAGCAATCTATGAAGGATTCTGTAGATTTTCTACAAAATAATTTAATCTAAAATTGGGTAAAGTGAGATTGTACAGAATCTTAAATCGTTAAATTAGGAGAACAAAAATAATGCTTTATGGTCATTGTGATGAAAAATTTGAAGAAGCCAGAGAAATTTTTGGTAAAAGCATTTCATCTGGTTTTGAACTGGGTGCAGCAATTGCAATTGAAATTGAAGGAGAGATGGTTTTAGATTTATGGGGAGGAATAGATAACGTATCTACCGAATCAAAATGGAAAGAAGACACTATTGTTAATGTCTTTTCTACAACCAAAGGTGTAGCAGCAATATGCTTACTTCAATTAGTCGAGCAGGGTTTGGTAGATTTAGATGCCCCCGTAGTTAAATACTGGCCTGAATTTGGGAAAAATGGGAAGAGGGAAATACCCGTTAGATATTTATTTTGTCATAAGTCTGGTTTGAGTGGGGTTAGGAAGCCTCTGCCCAATGATGCTTGGTATAAATGGGATTTAATATGTGAAAGTTTAGCCGAACAAGAACCATGGTGGGAACCAGGTACTGCTCATGGCTATCACGCAATGACATACGGTTATTTGATTGGAGAAATGGTTAGACGAGTTTCAGGAATGTCCATTGGAGAATATTTTAGAAAAAATATAGGAGATCCCTTGGATTTAGATTTTTGGATTGGACTTCCAGAGAATGAATTTTCAAGAGTAACTGATCTTCATCCATCTCTTGCAACACCTTTACAAAAATTGTTAATGCCTTTGTTTAAAATAACTCCAAGAGGGATTCTACCGCCAATTATAAGAATGTTATTAGATTTTTCAGATCCAAAAACTATTTCTGGGGCAGCATTTAGTAATCCCGTACTAAGCATGGAAGAACCCTTTTATGTAAATACAGATGAATGGAGAAAAGCGGAAATACCTGCAGCTAATGGACACGGTAGTGCTAGATCTTTAGCGTATCTTTATGGTGTTTTAGCTAACGGAGGAAATAGAAACGGTACTCATGTTTTAGCTCCTGAAACTATCGAAAAGGCAAGGAAGACTGAATCAGACGGGAAAGACCTAGTACTTGGAGGGATTCACAGCAAATTTGGATTAGGGTTTATGTTAGGAACTGAACACATCAACATGGGTCCAGGTGCAGGTTCTTTTGGACATGGAGGGGCAGGGGGCTCTTTAGGTTTTGCAGATCCTGACAATAAAATATCTTTAGGGTTTGTGATGAATCAGATGCATCCCGGTATAACTGCTTGGAAAACTGCTACGGATGTAGCCGATTCAGTCTATTCAAAAATTTAAATAGAAAATTATGTTTGGCATGCCCATCTATCAATATGGAGATTCTTCTGTATTTGAGTTTAGTAACGAACTCACAGAACCAAGTGTTAATGCAAATGAAGTTCTTATTGAAATAAGGGCCACATCAGTTAACCCAATAGACCTAATGAAAAGAGAAGGTTACGGAAGGTCTATTTTTGAAAAACAAAGAAATCATTTATTCCCTTGGATTTTAGGGTGTGATGTATCTGGAATAGTTAAAAAAGTTGGATCAAAAGTAATTAAATTTAAAGAAGGAGATCAAGTATGGGGTAGCACCTCCAGCCCTAAAAAAGGAACTTATGCTGAATATACTCTCTTTAATCAAAATGAAATAGATCTTAAACCTGAAAACTTATCTTTCATAGAAGCTGCTTCGTTACCCTATGTAGCTTTGACAACTTGGGCAGCTCTAATAAGATGGGCGGCCTTAAGGCCTCAAGATCTAGAGGATAAAAAAGTTTTTGTTCAAGCTGGTTCAGGTGGAGTCGGAACTTTTGCCATACAACTATTAAGGCATTGGGGGGCAAAAGTTGCTACAACATGCAGTAAGGAGAATCATAATTTAGTTCAAGAACTAGGTGCTGAAATAACGATAGATTATAGAAAAGAAGAATTTAGTGATCTCCTAGAAGGTTATGACTTAGTTTTTGATTGTTTAGGAGATTTTGGAGGTGTTGATTCTGTAACTAAATGTTTAAATATTTTGAAAGCCAACGCAACTTCTCACTATATCTCTTTAAATCATGCTTTTATTAGGACCATTGATGAAAAAGGATTATTACTAGGATTACCTGCAGCTTTAAAACTAAGATATCAAGTTAAAAAAAGTGCAAAACCCATTAATTTCCACTGGTCACTTTATAGACCTAGCTCTTCAGGATTAAGTGAACTAGGTAGAATGGTAAGAGCTGAAATCATTAAGCCTGTTATTGATTCTATTTATCCTTTAGAGAATATAAAAGAAGCACATGAAAAAATAGCCACTTCACATGCTAGAGGCAAGGTAGTAATAGAAGTAAAAAAAGAATGACCAAATTAAGTGTTAACGTTAATAAGATTGCTTGGTTGAGAAATGCTAGGGGAGGAAAAAACCCAAGCATCAGAGAATTTTCCAAGATTTGTATAGATAGTGGTTGTCACGGAATAACTGTGCATCCTCGGGATGACATGCGCCACATTAATCCAGATGATGTAAAGATCTTAAAAAATTTGACTATTCAGTCTGAAGTTGAATTTAATATTGAAGGAAATCCCTTCAGTGATAGGAAGGGAAAGTATCCTGGCTTCCTTAAGTTAATAAAAACTTACCAACCTGATCAATGTACTTTAGTACCTGATGAATCAAATCAACTTACCTCAGATCATGGATGGGACTTATTTAAAGACAACAGCCAATTAAGCAGAATAATTAAAAAAATAAGATCATATGGATCACGAGTAAGCTTATTCATTGATCCCGATGAAGATAGTATTTCGAAGGCTAAAGAAATAGGTGCAGATAGGATAGAGCTTTATACAGGACCTTATGCTGATGCAATAAATAGAAAAATAAAGATAGACGAAATATTAGAAACTTTTTCGAAAGCTGCAGAACATGCTCGTAATATAGGTTTGGGAGTAAACGCAGGTCACGACTTAAATTTATCTAATCTGAAACAATTTTTAGCTAAATGTGAAATAGATGAAGTCTCCATAGGACATGCACTTATATCCGACTCTCTTAGATATGGAATGGAAGAAACCATTGTCAAGTATCTTCAGGAATGTAAATAAGATAAAATTTGATTTATGGACATAGAAAAAGAAATACAAGAGCAAATAAAGTCAAATCCTATACTCTTGTATATGAAGGGATCACCCGATGCTCCTCAATGCGGATTTTCTTCAAGAGCGACTCAGTTGTTAATCTCTTGTGGCAAACCTTTTTCTTTTGTAGACATTCTTTCCAACTCTGAAATTAGAACTAATTTACCAAAAGTCTCTAATTGGCCTACTTTTCCACAACTTTTTATCGGAGGTGAGTTAGTAGGCGGAAGCGACATAATGGTGGAAATGCATGAAAAAGGTGAACTTCAAGAAATGATTGATTCTGTTGAAGAGGAATCTTAGTTTTTTCTTAATTTGACGCTGTTAAACTAACCGCTAGATAAGTTTATAGTCTAAAACTCCTAGGAAAGAATAATGGAAAAATTGAATTCTAGTGTTCCACCTTGTGCCTCTAGCTAACCTTTCTTCTACTATTCAAGGTGAAAACTGGGCAGCAGTTCTATACATTAATAACATCTTTGATACAAGAGCAGTTATATAGGAGTATCAAGGTTACAGACCAGAAACTATATTTGCCAATAGGCCGAGGACTTTTGGCTTAAGACTAAAATATAAGCTTTAGGTTTTAAGATTATCGCTTAATTCTTTAATATAGCTAGGTCTTGTTCTACAACAGCCTCCTACGATGGTGGCCCCTTCTTTTATCCATTGTTTAACTTCGTTTAAATAAGCTCTTTCGTTTATTTTTACAGCTGAATCCCAGTGTCGTTCCTCAGCATACTTAGATTTTGAGCTGTTGATATCAACTGTAATATTTTCTGCGTTTGCGTATCCTCCTAAAGGCACATCGGTAACTTCTTTAAGTACTTTAATGGAAGGGGCTACCAGGTTAGCCGCACAACAGTTTATTAAATAAGCATCTGGTTCTAACCCTTTAAGCTCAGCAAAAGCTTTCTCAACTGTTTCTCCACTTGGAAGGGTATTTACCTTATCTCCATGAAGAGTCCAGCTCAACCATACAGGCATATTTGTATTTAATGCAGCTCGCAGAGCACATTTTGCTTCTAGTGCACTTGCCATGGTTTCACAAATGATGATATCTACTTTATTTTTTAGGATGTTTGCAATTTCTGAATACTGTCTGTCCATTTCTTCTTCTGGAAGAATAAGATCTGCTCTATAGCTAGTTTGTAAAGGTGGCAGGGAGCCTAAGATCTTTACTCTTTCTTGTTTCGACTTTAATACAGCAGTTTGTGCTATCTCTGCAGATTTTATAGTTAGATTCTCTAGTTTTTTTTCTAAATTTTCTCTGGAGAGTATAGGTCTTGTAACAGCATAATTATTTATAGTTATGTAGTCACTACCAGCTTCAATATAGTCCAAATGTATTTCTTCTACTATTGAAGGAGCCTCCTTTAGAGCTAGTGCAGACCAAATAGATTTAGTATGAGAAGGAACCTCAACCCCTCTAAGTATTAACTCAGAACCCATACCTCCATCACCAATAATCAAATTTTTTATAATATTTCTATGAGATAATCTAATACAGTATTTGGGCTTTCCATCATCAAGCTATGTCCAGAATCAGCTATCTCTTTAACCAAAGGTTTATTGAATGACTTTATCAAATCATTAGCTTTAAAAGGAGGCGTAAGAAAGTCTTTTTTACCTAAAATTAAAAGAGTATTTGAGCTAATTTTTTTTGCACTTTCTAATCCAGATCCATATTCAGCACAAGCCTTTAGGTCTTGATAAATAACACCTTTATCAGATTTTTCTAATAATTTTTTTGTTGAACCAGTCATCCATATACCGGGATTAGTATTTCTACCTAACCTCCCTGGATTGCTGTACCCCATAAAGGTAAGAATATCTATTGCTTCAGGGTTATCATTTTTTGCGTATTCTAAAAGAGCATCAGAAACTTCCATTGGAAAAGCAGTGCCAACTAATACCAGATTGACAACTCTTTTTTGAGCAAGAGCTGCAGTTTCTAATGCTATTAAAGAACCCATGCTATGACCTACCACAGAAAATTCATTTATATTTAAGGTGTCTAGGTAATCTATTAACCATTCAGCCATAGCTGGAATTGTTTGCAATAACTTTCCTTTACTCCTGCCATGCCCAGGCAAATCTATTCCTAAAATGTTGCGTTTTTTTCTAAGGAAATATCTTATTGGAAGTGTCCAGACAGTATGATCCATACCTGTACCATGAATAAAAACTATTGGATGTTCAGTACTCTTTAGTCCTTCGGGTCCAGAAAAACAAAAGGTATTACTCATTGCGAGATTTTTTTAACAGCACGAAACCCTAATTCAAGATCATTAATAAGATCTATAGGATCCTCCAGTCCAATTGAGAGTCTAATGGTCCCTTCAGAAATACCTGCTTTTTTTAGAGAATCTTTACCCATTCTATGATGTGTGGTACTAGCCGGTTGTATTACTAAAGATTTAGCGTCTCCAACATTAGCTAAATGAGAAAATATACTTAAATTTTCTATAAAGGTTTTGCCAGCTTCTCTTCCGCCCTTAAGCTCAAAAGTGAAGACGGCTCCACAACCTTTGGTTAATAATTTTGAAGCCAATTTATGATCTGGATGACTAGTAAGAGTTGGATAGATAACTTTATCTACTAAAGCATGGTTACTAAGATAATCCACTATTTTTAAAGTTGTTTCTACATGACGATCCATCCGAAGACCTAAGGTCTCAACTCCTTGCAATACTAAAAATGCAGTATGTGGACTCATACAAGCCCCAAAATCTCTTGCACCTTCTTTTCGAGCTCTAGAAATAAAAGCTGCAGGACCAAATTCTTGAGTAAAAATCATATTATGGAAGCCTTCATAAGGTTCAGTTAGTTGTGGATATTTTCCAGATTTTTCCCAATCAAAATTACCGCTATCGACTAATAATCCTCCTATAACTACTCCATGCCCTGAAAGGAATTTAGTAGCTGAGTGAAAAATTAAATCAGCTCCCAAATCAAAAGGTCGCATTAAATGGGGGGTAGTGAACGTAGAATCAACAAGTAAAGGAATACCATTGTCATGGCTAATTGATGAAATAGTTTCAATATCCATTACATCTAGACCTGGATTTCCAAGTGTTTCCCCAAACACTAAGCGAGTATTCTCTTTAAAGCTTTTCTTAAACAGATCTATATTTCTAAAATCAATAAAAGTAGTATCTATGCCAAATCTGGGAAAGGTGTACTCGAGAAGATTATGACTGCCTCCATAAAGGCAATTCGAGGCAATAATATGAGAACCGCTATCCATGATCGTAGAAATTGCAAGATGCATTGCCGCTTGACCGCTGGAAGTCGATATTGCACCTATACCTCCTTCTAGAGCTGATATTCTTTCTTCTAAAACTGAATTTGTAGGGTTTGATATTCTGGAATAAACGTGTCCTGTTCTCTCAACATTAAAAATTCCTGCAGCTGTTTCTGAATTATCAAAGACAAAAGATGAAGTTTGATAAATTGGTGTAGCCCTTGCTCCAGTAGCCGGATCTGGTCTCTGACCTGCATGAAGAGATAAAGTATCAGGCTTTAATTCTTTAGGGTCTTTCATAATAATTTACTCTTATTTAATTAGTTTCCTTGGTAGTTATATCTTTAAATACTGAGATAGCCATTAAAGGATAAATAATAAGTAAAGGCAAAGAAGCAAGTATTATTAAATTAAGGGCTACTTGATGACTTGAGTAAATAATTAATGAAGCGGGTAGGATTCCCAAGACAATGGCCCAAAACAACCTCAGATATTTGCCTGGTTCGGTCTTTTTCGAAGAATTTTTTTGAACATGGTAGGCTATCACAAATGACATTGAGTCATAAGACGTTGTAATAAAGATTACTGTTATTGCGCAAAAGAGTAAAAGCATTAAAGTATCAAATGGCATTGTATGAACGACTGCTATAGCTGTATCTCCATGCGTACTATCAGTTACTTGTGATACAGCTAAAATTTCATTCACATCAAGACTCATAGAATAACCACCTAAAATCATATAAAAAAGCCAAGATCCAAGAGACCCAAATATAAGCATGCCTAAGATCATCTCTCTAAGGGTTCTTCCCTTTGAAATACGAGCTATAAACAAACCCACTAAAGGTCCGAAAGCCACCCACCAAGCCCAATAAAATACTGTCCAAGTATCTGCAAATTCTGATTGTTCTGTAATACCTAAGGTACTCATTTGGTAAAAGTGAGTGAACATAAAAATCAAACCTTCAAAAGAAGATTTTATAATTTCAAAAGTAGGCCCTAGAAATAAAACTATGATTAGAAAAATCCCTGCAAGAAGCATATTTATATCACTTAATCTTTTAATTCCATTAGTTAACCCCCTGTAAACGCTGTACCCAAAAAGACCCACACACAATCCTAAAACTCCTAAATCAACTAAAAAATTACCATCTAGATTGAATATATCTGAGAACCCTGTGCTCAACATGGGTATGTAGGAGCCAATGGTTCCTCCAGCTGCACCGATTGTTGCCACCACAAATACAAAATCCACTAATCTACCTATCAAAGAGTTTTCAACGTTATTGATGCCTAACCCTCTGAGGCTTGAACTTAAACGTAAAGTATTTAAGTTATATTTATAAAATGAAACAGAAAGAGCGATAGCAGGAATAGCATAAAGAGCCCAGGCACTTATTCCCCAGTGGAATAGTCCGTATGCCGTTGAAAGGGCATATGATTCTTTCGAATAAGGAATGATTCCAAATAGAGGCTCGTCCACGTAATAACCCCACTCAACACCTGACCAGTAAATAATCCCACCACCGATGCCCCCGCAAAAGAGCATGCCTATCCAACTAATAGTCGAGAACTCTGTTTCTGCTTCATTACCTCCAAGTTTGTAGTTACCTAATTTTGAGGCAGATAAAATAATCACAAAGAAAAAGCAAAGTGGGGTAAGAATCAAAAAAATTGGACCAAATACTGAAATGGCTGAGTTTTTATAATTCTGGATTAATATAGAAGTATTTTCTGCATCATAGAGGATAAAAAAAGCTATGCCGATTACTACTAATAAACTTGTTATAAAAGTTATGTAGTCAACATTTTTCTTACTAAAATTATTTAAAAATTCATCCATAACAGGAAGCATAACTGCCTCTAAGTGACAATGTAAATGTGATTAAAGAAAAAGATATTCAAGTTTCAGTGAAAGAGGCTTATAACAATGCTGCTTCATTATTAGATTCTGGTAACTATGAGTTAGCTGAAAAGCAACTTGCAGAAATTCTTCAGAATCACCCTAATGAACCAAATTCTCTTCGGTTAAGTGGAGTGTCATCAATAGTTCAGGGTAAGCCAGAAATTGCCTTAATACCACTTCAAAAGGCTATTAAGATAGCCCCTAGTTTTGCCCAAGCCCATGAAGATCTAGCCACAGCTTGGTTTTTTTGCTTAATGCATTAGAAAAATCAGAGATTTGTTTAAAAACAGCAAGCTCAGAACAAGTACGACAACCAATAAACGAAGATAGCATCCAACTTTAGCAACACTACGAAGAATCTTTAAAAGAATTAAAGCTTGGTTTATTGCCCATAAAAGAAAGGTTTCTTATTCCCGACTAGCCTTTTATATGCTGATATTTAGTCGACATTAACACCTAGTTTTTTATGTAATTTGGTATTTGAAGTGGTGTAAGCAAAAGGAACTCTTTTACCAGGAAAGCACCTTTGGTAAGCATGTTGAACGGCTAAAGTTGTTTCATGGTAACCACAAAGTATTAAATCAAGTTTACCGGGGTAATCAGCAATATCTCCTACAGCAAAAATTCCTTCAACATTAGTCTGGTATTTTTCAGTATCTACAGAAACCTTTTTTCCTTTAAGATCTAGACCCCAATTTATTATTGGCCCGAGTTTTTTATTCAGCCCAAATAAGAAAAGAATCTCTTCACAATCAAGCGATTCAATTTCTTTTGTTTCAAAATGTTTTATAGAAACACCGGAGATGGTATCCGTACCAACAAGTTCTTCTATTACATAAGGTGTTTTCAATTCTACTTTTCCAGTTTCAACTAATTCTCTCATCTGGGATTCAGTGTTAGGTGCTCCTCTAAATTTATCCCTTCTATGAATTAAAGTTACTGATTTTGCTATATCAGCTAGCTCTACTGTCCAATCCAAGGCACTATCACCACCACCAAATATAATCACATCTTTATTCTTATAATTTTTTTTATCTCGAACCGAATAAGCCACTCCTTTATTTAAAAATTTATCCGGATCTAATATATTAGGTGGTCTTCTGGGTTCAAAAGAACCACCACCTGCTGCAATGAAGATATTGGTTGTAATAAATTCGTTGGACTCAGATGTAATTAGTCTCCATTTCTTAATGTCCTCATTCGATTCAACTTGCTGAATTTCTTCAACGCGTTGACCCAGATGTAGACCGTATTTAAAGGGTTTAATTTGCTCTAAGATTGCTTGGACATGGTCTTCTGCATTTTGTTTAGGAACCCCTGGAATATCAAAGATAGGCTTATCTGGATAAAGTTCAGCACATTGTCCTCCAACTTTGTCTAAGTTATCCACTATTTGACACTTTAAATCCAAAAGCCCAGCTTCAAATACTGTAAATAGTCCAACTGGACCAGCCCCTATGATTAGAATATCAGATTCTAATTTGTCACTCATATTATCTAACTTTCATACCTGGAAGAGCTCCTTCATCCGGAGATAAAATAAAAATACCAATATCATCACTTCCAGCAGCCAGAATCATTCCTTCCGAAGTTCCAAATTTCATTTCTCTTGGCTTAAGGTTATTCACACAAACTACTAGTTTATTTTCTAATTTTTCCTTTTTATAAGCTTTTTTTATTCCTGCAAAAACAGTCTTGATACCTAAATCTCCTAAATCAAGTTCAAGTTTAATTAGCTTGTCAGCATCTTCAACTGATTCAACTTTAGAAACTTTTGCAATTCTTAAATCTAGTTTCGCGAATTCTTCAATAGTTATCTCTTGCATTAAAGTTCCTTAGACTTTTCTCTGATTTTCTCAATTTTGTCCATTTCTATTCTTGTTAAAAGAGGTTTATACACTCCTATTTCATGATTCAGTAGAATTTTATTCATATCATTCCATTGGGGAAATTTTATATTTAGAAAAAGATAAATTTTTTCCGATAAAGTTGGAATCACAGGACTCAACATTATTGCCATTAATCTAAATAGATTAAGTGAAGTTGTGCACACTGACTGAACCAGCTCTTTATTTTTTTTATCTTTAAACAAAACCCACGGTTCCATCTTATCAATATACCTATTAGCTTTATCTGCTAAGAACATTATTTCTCTAATGGCTTTATTAAATTCTCTGTTTTCATAAGCTTCAGAAATGACTGAAGAACGGTCTATAAATTCATTTATTAGTGCTTCATTGTGAACTGTTTTTGATAATTTATTTTTGAAGTTTTCGTTAATAAATTTTGCTGTTCTACTGCCTATGTTTATAAATTTACCTACTAAATCAGAATTAGCTCTTTGACAAAAATCTTCTAAGTTTAAATCTATATCGTCAACTCCAGTTCCTAATTTGGCGGCAAAATAATAACGAAGGTACACAGGGTCTAATATCTCACGATAAGTACTTGCTAAAATAAAAGTACCTCTAGATTTAGACATCTTTTGTCCATCTACAGTTAGAAACCCGTGTATAAACACCCCACTTGGTTGTCTAAAATCTGATTTTAAAAGCATTGCTGGAAAGAAAAGTGCATGAAAGTACATTATGTCCTTTCCTATAAAATGATAGAGCTCAGCTTTCGAATCTATACCCCAATAAAGATCAAAATCTTCTGCTTTATGTAATTTATCTAGATAATTTTTGTGGCTAGCTAGATAGCCTATTGGAGCATCCAACCATACATAAAAGTATTTACCCGGATACCCTGGAATTTTAAAACCGAAATAAGGTTCGTCTCTACTTATGTTCCAATCTTTGAGATCTCCATCAATCCATTCAGACAATTTATTTAGAGCTTGCCTAGGTACTAAGGCATTATCTAACCAGTCTTTTATTTCACTCTTTAAATCAGATAATTTAAAAAAAAGATGACTGCTCTTTTTTATTTCAGGTTTTGTTTCTGTAATTACAGAAATAGGATCAATAAGATCAGTAGCTGAATACGTAGAGCTGCAAATTTCACAGTTGTCTCCATATTGATCTTCTGCTCCACAAGAAGGACAAGTCCCTTTAACGTATCTATCTGAAAGAAATATTTGTCTTTCAGTATCAAAAAGTTGTTCTATTTCTCTTTCTTCAATAAATCCTTTTTCTTTTAGGCGAGTGAAGATTATTTCTGAAAAGAATCTGTTTTCTTCGCTATGGGTAGTGTGGTAATTATCATGGCTTATATTAAAAGCAAGAAAGTCTTCCATGTGACTTATCTTGACTTGTTCAATTAATTCTTCTGGTGAAAGTTTATTTTCTTCAGCTTTAAGCATAATTGCAGTCCCGTGAGCATCTTCGCCACAGATGTAGGTACAATTATTTCCTATTAATCTTTGGTATCTAACCCATATATCAGACTGTATGTGTTCGAGTAAATGTCCTATATGTAAGGGGCCATTAGCATAGGGAAGTGCATTCGTTACTAAAATATCTCTTTTAGAATTTTCTTTCGACATGTTGCACAGATTAAAGCAATGCTTAGAATGTTTGTTGTTATTATAACGCACAGCTTATTAGCTAACTGACTAATTAAATGCCTAATAAAGAAGCCACTTTAAGAATTCCAGAATCTTTAAGAAAAGTTAAGAACATCATTGGAGTATTTTCTGCTAAGGGTGGTGTCGGAAAATCAGAAGTTTCTCTTAATCTAGCTTTAGGTTTGAAAGAAAGCGGTTACACGGTAGGACTTGTAGATGCAGATATATATGGTCCTAGTCAACCTCTTTTACTTAATGCTTCTGAAGAAGAAATAGAAGTTAAAAACAAAAAGCTTCTTACCCCTTTGAACAAGAAAGGGATTAAGTTTATTTCCATGGGCTTAATTGCTAAAGGAGCTAAACCAGTCATTTGGCGAGGACCTATGGTAAGTGGAGCTGTCTTGCAATTATTGTCAAGCACGGATTGGCAGACCTTGGATTACTTAATTATTGATACCCCTCCAGGAACAGGAGATGTGCAATTGACGCTACTCCAACGCATACCCTTAAGTGCCGCAATTGTAGTTACCACTCCCCAAAAAGTTTCTGTATCAGACACGAGAAAAGGGATAGAAATGATAAGAAGGTTAGATTTACCAATATTGGGTTTAATAGAAAACATGAGTTTCTTTCAACCCGAAGACTCTGAAAAAAAATATTATCTTTTCGGAAAAGGAGGAGGTGAAGAATTAGCGAAAGAATATAAGCTAGAACTATTTTCGCAAATACCTCTGACCGAAAAGAAAGATTCCTCAATTTTATACGAAATGGATGATTACAAAATAATTTTCGATGATCTATCTAAAAAGGTTGTTGCTCAAATGGACTTAATTAGAAAAAAGATCAATCAAGTTATTCCACAGCAAAAAGCATGAAGAGAATTCTTATCTTGCTATTAATTTCTTGCCTCAACCCTCTTGTTTTAAGTGAAAATGATCCCTTTGAGGAAATTAATCGCACTATTTTAAAAATTAATCAAAACCTTGATAACGCTATAGCTACACCCGTGGCTAAGTTATATCAAAAAGTAACTCCCGATTTTGTTGAACTAGGTGTATACAACATTATTTCTAACATTGATGACATAAGTAACTCCCTAAATAATATTTTACAAGGCAAGCTTAAAGATGGATTATCAGACATTGCTAGATTCTCCATAAATTCCTCTTTAGGTTTAGCAGGATTCATTGATGTGGCAAGCAAGATGGGGTTTGATAAACACGATGAAGATTTCGGACAGACTCTTGCTGTTTGGGGAGTTCCTCACGGCCCTTATTTTATGTTACCTATATTAGGACCTAGCAGCCTTAGAGATACTATTGCAATGGTACCAGATGCTTTTTTAAGCCCTTCAATAGTGTTAGATCACGAGCCAACTATTTACAGTCTCAAATTTCTGGACCTTATAGACACTAGAGCCAGATACTTAGGTTTAGAAACTTTAGTAATTGGAGATGAATACTTGTTTATAAAAGATGCTTATTTTCAAAATAGAGAATACGATACTTTAGATGGAGAAGTAGAAGATGATTTTGATGAATTTGATGACTTTTAAATAAACTCTTTTACCTTTATTTTTTCTTTGATGAAGTCACTATGACTGACATGTAACAAATCTGATATTTTTCTTATTAAATGTTCTTCGTACTTATCAAGAGAATTATCAGCAAAAGCTATTTTCCAAAGACTGTTAACCAAATTCAATTTGTCTTGATAAGAACAAGAATCATTAATGAGTCTTGTATACTCATATAAGGAAGTTGATTCTGACACCATTTTTTTAGCATCTTGAATTAATTCATCTATCGTTTCTTTCTCTATTTTGTAAACTTGTTTTAATGTATCTCTTATAGAGTTTATTTCTTCTAAAGTAAAAACTTTATCCGCAAACGCAATTTCTATTAATAAAGCGGCACAAGCATGATTTATAACTTCTAATCTCTCTTCTTCAGAATGAGTAGTGCCTGAAGAATCTTTGGTAAAACCAGAAATATAGTCTTTTATTTTTGCTAACATAGTTAGATTAGTTGGTTAGGGGCTCCTAAAAAAATCTTTCATGTTTATCCCTCCTATCCATCATGAGAGCAGCACAAAATCTTTTAGTCATTATAGAACAAGTAAAATTATGAAATTCTAGAGAAGGGAGCACTGTAATAGTCAAAGAAGAAATACATAATTATAGTACAGATCAAAAGGGTTAAGATCATTACGGGAAGGCCGATTTTTGCCCATTTCCATGGAGTAATAGCTAAATCAGGATTATTTTCTTTTTTAGCCAGTCTTTCAGAAACTGTAACTATATACACATTAGCCGTTGACCCTATATGAGTCCCATTACCACCCATACCAACACCTAATGCAAGTGCCCACCATAAAGGAGTTATGTCTATACCTTGTGACTCCAGTGAAAGTAGGATGGGAATCATGGCTGCAGTAAAAGGGATATTATCAATAGCAGCAGACATTACGGCAGATACCCACATTAAAATAATTGTAGCCATAAGAAGATCTTCTTTTACAAATTCAATAATAAATTGCCCTATGTACTGAAGAAAATTACTCTGTTCAACCCCGCCAACTATTATGAAAAGAGAGATAAAGAAAATAAGGAGAGGCATTTCAACTTCTGTCATTACCTTTTCCATTTCCACATGTTTAGCAATCAAGACTAAAATAATAAAACCGGCTCCTGCCACCATCCAAGGCTGCCAATGTATAACATCATGAATAATAAAAAGGATTACTAATAATCCTAAGACAAAACAAGCTTTTAACCATAAAGATTTATCCTTGTAAGGAATTTCTTCTTCAAAGGTTCCAGTTGGTATTTTTGATAACTCTTCACGGCAAAGGAATCTAAGAGCTATTAGAGTACCAATCCATGCTGCAAGAACGATAATTCCCAAGTGTTCTACAAATGTCATAAAACTGATTCCTACCGCACTTCCAATCATTAAATTTGGAGGATCGCCAACTAAAGTTGCTACACCACCAGTATCTGATAAAAGAGCTGCTGCCATTAAATAAGGAATAGGGGTAACTTTCATTTTTTGAGCTATAAGTACTATAAGTGGACCAAAAATAACTACTGTAGTTACGTTATCTAAGAGCAAGGAAAGAAATGTGACTGCTGTTCCCATAATTGCCATTAATAGAAATTGCCTTCCCCTAGCAAACTTTCCAATTTGAGCTGCTAAACGTTCAAATCCTCCTGAACTAATCATAATCGCTACGATTGCCATCATGCACGCAAGTAGGAAAATAACATTCCAATCTATAGCTTCAAAGGCTTCGTCTGGACTATAAAAGCCATAATATTGACCGACTAAGATCATAACCCCAGCACCCGCCATAGCCACCTTACTTCTATGATATCCATGAAGAGTTTCAGTAAAAATCAATATAAAACTAATAACTAACACCATACCCGAAACGAGCATTCCTTGATCTAAAACTATAATTTCCATTACATTCTTTTTATTGAATAAAGTAGATTTTTCTTGGTGTAAACTTGTATTCTAATGAATATTATTAATATAGAAAATTAATTATTAAATGAAAGATCTAAATCCTAAATCTCTTTTCATTCCAGAAAACAGCGACTCTAGGCAAGCAGATAAGGTTTATATAGTGATAAAAGGTGATGAACTTCTTATTGATAATGTGAATCAAAACTTAGCTTTATTAAATGCAGATCAATACAAATGGTCGGGAATGAAAATAAAACGGGAATATTTTATTGGCTATTTAGATAACTATTCACTATATGCACTTGAATTAGAAATGAATAGTCCTTTTATGGAAGAAACTTCACTAAGACCTTTTAGATCTTTGCTTGGAATAATGCCTGATAATTATTTTATAATTTGTTCTAGAAGCGTTCAGCTTGTTGAATGGTATAACAAAAGTAAATTTTGTGGCTCTTGTGGTTTAAAAACTTCCTTACATGGAGTAGAAAAAGCGATGTACTGTAAGGAGTGTAACAATCTAATTTATCCTAGAATCTCTCCTTGCGTGATCACATTAGTTACCAATAAAGAAAAGTTGCTCCTTGCTCACAACAAAAATTTTCCTTCGCAAATCTACAGTACCC
This sequence comes from SAR86 cluster bacterium, assembly GCA_022447065.1. GTDB lineage: Bacteria > Pseudomonadota > Gammaproteobacteria > Magnimaribacterales > Magnimaribacteraceae > AEGEAN-183. The sequence continues at coordinate 12,028 of JAKUUM010000018.1, read as the reverse complement.
TGGCTGGATTTATAGAAGTAGGGGAGACTGTTGAAGAAGCTATTCAAAGAGAAATTCTTGAAGAAGTAAATATTGAAGTGACAAATTGTACATATTTTGGAAGTCAATCTTGGCCTTTCCCTAATCAGCTTATGTTAGGTTTTCATGCAGAATATGTCACTGGTGAAATTAAACCTGATGGAGAAGAGATAGATGTTGCAAAATGGTTCCACTATAAATCTCTACCACAAGTCCCCCCAGGGAGAATTTCTATCTCAGGAAAACTGATAGAAAACTATGTAAATAAACTTACTAAAAAAGATCTTCCAGGATTTACTTAATTTTTATTTCTTGGATCGTTGGAAGCACGGCCCCAATCCTTAGCAGTCTTTTCTTTTTCTTTAACCAAAGGTTTTTCTACTTCACTAAAAGTATTTTTCTGTTCAGTCTTCTGAAAAATTTTAGAATCAGAAGCTTTTGGAGATTCAAAGCTACTCCTTTTTTCTATCTTAGTTTCTTTCATCTTTGTACTATTTTCTTTATCTTTACCACTTACAGTTTCTTCCTTACTCAAAGGTTTTTTATCTTTTCCTGTAACTGCTTTCATTGATTTTTTAGGTTTACTTTCTTTTAAAGCTTTGTTTCCTTTGCCAGGCTTATTTAAAGAATTTTCCTTCTTTTGATCAAGTTTTTTATTCCCCATAGGGGCTTTGGGCCTGTTCCCTTGTGTTCTTTTTTTATAATCACTTTTTTGCCTAGACCCTCTACTTATAGATTTTTTTCTATTGTTGTCTTTCTTTGGTACTGACTTTAATTTTTGATTTGTTTTGGGTTTAGATTGCCCAGCAATTGTTTTAACTAATTTTGAGAAGAAACCAGGACCTTTCTTTTTAGGTTTCTTCTTTGGTGCAATATCTACAGCAGCTTTCTCTAATTCCTTAATTTTGTTGTTAGATTCTATTTTTTTAGAATTTTCTACCTGATCTTGAATTTTATAACTTGCTTCTCCTTTTAGCTTTTTATCATCAGTTCGTAATCTGCTAACTTCGAATCTGTTATCAGATCTAACTGGATCTGAAACTATTACAATCCTGACATTGGTTCTTTCTTCTATCTCATTTATCCTAGATCTACGTTCATTTAGTAGGAATATAGACATGTCAGAAGAGACTATGGCTCTCACTTCACCGCTTTTCTTTTTTCCAGCCTCTTCTTCTATCAATCTTAAAACAGCTGTTGAGAGGCTGCCTATATCTTGAGTCCACCTTTCTTGTAATGAAGGCCTAAGCCGCTGTCTTGACATTTCTAAAAGACCAAATCTCGATATTCTGCCGATTTGCATGTTTGCTCTATCTATTGATATCGACTGCTGAACCTTGTCTTCTACAGATCTTTTATTCTTTAAAGAACTCATATCAATAAAATCTATAACAATCAAACCTCCCATATCTCTAAGCCTTAATTGTTTTGCAATTTCTTTAGCCGCTTCTAAATTTGTTGTTAAAGCAGTTTCTTCTATATCAGCCCCACCTGTCGCTCTGGAGGAGTTTATATCAATAGATACCAGTGCTTCTGTCTGATCAATAATGATTGATCCGCCACTAGGAAGCTTAACTTCTCTCTGATAAGCGGTCTCAATTTGGCTTTCAACTTGGTATCTAGTAAATAGAGGTACTGATTCGTTATATCTTTTAACTTTATCCTGGAGTTCAGGAGACAGCCTGCTCGCAAACTCATGGGCCTTTTCATAAGCTTCGTCTGAATCTACAAGAACTTCAGTTATATCTTCTCTCAAGAAATCTCTTAGAGATCTAGTGATAAGATCATTATCTCTATAAATTAAAAAAGGCGCTTTCCTTAATTGATTAGCCTCCTGTATGGCATCCCAAACACTTAATAGATATTCAAGATCCCATTCTAACTCCTTTACAGAAGCTCCTTGAGCAGCTGTCCTTGCAATTAACCCCATACCTTCAGGCACATCTAATGTTCTAAAATTCTCTCTAACTTCTTCTCTTGCCTGTCCTTCTAAAGATCTAGAAATCCCTCCGGCCTCGGGATTGTTAGGCATCAGTACTAAATAATGACCAGGTAGTGAGATAAACGTACTAAGAGCAGCACCTTTAGTACCTCTTTCTTCTTTATCTACTTGAACGATAATTTCTTGCCCTTGAGTTAAGCATTCAGCTATGGAATTCTTACCGTTTTTGTTCTTTAGAAATTGAATTGCAAGTTCTTTTACAGGTAAAAACCCGTGTTTTTCAGACCCAAAATCTACAAAAGCAGCACCTAAACTTTGCTCTATTCTTGAAATTCTAGCCTTATAGATGTTTGACCTTTTTCTTTCTTGACCTTTCTGTTCTATATCAAAATCGTAAATACTCTGTCCATCGATCAGAGCTACTCTCAACTCCTCAGGTTGAGTAGCATTAATTAACATTCTTTTCATGTTATTCCTTATGTGTGTAAGGAAAGCCTGTTAAAGCAATCAGAGAGGTTTAAATGTGTTGTGGGTGAATTACTCTTACTTCTTGCGTCACACCCACGTGACTAAAATTCTTTTTTCTCTCAGGAAACTTACTTAAATTGTCAGCTTTCCTTAATATTTTTTATAATAATTTAATTTAATGTCTAGTTGTAATATATTAGTAAAAATTTTTCTTTTAACTATTTTTTAGCAACTTCTTATTTAAAATAACACATAGACATCTCTTTATAAAGCATGAGTAAAGATTTTAAAGGAAAATATACAAGCGTAAGAAACTATATTGTAGATGAGGAATACATTAATAGCAGATTAGATAATTGTCTTATTTCACAATTAAAAGGTTTACCGCGTTCAAAAGTTTACTCAATAATAAGAAAAGGAGAAGTAAGAGTTAACAGTTTGAGAAGCAAACCAGATAAAAGATTAAAAAAAGATGATGTTATAAGGATTCCTCCTTACATGATTAGAGAAAAAGCTTCTGTTGAAGCAGGAAAATCATTAATCGGATTATTAGAAGAGAGTATCATCTACAACGAAAATTCTATCCTGATTTTAAATAAACCTGAAGGTTTAGCTAGTCATGGAGGAAGCGGTCTTAAATTAGGTTTAATCGAAGCTGTAAGACAGTTAGATAGTAAATTTAAAAATGCTCAATTAGTCCACAGATTGGATAGAGATACTTCTGGGTGTATTGTTCTAGCTCTTAAAAGACCTGTTTTGAGAATCTTAAATAAAGAATTAAGAGAAGGTAGAGTAGAGAAGAAATATTTAGCTGTGGTAAAAGGTCAATGGCTTCACAAGGAAAAGCTTATCACTTTAAATCTCAAAAAAAACCAGTTAAGATCAGGTGCAAGAGAGGTGATAGTAAGGCCAGATGGGAAAGAATCTATAACTAGGTTTAAAAGATTAAAAGGCAATAAATCTCTCAGTTTACTTGAATGTAAGCTTATAACAGGAAGAACACATCAAATTAGAGTACATACAAGTCATGAAGGCCATCCTGTAATAGGAGATAAGAAATATGGCGATTCTGATACAAATAATCTTTATAGAAAAAAGGGGATTAAAAGAATGTTACTTCATGCAATAAGTATTAATTTTCCTGCAATTAATTTATCTTGTTCAGCTAAAGAACCAGATATCTTCACAGAAATCATCAATTAAAATGGAAGATACTCTCCTAAATCTTAATGAAGGAAGCTTCCCAATTTCTATTAAAAAGTTATTCTCTAATTTAGATAATTTAGACAATTTAGGCACTATCAAAAAGGGGATAAAGACAGATCTAAAAATAGAAAAATTTTCAAATAATCTTTTGTTGGCCAAAGGCAAGATCTCAGTTACTTTAGAAAGCGAGTGTCAAAGATGTTCAGAGTTATTTGATGTTAATTTACAAATAAAATCACAAGTAGGGATTAAGGATATAACAGAAGAAAATCTAGACTCAAAAGGTCCTTATGAAATCCATTATCAAGATTTAAATTGTTTTAGTATAGAAAAATTAATAGCTGAAGAAATTCATTTAAATTTTCCATCTAGAGCTATTTGTTGTGAATTAGACAATAATGACAAGGAAAAAGAAAACAACCAAAAAGTAAAACCTTTTAAAAAAATTAGAGACTTATTTAAGTAATTTACTTAAAATTCGCGACCGGAGTTATAAATGGCAGTTCAAAAAAGTAAAGTATCTAGATCTAGAAGGGGTCAACGAAGATCGCATCACGCCCTAGGTAAGGCTTCTCTTTCAACCGATACGGTTACAGGTGAAAAACACCTTCGACATCATATGACTGCTGATGGTTTTTACAAAGGTAAAAAAATCTTGGAGATCCATAAGGACGAAGAACCCGTAGAAGAGTAAATTTCTATTGATAGAGCCTAATCAATTTTCTGTTGTCTTTCCTGGACAAGGTTCACAATACTTAGGAATGCTCTCATCTTACTTTGATAACTGTCCTACTTTTCAAGAAACATTTGAGGAGTCATCCAAACTTTTAGGAGTTAACTATATTGATCTGTTGATTACAGGAACCAAAGAAGATCTTGCAAAAACCGAAATAACGCAACCTTTAATGTTAATTGCAGATGTGGCTTTATGGAATCTAGTTTCACGTCTAATTGATAAACCCATTTGTATGGCAGGACATTCTTTGGGTGAATATGCAGCATTAGTTGCTTCGGGAGTGTTGTCTCTAGAGAATGCCTTAGAGTTAGTTCGGGAAAGGTCAAAGTTAATGCAAGCAGCAGTACCCGAAAACGAAGGTGGCATCGCAGTAATTATTGGCTTAAAAGAACAAGACATAAATGATATTTGCTTAGAAATAAGTAAAGATCCTAAGTTTTTAGTTAGCGCAGCTAATGTAAATTCTTCAACTCAAATTGTGATTTCTGGAACTAAGACAGGAGTTATAAAAGCTATAGATCAGTGTAAATCTTCGGGAGCTAAAAGAGTTGTTCCTTTACCTATGAGTGTTCCAGTACATTGTATGCTGATGAAAGATGCTTCAGATAAATTTTCTTTGGCTTTAGAGAAGGTTGAATTTAGAAGCCCCTCTATTCCAGTTATTCATAATATTGATTCGCTTCCCGAAAACGATACTGAAATTATAAAAACCAAGTTGGTTCAACAAATATACAACCCAGTAAGATGGCTAGACACTATAAATTCTATGAATAAAATGGAAGTAAAAACAATTATTGAATGCGGTCCAAGTAAAGTCCTGTGTGGTTTAATAAAGCGGATTTGTCCAGATATGCGAACAATTGATCTTGATAACTATGAAAATTATCTAAGTTTAAGTAATGGCTAAAGATTCTCCGAAAGTTTTAATTACAGGAGCTTCTAGGGGGATCGGAAGGGCTATTGCTCTAAGGCTAAAAGAAAAAAACCATGAAGTAATAGGAACTGCAACTTCTAAGCTGGGAATTGAATCCTTAGCAAAAGAGGGTGTTATAGGCATAGAGTTAGATTTAAATAATAAAAAATCAATAGAAACTTTTAACAAACTTCTGGTGAATGAACATACAGATATTAGCGTTCTAATTAATAATGCTGGAATAACAAGAGACAACATAGTTCTGAGAATGACTGATGATGAGTGGATGGAAGTAATGAATGTTCACCTCAATGGAAACTTCAAAATTTCAAAGACAATTCTTAAATTTATGTTAAAAAAACGTTGGGGAAGAATAATTAATATTACTAGTGTTTCAGCTTCTATTGGCAATAAAGGGCAATCTAATTATTCTGCCGCTAAATCAGGGGTAGAAGCTTTCTCGAGGTCATTAGCTAAAGAAGTTGGCAGTAGAGCTATAACTGTTAACTCAGTTGCTCCTGGGTATATAGAAACTGATATGACTGAAGGAATAACAGCTGAAATAAAAAAAGAAATCATCAATCAAATTCCTTTATCTAGGTTTGGAAGGGCAGAAGAAGTGGCAGAATTAGTTGAATTTCTCATTTCTGAAGAAGCTTCTTACATTACTGGACAAACCATACATATTAATGGCGGGCTTTATATGTAAAATGATTAACTTTGAAGGCTGATTAGTTGGATAAAAATAATGCAAAAATATAAAAACTTGGGTAACATGCGCGTCGAGATCAAAGGCTAAACTTTCTAAAGAGAGGATTTTTATGAGTGTTGAAGAAAGAGTACAAAAAATAGTTTGTGAACAATTGGGTGTATCGCCAGAGGAAGCCAAACTAGAAGCTTCTTTTATAGATGACTTAGGCGCCGATTCTCTAGATACAGTCGAACTGGTAATGGCTTTCGAAGAGGAGTTTGAGATTGAGATACCCGATGAAGAAGCCGAAGGCATAGCAACAATAAAAAACGCCGTAGATTATATAACTACCAATTCTTAATACTTCCTAGATCTTCTAGGTAAACACTAACATGTCCAAAAGAAGGGTGGTCATTACAGGGCTGGGTCTTTTGTCACCAGTAGGTAATGAAGTAGAAGATTCTTGGGAAAATTTACTTTCTGGAATGAACCCAGTTAAACCAATTAAGTATTTTGATGTTACTGACTATAAGACAAATTTTGCTGCTAGCTTACCTTCCTTTAATGCAGAGAAGTATCTCGACAAAAAAGAAATAAGAAGGTTGGATCCATTCATTCAATATGGTGTAGTTGCTGCCAAGAAATGCATATTAGATTCTGGAATTGAAGATAATCCTATAAATTTAGAAAGAATAGGTGTCTCTATAGGCTCAGGTATTGGCGGTCTAGGGACCATAGAATATAACGCTAATATTTTAGCAAAATCAGGAACAAGAAAAATTTCACCTTTCTTTGTACCAGGATCAATAATTAACATGGCTTCAGGATATGTTTCTATAAAATTTGGGTTCAAAGGTCCAAATATTTCTATCGCTAGTGCCTGTTCAAGTGCAAGCCATTCAATTGGTTATTCTTTTAGAAGTATAGCTTACGGAGATGCAGATCTTATGTTAACTGGAGGTGCTGAAATGGGTATAACTCCTTTATCAGTTGCCGGCTTCATTGCTTCTAAGGCGTTATCAACTAGAAATGAATCACCACAGACAGCAAGTAGACCTTGGGATAAAGACAGGGATGGATTTGTGATCGGTGAAGGTGCTGGATGTTTAATGTTAGAAGAGCTGGAACACGCTAAATCAAGAAGAGCAAAAATTTATGCTGAAATAATAGGATTTGGTATGAGCGCTGATGCTTTTCATATGACTTCTCCACCAGAATCTGCTGAAGGAGCCACTTCCGCTATGAAGAACGCCTTGAATGATGCAGAGGTAAATCCTTCTGATATCGAGTATATAAATGCTCACGGTACATCTACTCAAATAGGTGACCTAACTGAAACTTCTGCTATAAAGAAAGTTTTTGGAGAGGATACTTCAAATTACATTGTCAGTTCTACCAAATCGATGACTGGGCATCTTCTTGGTGCAGCAGGAGCAATTGAAGCCATTTACTGCATTCTGGCCATTAGAGATAACGTTGTTCCTCCCACAATAAATTTATCCAATCCAGGAGAGGGGTGCGATTTAAATTATTCTCCTAATAATGCTAGTGAAATAACCGTTTCTAAAAGTATTTCTAATTCATTTGGATTTGGAGGAACTAACGCAACTCTTGTCTTCTCTGAGTTAAAATAACTCAGTGTCAATAAATTTATCTACGCTTGCAAAGACAGCGGTTTTCTTGGCTGTGTTGTTCATTGTCATTTTCATATACTCTCTTTTTAAGCCTCTATCAGTTGCAGAAAGTATGATCTTTGAAGTTCATAAAGGTCACGGCTTAAATCAAGTAATAGATCATTTATACGAACAAGATTTAATTGAAAGACCAACACTTCTAAAACTTTATGGAAAATTAACAAAAAGATCTAATACTATCCAAGCGGGAGAGTACCAAATATTGGAAAATGATGCCGTTGTAAATCTTATAAAGAAGATTTCAGAAGGATCCATACACTACCGACAAATAAGACTAAAAGAAGGCTCAACACTAAATGAAATACTTACCGTGTTAAAAAATAATCCCTATATAACAAAAGACCGGTCCATTGATGATTTAAGCATAGTTTATTCTCACTTAAATTTAACTCTAGGATCATTAGAAGGTTTGTTCCATCCTGACACTTACAATTTTAAAAGGGGTGATTCCTATTTAAATATCCTAGAAAGAGCACATTCAAAACATAAACAAATATTAAATGAAATTTGGATGTTAAGGAGTATTGGATTGCCATACAAAAATTCTTATGAAGCTTTAATCTTGGCTTCTATAATTGAGAAGGAGGGAATAGAAAAAAAAGAAATAGCGGGGGTTTTTGTACGAAGATTGCAATCTAAAATGAAGTTACAATCTGATCCGACAATAATTTATGCACTTGGAGATAAATTTGAAGGAGATATAAAAAAACTTCACATGAACATAAAGCATCCTTACAACACCTACCACATTGATGGTTTGCCTCCAGGTCCGATTGGATTAGTAAGTAAATCTTCTATAGAGGCCGCTGTAAATCCTTCTGATGGAACTTCTCTTTATTTTGTATCTCAGGGAGATGGAACTCACTTTTTTTCTGATACCCTTGAGGAACATAATAAAGCTGTTAAAAAATATCAATTAAATTAAAAATGAGAGCTAAATTCATTACTCTTGAAGGTATAGAAGGTTCTGGTAAAACTACTTCTATAAAAAGTATTAATAATCTTTTAGAACAAAAAAAGATTCGCTATATAAATACTAGGGAGCCTGGAGCAAGTTCTATGGGAAATGAACTTCGAGAAATCCTGTTAAATCCAAATACAAATATATCTAGTGAAGTTGAATTACTTTTGATGCTGGCTGACAGAAAAGATCATGTAGAAAAGACTATCCTGCCTAATTTATTAAATGATACGTGGGTAATATCAGATAGATTTATGGATTCAAGCATCGCCTATCAAGGAGGAGGAAGGCAACTAGATTTAAGTATGATCAACTCCTTGGCAACTTATCTTAACCTTCCAACACCAGATTCAACTTTATTATTTGATCTCCCTGTGGAAATCGCTTTAGAAAGAACAAAGAAAAGAGGTAAGCTCGATAGGTTTGAAAAAGAAGAGATTGAATTTCATAACAGGGTTCGTGATGCCTACTTGGAGTTGGCCAACGACAATCCAGATCGTATAAAAGTGATAGATGGAACACAGAACCTTGAACAGGTTCAAGCCAAAGTAATCGAAAATATTAATCAGTTATTTTGATGAAAAAACTAAAAACCTCTCCTCCTTGGTTTGAACCGATAAAGAAATCACTTCAAGAATCTTCTAATCATCATGCGTATATTTTTGAAGGAGCTAAAGGAATAGGAAAAAGTATATTTACCTTAGAAATAGCTAAAGGACTGCTCTGTTCCTCACTGCCTTATGCATCATTTTGTGCACAGTGCCAATCCTGTCATTTTTTTGATGAAGGTAATCACCCTGATTTTTATCTAATAAAGCCTGAAAAAGAAAAGAAACAAATATCTATAAATCAAATAAGAAGCTTGCAAGAACCTTTATATGAATCATCTTTTTTAGGTGCTAATAAAGTATTTGTTATTAATCCTCTTGAAATGATGACAAGAGCAGCTTTTGATGCGATCTTAAAAAACTTAGAAGAACCTCCCAACAATAGCTTCTTCCTGTTGGTTAATCACAGAGGCGAGTCTGTCCCTCTTACCATTAAAAGCAGGTGTACTAAAATAAGCATGAATCAACCTACTAAAGAAGAAATAAAGACTTGGTTAACCGAGAGGTTAGGTAATAACTCTAACCTCGATTTAGCTATTCTTCTTTCAAAAAACAAGCCCTTAGTAGCCGCTGAATTGGCAAATTCTGAAATAGAAATCTTAAGAACAAATTTTATAAAGGAAATATCTGATCTGATTAAAACTGGAAGTAATCTTGTAGAAATATCAGAACTCTGGTCAAAGAATGAAAAGGAGATGATATTGAAAGTAGAATGGATGTCAGACCTTTTGATGGATTGTTTAAGACATAAGTTCCTCTCAGGAAATAATTTAACCTATGAAGATAGTGACGCCATTAGTGTTTACTTGGCTGATAAGATAGATAGTGACGAATTCTTTTATCTTCTAGAAAAAACAAATACATTTTGGAGCCTATTTAACTCTGGTACAAATTTAAGAACCGATTACCAGTTACAAGCCCTTTTTGTAGAATGGTCAGAAAGGGTAGGTCTAGCTAGATAAAAAATCTAGAATTATTTGATTCACTTCTTCGGATTTTTCTAAGTGAAGAAAGTGACCACAATCAGGTAGTATTTTTATCTCCAAGTGATCAAAGAAGTTTTCCATACCTTCTGAAAGATTTGCACCGATACATCCATCATTTGCTCCGTGAAGGTAAAGGGAGGGTACTTTTATTTTTTGAATACCAAGCTCTCCTGTTAAAGAATTTATTCTATCGGTTTGCAATGATTCTTGAAAAGTACATCTATAGTAAGCTAGTGCTTTAGAAAGGACATTGTCCTTAGATAGAACCGCAATTGTTTTATCTGTATAAGATTTATAGTCTGGCCAGCTAGGTGACCAATCCATCCATAAGCGTTCTATAAAATTAAAATTGTTAAGGGGAACAGCCAAATCAGCAATGGGTAGTTGAAAAAAGAACATATACCAAGATTTTCTTTGTTGATCACCATCTGAAAGAAAGGCTGCACCAACACTAATGCCATGAGGTACAGATACCGTGATCATTTTTTTAATGAGATCAGGCTCTAAACCTGCCATTCCATAGGCAATGCTGGCACCCCAATCATGCCCAAATAAACTAATTTTTTGATCAGTAACTGATTTAGTAAATTTAATGATTTCTTCTGCTATACGTAAGGATTGATAGGTATCGAGTTCTTCGTCTTCTGGATGATAACCGGGAAGGAAGGGGGCTATTACTTGATAGCCATTTTCTGCAAAGAAAGTTAATTGATGTGAGAAGTTTTCAGCACAATCTGGAAATCCGTGCAACAGAAGTAAAGGTTCACCTTTACCTAGTGAATAAAAATAATGTCCACTGCTAGATTTAGATAACTCCATCTTAATTATTACTGAGATTTATGAATAATCGATAGCTATAAATTGAAAAGTACACGTAGAAAAGAAAAGATAAAGAAAACACAATAGCCATGTAAGCATGCATGCTTTGAGGAATAAGAAATACACCAGGAACAACAAGGATAAATATCATAACGCACATAAGGGGTAGGACTATAGCCAATATATATCCTAAAATTTGCCAGCCTCTCTCTTCAGTTATCTCAAAGGACTTTTTAACAGAATCTAAAATTCCAGTGTTTGTTAATACAGCCGAAAAAGGGGCAAATAATAATCTAGCTGAAACATACATGCCTGGAAGTATTAAAAGAATTAGACCAAAAAAAACAGCAAATCCAGTTATAAAGCTAATGATGAGAATTCTAAAAAAGAAAAAGAGGGCATGAATAAAATAATTTGAAATAGATCGGCTCTTTTCTTTATGGATGTCATCGATTAACAAGATGACCAAAGGCAAGGCATATACACTGAGTAAATTAGTTAATAACTGCTCACCAAAAGAAGCTGAAGAAGAAGTTGTCCCAAATTCATTTCCGGGTACAGAAGCGAAAGATAAATACACCAAAAACTGAAGTACAAACACAGGAAAGACAACTATCAGGAATTTAGATGCGTTTCTTAGCAATAAATTATTAGTAAATTTAAAAGCATCAAGTATCATAAGAAATCCCTTTTACAATGATTGTAACAAATAAAAAGATTTAGTAATGATAGAAATTTGGTCCAAACCTAACTGTATATTTTGTGAGAAGGCTGAAAAACTATGCCAAATAAAGGGGCTTGAATATAAAAAATACATGCTGGACGTTGATTTTTCTAGAGAGGATTTATTAATTAAGTTTCCAATAGCGCGAACTTTTCCCCAAATTACGCAAAACGATCAATACATCGGTGGTTATACTGAATTAGAGAAATACCTAAACTAAAAAGTTAATACTTTCACTCAAGTTCTTGAATTTCTTACATAT
>JAKUUM010000017.1 GCA_022447065.1 SAR86 cluster bacterium | reverse complement strand
ATTGAAGGCAGTTCACGTTTCGACTGAAGAATAAAAAGTTGCATTAAAGTAACTTTTAAATAGTATTATTATGTTGAAAAGTTTGTTAAATTGGTCTCAATTAGAGAGAAATAAATGACAGTTTGTCATTTTAAGGAGAAAACAATGAAATTTTTATTAAGCTCACTAAAAGTCATATGTGCAATGACTTTATTATCTGTTCTTTCTAGTTGCGCTACGCCAGTTTGGAATTATAAAGAACCAACAGGTGGTTTAGTTCATTTTGATTTTGATCCAAACACTTTAAATTGTGTTGAATTGACTGAGCAGGTAATTAGAGTGCAAGGAATCATAACTGATTTAGCCGATAAACTTAAAGAGCAAGCTGACAGAGGCACCGCTTCTACAAGTATAGGCTTGACAACAAATAATCCATTACTCGGAACGAATTTCCTAGGCTTTAAATCTGAAGCAGTTGATCCTGCGGTAGTAGAATATCAAAAAGCTTTATCTAAATTAGAAGAAATGCAAATCCTTCTAATTGATAATTGTTCACCAGACAAAATATAATCTTTTCCTTAACTTATACAAACTCGCCAATATCCAACATGCAAGTAGTCATAGTGGTAGGAGAACATTTATTACTAACTTGAGTGAGAAGGGAATAAGTACGAGAGTGATACAGGAGTTAGCTAGACATACTGTTAACTAGGATATCGATAGGATACCCATAATTAGGGTATAAAAAGCTCTTAAATGTTTTTAATTCAACAAAGTATGTTTATTTACTCAGGCATCAACGATGAATAAACCAGAGATCTAAGTTCTCTACGAACTTGGTAAGTAGAAGACGGCAACAATTGGGTTAAAAATATGACTACCATTTCCTCTTTGGGATTCACCCAAAATACAGTTGAGGCTGCCCCACCCCATCCGTATTCTCCAACGTCGGTTAATGATTGAGTTTTCACTGGATCCAGTATCACCGAAAAACCTAAACCAAAACCAACTCCCTGATAAGTTGTTTCACTAAAAGCTGATTGACTCATTTCTGTTAAATCTTTTCCTTCAGGCAAATGATTTGAAGCCATCATGGCTAAAGTCTTTCTACCGATGATTCTGTTACCTTCAAGTTCTCCTTGATTCAATAACATTGAACAAAAACGATAATAATCTGCCATAGAGGAAAGCAAACCTCCCCCACCAGAGAGCATCTTTCTTTTTTTTACTCTTGCTGTTTTGGATCCACCTGTATCAACTAATACCGGTCCTTTTTTAGGGTGATGTTCATAGAGCGATGCCAGTCGTTCAACTTTCTCCTTAGCACAAGAAAACCCTGTGTCTTCCATGCCTAATGGATCAAAAATATATTTTTGAAAATATTTGTCTAATTTCATTCCTGAAAAGTACTCTACTAAGTAACCACAAACGTCCGTGGAAACTGAATAGTTCCATTGATCGCCTGGGGAAAACTCTAAAGGCAATTCTGCCAATGTATCTATCATGGCTTGTAAATCTCCAGTAGCCTGTAACTTCGTCTTTCGATAGGCGGCATCAACATTGGTTCTCAGCATAAAATCGTATGTTAGTCCTGACATGTGTGATAGTAGATCCCTAATAGTCATATGTCTCTTGGGTCTTGAAGTTAAGAAATTAGGATAAATTCCTGACTGATAGACTCGTAAATTCCTCCAAGAAGGTATGTGCCAATGAATTGGGTCATCTAGGCGAAATAGACTCTTTTCATAAAGTTGCATTAACGCGATGCTGGTAATGGGTTTAGACATTGAATAGATGCTGAAAATAGCATCTTCTCTCATCTCTTTTTTGTTCTCTCTGTCCATCAAACCAAGTGCATCTAAATAAGCTATTTCGCCTCTTCTGGCAATCAAAGTTAAAGTACCTGCATATTTGCCTGGAGCAACATATTGTTCATCAAGATAATTTCTGACGTTAGCCAATATTTTACTGTCCAATCCTACGGATTCTGGAGAAACGATATTTAGTGAACCCATGATTTATTCTTCCCTGTAATAATTCCTCATATGAAACTTGAAGGAGAAGATGTTGTCAAGAATGGATCCTTCTCTAAGAGATTTAGTTTACGCAGTTATCTCATTAGCCTAAAACAATTCCTGAGTTCATCGACGAACAAGTCAGGTTGTTCAAAAGCTGCAAAGTGGCCACCTTTGTCTAATTCGTTCCAATACACGATATTGTTGTAAACATTTTCTGCCCAACTTCGAGGAGTAGGAACAATTTCTTTAGGGAAAATACTGCAACCTGTAGGTATTTCTACCTTATTAACTTTTGGTCCAAACGCTTTTCCGAAACTTTCCCAATATAAACGTGCAGACGAAGCTCCGCTCCCAGTTAGCCAGTAAAACATTACATTATCCAAAAGTTCCTCCTTACTGAGGACGTTCTCTGGATGACCATTGCAATCGGTCCATTCATAAAATTTTTCAACGATCCAACTTGCTTGACCTATCGGGGAATCAACAAGTCCATACCCCAAAGTTTGAGGTCGGGTGCTTTGTTGCTTTGAATAGCCTGCACCCCATTGTTGGTAATAATTTCCTCCTTCAAACGCGAGTTTATCCCTTTTAGTAGGGTTTTCTCTAGCCTCTTTTGTGGGAGGTGCCGAGGGCATATTCACATGTATTCCTTTGCAACTGCCTTTGTCTTGCATTGCAATTGTCGTTGTCACTGCGGATCCCCAATCGCCGCCTTGTGCAAAATACTCACTGTAACCAAGCTCGGTCATCAGTTCATCCCAAATGTCAGCAATTTTTTCAACTCCAAAACCCGTTTGTCTGGGCTTGCCTGAAAATCCATACCCAGGAAGTGAGGGGCACACAACGTTGAATGAATCATCTTCACTGCCTCCATAGGCAACCGGATCTACCAGTGGCTCTATCACTTTATGAAATTCAACGACAGAGCCTGGCCAACCGTGGGTTATTAATAAAGGCTTGGCCTGCCTATGAGGACTAATACAGTGGATAAAGTGAATATCCAAGCCTTGAAAGGTAGACAGAAATTGGGGGAGTCGGTTGTGATATGCCTCCCGTGCCCGCCAGTCGTATTCATTTAACCAATACTCACTAAGCTCTCTCATATATGCGTCAGGAACACCTTGGGTCCAATCTTCCACGGTTTCTTTTTCAGGCCATCTCGTTGAGACTATACGCCGTTTCAGATCTTCAATATCCTCTTCTAAAACTTCGATTTTAAATTCGCGAGTGTTACTCATCCGAGATACCTTCTCTTTATGTTTTGTTGTTGTCAAGAAAGAAGGTTTTCTCTAATTCCAAAAAAAGCTATTATTCTGGTATTCTTAAAGGAAGGAGAGTTGGTATGCATGATTTTGTTATCAGAAATGGAAAGATTGTTGATGGAACAGGTGAGAAACCTTTTATTGGAGACATAGCAATAGATGGCAATAAAATAACTGCAGTCGGTGAGGTAAACGATACCGGACAAAAAGAAATTGATGCCAAAGACAAAGTAATTACTCCTGGTTGGGTAGACATTCACACTCATTACGACGGTCAAGTGTGCTGGGATCCTTATCTAACTCCTTCTAGTTGGCATGGCGTAACTACTGTCGTGATGGGTAATTGTGGGGTTGGGTTTGCTCCGGTTAAACCGGGATCAGAAGATTACTTAATCCAATTAATGGAAGGTGTGGAAGACATACCCGGTACGGCTTTACATGAAGGTATAGATTTTGACTGGGAATCTTTCCCAGAATATCTTGATGCTATTGATAAGAAAGAATTTGTGGTTGATGTTGGGGCCATGGTTGGACACGGTCCCATAAGGTCTTACGTGATGGGTTACGACCGATGCCAAGGCAAAGATGATGCTTCTGATGAAGAAATTAAAGAAATGGCAAAACTAATCAAAGAAGCCATTGAAGCCGGTGCACTCGGATTTAGTTCTTCCAGAACCTACCTTCACACGGATGTACAAGGAAAATATGTTCCAGGTACAGAAGCGGGACAAGCAGAAATGAGAGCCCTTTCACAAGCAATAGCAGCTGCAGGCGAAGGGACGTTGGAATTGGTCTCAGATTGGATGGATCAAGACATTGAACTGGATTGGGTTAAAGAATTTGTTGAAACCACGGGTAGAACCTTAACGTACGCTCAAACCAGCGGAGATCCTTTTAAAACCTGGAAGTATTGTGAGGAAAACTTCAGTAAGGGTGTAAATATTAGACCTCAATTTGCCGGCCGACCAACGGGCTTACTTTTTAGTTTAGAATCTTCTATTCATCCCTTTGTTGCTCATCCAAGTTTTAGAGAAATAGCAGATCTTCCTTTGGAAGAGAAAGTGCAAAGAATGAAAGATCCTGAATTTAAAAAACAGATTCTTAGTGAAGATTCTAGTTTTGGTGAAGGTCGAAACCTTAAATTAGCTAAAAGACTCATATCTTCTTTTGAAACCCAGTTCCCGATGGACGAGATACCTAACTATGAACCAAAAATAGAAGACAGTATTGCTGGAATCGCAAAATCCACAGGTAAATCTGAATTAGAAGTTGCTTATGAAGAAATGTTAAAAAATGATGGAAAGACATTTATCTATGCTTGTTTTGCACCTTACCCTAACCACACTCTAGATTTTTATAAAACGATCATTGAATTCAATAGTTCAGTAGCGGGCTTAAGTGATGGAGGAGCACACTGCGGATTAATTTGCGACGCTAGTATGCCAACTTGGAATGTAACGCATTGGACCAGGGATCGCGATCGAGGAGAAAAAATTCCTATTGAATATATAGTTAATAAACAAACCAGAGAGACAGCTAGAACCTTCGGTCTATTTGACCGTGGGGAATTAAAAGAAGGTTACTTGGCAGACATCAACATCATCAACTACGATGATTTAAAGGTCTACAAACCTGAGATGGTGCATGACCTTCCTACTGGAGGAAGAAGAATCATCCAAAAATGTTCGGGCTATGCAGCTACCATTAAAAGTGGTGTGATTACTTACAAAAATGACAAAGCCACGGGCCTACTTCCCGGATCACTGATTCGGGGTGAACAAAGTACTGCTGCTTGAGTGAAATCCACCCCCGACCTCTCAGATGAATTTCCTGAGGCGCTGGCGCTTCAACCCATACTGACTAATTACGGAGGAAAACTATCTTTTTGGGGGTCTATTGAAACCCTTCAATGCCCAGATGATAACTCCTTAATCAAAGAACAATTGAATACCGAGGGAAATGGCAAAGTACTTATTGTGGATGCTGGAGGCGTGAATACAGTGGCTTTACTGGGAGACTTGATAGCTGAAGCGGGAGAGAAGAACAATTGGTCTGGTATTGTGATTAATGGCTATATCAGGGATGTTGATATCATTAGAACTCTTGATATAGGAGTACAAGCCTTAGGAACTTATCCCGTAAAAAGCAACAAACGAGGCCTCGGAAAATTGGGAATTGCAATATCTTTTGGTGGTCTGACTTTTAAACCAGGCCAATACGTATACGCAGACAATAACGGTCTGTTATTGAGCGAAATAGAATTAAATAGCCCTTAAAGCTTCAGTTATTTCCTGTGTAGCAGCCCTTCTGGCAGGCAACAGCCCTCCGAGGAATCCAACTATTAAAGCCAGAATCAGACCTTGCCCAATGATTTTACCGGTAACGGCGAAATCAAAAGCTGTTTGGGTAAAAGATACCGAAGCCAGAGTTGAAACCGTATAACCATTAAAAATCAAATAAGATAGACCCGCTCCTAACAATCCACCCAGTAGAGCTAAAAACATAGACTCAATCATCAAGGCAAATAATACGGAGCTACCATGAAATCCTACTGCCCTCAGTGTACCAATTTCAACCAAACGAGTTGAAACAGCACTGTACATGGTGTTGAGAGCAGCAAAAACTGCTCCGATAGCCATGATAATAGCGACGGTGTAACCAAAGACCTGAATAACAGCCGAAGCTCCGGAAGATTGTTCCAAGTAAAAATCAGCCTCTCCCTGAACCTTTAGATTCAATCGGGGATCCAATTCTAATGTGGCGGCAAAATCCGTAATAGAAGCATTTTTTTCCATTTGGACAATCGCAATCGAAGCAGAGGCACCTCTTCTGAAGGCACCTTGGATCACAGCAAGATCTGCCCATACTTCAGATTCGTGAACGTCTCCTCCAGTTGAGAAAATTCCTACAACTGTCCATTCAGAATCTCTGATTTTGATTGGCTTCCCTATTTCGAGCCCTTCGAATTCACTGGCTGCGCCCTTGCCGACTATGACCTCACCCCTACCTGGGAAAAAGTTTACCCCTTCGATAATCTTAAGTTCAGGTCGAATCTTAAAACTCATCTCTTGGACTCCCCGCAATGGTAAATTAGAAGTGTCCACAGCACCTTTCTTCTTTACATCTATGATGGTAAAAATCTCAGCTGCTATCATTGGCCCATCTTCAGATTTCTTTATTCCTTGTGTATTTTCAATAATAGCTAGATCGGTCATGGCAATACCGCTGCTCAACTCAGAATTAGAACCTTCCCTAAAGATTAAAGCTCTATCATCCTGACCAGTGCTGGAAATAGTTTTGTTTAACCCTTCAGCCATGGCTAATAGAGATACCATTACAGCGACTGATCCAGCTATGCCTACAATGATGACAATGGAAGCTCCAGACCTTTGTAGTATCGTTCTGATGTTCATGGCAGTGATAGCTAATATCTGTTTCATTTCTTAATCCTTCCTTAAAGCATCTACAACTTTTAACCTCATAGCTCCTAATGCCGGAGGTAAACCCGCAATCAAAGCCATGACCAAAGCTGTAGCAAAAGCCCATAATATTACTGATGGTTGAAAAGAAATACCCTCAATAAATGCAGCCAAATCGTCTTCTAAAAATAAAAATACAATAAAGCTTATGGCGATGCCTATTGCCATACCCAAGAAACACATAAACATGGCTTCAACTAAAACCAAACACAAGATTTTACTATCTGAATAACCTATGGTTTTAAAAACAGCCAACTCTGGAGTCCTTTCTCTAACTGCCTGACTCA
This sequence comes from SAR86 cluster bacterium, assembly GCA_022447065.1. GTDB lineage: Bacteria > Pseudomonadota > Gammaproteobacteria > Magnimaribacterales > Magnimaribacteraceae > AEGEAN-183. The sequence goes on along the minus strand of JAKUUM010000017.1, from coordinate 26,212 downwards.
TGGTGTTACCAGTAACCAGAAGCATGGTGAAAAAGACTGCAGCCAATATTGAATTCATGATTAAGCCAATGTCTCCAACTTGCTCAGCAAACATTTTGCTAAAAGCAGCTTCAGTGGAAGTCTTGGTTTCATCGCTTGAATTAGCAAACATTTTGTCGATTTCTTTAGCTATTCGCTCGTTGTCTTCTTTATTCTTAACCTTTACGACGTAATTCCCGACCGTTCCCTTTCCCCACATCCTTGATTCTTCAAAATAACTGTGATTGATAAAAGCTTGTTGGTCTCCGCCGTATACCCCCGAACCTTCTTCTTGAGAAAATATTCCTACTAAATCAAATTCCCATAAGATGGAACCGTCTTCTTTCACCCAAATATCGCCCATGATGGGAATCTTGTCTCCGACCTTCCAGTTGTATTTTTCAGCTATGGCTTTTCCTGCAACCATGCCGGTTCTGGTATTGACAAAATCTCGCTTTTCTTGCTCAGAGATAATGAATTCTGGATACACATCGAACCAAACTTCTGCGTTCACAGGCCATTTGGGAAAGAAGTTGTTAACGTCTATGTAAGTGCCGCCAAACCATTCTCGGTGCGCCACAAGATCCACACCTTCTACTGACTGTATTCTTTGGTGATAAGCCATAGGAAGGGGTTCGATAAAGGAAAGTTTTGACATCACGACAAGGCGATCATCTCCAGAAAAATCAACATCTTCAGTAAAAGCAACTGCAATAGATCTCAAAGTTCCAAATAAAACGAAGGCAACTGTAATGGAGCAAATGGTCAGAACGGTTCTAGTCTGCTTTCTTTTGAGGGCAGCTGAAATTAACATCCAATATTTCATTTTTATCCTTTGGCTAAAGCATCCACTACTTTAAGCTTAAGAGCCTTTCGAGCAGGCATGAAAGAAGAGACCAAAGAAACAAAAACACCAATGGTAAAAGCTAATAAAATAGACGAAGTGCTCAAAAAGATTCCGTCCTCAGCCATACCCTGACTCGCTGCTACAATTAAGGGAATAGCTAAAAGGGTCAACCCCAGTCCTAGAATCAAACCAGTGAATATAATAATGAAAGATTCCAGCATTACCATAATAAAAAGCTGAATGTCTCCATAACCAATACTCTTTAATACCGCCAAATCAGCTGTTCGCTCTCGAACGGCTTGACTCATTGTGTTTCCAGTCACTAAAAGAATGGTAAAAAAGACGGCTGATAAAATAAGGTTTATCACTAATTCAATATCTCCAAATTGCCCTATCATCTCCATGGCCATCTGATTTTCAGGACCGGTTCTGGTGGCTCTATCAGAATTTTTAAAGTTTTCATCAATCTTGGTTGAAATACCATCAGCGAGCTCTGGTGATAAAACCTTAGCAATAATGTAGCTGGTAGTTCCCTTCATACTGACACGACTGTCATCAACGTATTTGTAATTAGCAATAATGCCTATTTCATCACCGGTATAGACTTGAACGGTATAAAAACCGACTACTTCAAATTCCCAATTGTAAGAACCATCCTCATTCATGGAGTGGGATTTGATTCTTACTTTATCGCCTATCTTGAAAGCCTTTTGCTCTGCTAAAAGTCTTCCTACGAGTACACCATCTGGTCTAAGTCGCATCGCTTCTCGGTGCTCATCAGTGACTTGAAATCTCTTATACACATCAAAGTAATTCTCGTCTACTGCAAAAACAACTCCATCAAACATGCTGCCAAGCATGTCGCTAGTAAGTATGGTCATGTGACTTGCCTTTTCAACACCTTCAAGGGATTTTACGTATTCGAATGTTGTATAGGGCTGGGTACCAAATATGTTGTACCTAGGCATCACCATAATAATATCTGCACTCATGCCTTTCATTTGACCTGTAAAAACAGCTGACATTGAATGCAACATCCCGAATAAGAGGAAAGCCGTTGCAATCGACAGAACGGTCAAGACAGTTCTAATCTTCTTCCTAAGAAGACCTGCTTTGATTAAAACCCAATACATGGTTAGTTAGAAAGTTTTCCTTTGTCTAAATGCAAGATTCTTTTTGCAAATTCTGCTGCCATTGGATCATGAGTCACCATCAGAATGGTCTTGCCATGGTCTCGGTTAAGAACTTGTAACAGGTTTAATATTTCTGTTGATGTCTCTCTATCCAAATCTCCTGTTGGCTCATCGCATATCAATATATCTGGATCCGAAACCAAGGCTCTGGCAATGGCAACCCTTTGTTGTTGGCCACCAGAAAGTTCATTGGGTTTGTGACTCGCTCTATCTACTAGGCTGACGATGTTGAGCGCCGTCTCCACATGTTCCTTTCTTTGTGAACTGGAAAGCTTTGTTAACAACAACGGTAACTCAACATTCCTGAAAGCAGTTAAAACTGGCAATAAATTATAAAACTGGAAAATAAAACCAACGTGACTTGCCCTCCACCTACTTAAGGCCCTTGAATTTAATGTATCTAGTCTTGCATTGTCCACTTCAACACTCCCTGAAGTTGGTGTATCAAGACCACCAATTAAATTGAGGAGCGTAGTCTTGCCTGATCCTGAAGGTCCCATAAGAGCTAGAAAATCACCTTTTGGAACTTCCAAATTAAGATCATCCAGTACGACTAGTTTTTCTCCGCCTCTCTGATAGATCTTATTGACTGCATTCACGCTTACTAAAGAATCTGACATTCTTTTCTCCTTTAATTTATTGAAACTTTTTGATTACTTTCTAGCTCTTGATCATAAGAAGCAACTACTTGGTCCCCAGCTCTGATACCTTTTATTATTCTAGAATAATTTGGAGTCTCTTCAGCTACTTCAACTAGTTTAACTTCTATTCTTCCATTCCTAATTAACATAACGTAACTGTTGTCACCTTGACTTAAAACTGCTGCATTAGGCACCACCACTCCTTCCTTTTTTTCTGTTGTGGTTTCCGCCATTTTTTGTAAGAAAGAGACTCGTATACCCATATCAGGCAGAACCCTTTCGTCTTTTTCTAAGAAACCAATCCTAACCCTTACTGTGGCTTTATTCCTATCTGCGGTGGGGATGATGGCAATGACTTCTGAAGGAATATCCCATTTGGGATAGGCATTTAAAGTAGCCACTACGGGTTGACCAGATTCAACTCTGTTGATAAAAGATTCATTCACATCCACTTCGATTTCAAGAGAATCCATATCGACTATGGTGCAGATACCAGTTGCGGTAAAGCCACCTCCTGCTGAAATGGGGGAAATCATTTCTCCAGGTTGGGCTGCTTTGTAAACCACGACACCACTAAAAGGAGCTAAAATTTTCATATCATCAAGCCTTTGTTTACTGAGATTAACTAAAGCCTGAGCTCCCTCCATTACGGCCTCCCGGGTTTTCAACTCATTTGGGCTAGCAAATTTTCCTTCGATTAAAGCGCTGGTACTATTGAAAGCGATTCGGGCTTGCTTCAGCTGCGACTCAGCGTATTCCAGATCAGCTTTATACGTACGGTCATCAAGTTGAGCGAGCAATTGACCTTCCTCTACGTACATGCCCTCTTCAATAAAGACCTCTAAAACTTTTCCAGTGGTCTTAGAGGAGACGGTTGCTTTTCTTCTAGCGACAACGTAGCCAGAAGCGTCTAGGATGCTGCTTGCAGAAGAGCCTGAGGTATTGACTGATTTAACCGTGAAAGTAGTTACTTCTTGAATATCTTCTTCATGAAAAAAGAACCAACCACCTATTAAGAGGACTAAAACGAATGCAGCGATGATGGAGACAATTTTGGTAGGAAAGGGCTCCGATTCTCCTTCCTGAGAACGATCTATCTTCAAGTTATTTAAGAGATCTTCTTTTTCACTCATAACTCTTTATCCATGGAGTTTATCCATTCTCTTATCAAATTAACGGCCTCCCAGTGCACTAAGGACCTACCTTGTTCGGGCATCATAACTCCAGGGTCGGTAGAAATCATCCTAAAAAGAAGAATTGATTCTTCAGCATGGCCAGGAACTATGGAGTATTTAAGGTTTCCACTTCCTCTTCCGGTAGCCACTGGACTCTTGTTAATCCCTAGATGGACAGGTCTGGTTTCATTAAAGTCTAAATACAATCCTGTTGAATTAGCTACTCCTGATGGGATATGACAGTGACCGCAATTAATTGCCAGGTAGGCTCTTGCTCTATCTTCTAAAGGATGCGCTTCATCTTCCCAATCTACAGCTGTTTCATAATTATTAGGATAAGGACCGATAACACCCTCTTCTAATAAATAAGCCAATTGATTTTTTACGCCTTTTTTATACTCTAAGTCTTTGTCTAGATTACGTGCTTTTAGACCAATAGGAGATATTGTATCGTTGGTGGAATGGCACTCCTTACACTGATTTTTATTGGGAACCCGATAACGCACAAAGGTAGATATGCCTCCTTTGTTGACCCATGAGGTATTAATGGTTTTGCCAGCGACTTTGATAAACGCCTCGGTTTGGTCTTCGTTCCAGGCATATGAAACGGCTTCCCAACCCGATTCTTTATGCAATAAAACTCTCGTTTCCAAAAGATTAGAGCCCAGCTCTAAATTACGTTCGTCTGTGGGGTAATAAAAAGTTTTTATCAAGGCAGAGCCTACTGGAAAATCAAAAACCCAGTTTTTTTGAAATTTGGCTTTTGTTCCTTCAGGAACATAAATAAATCGTTTTTTATAAGAATAATCACTGAACAAAGTAGATATGAGTTCGTAGGGGTGGACATTCTCAGCAGGTACCTGTTCAACCTGATCAATAAAAAAATTAAATTCTGAAAGCGTCTCTGGATATTCTGATCCAGTAATATAGGCGTCGTTCACTGACCAAAGTGGCAAACTTAAAAAAATTACCAGAGAGGAAATTAAATAAGGCACTGTTATCAAAAACTAAAGTTAGATCCCTTCGGGTAGGTCAATGATTACTGGAGAAAGAGCTCTTATTTCACCTAGATAAGGACTCTGATCTCGAGTAATTGGGTTAGAAAGTGAAAGCATAAATTTGATTGGCTTAATGGCTAGGAATGTGGCTTCTCCATTATCAGAAAGAACTAGTTTTTCTTCCTTTGGCTGACCAAAAATCATTTCCGATAAAGGCAAGACACCATCCCAAAAAATATCAGGCATATTACCTTTAGAGACTTCAAACAAAATAGCTGCTACTTGTTTATCAAGGTCGGGATTAAATCCTCCAGAACCAAAACGATTCCCATGTACTTGTATGGATTTAGGGTGAGGATAGTAATTTTCATCTTCTGTCTCAGATCCATAAGTCACTATGGAAAGATTTACCGTTCCATTTCCTGATATATCATTATCAAAAACTTCTACGTCTGAATTCGCCTGTATGATTATCCCAGTCCCTCTCGGTACTTCTCCAACAATATTACCTTCAGGGGCAAAGTTGTCGGTATCGTTATCAACGACTTTGTTGCGAAAAACTCGAACATGATGACCACCTTGCTGGGGTAGATTAGGTAGATCAAAAACCAGAATACCACCGGTGTTGTGAGAAGCTATGTTGTCATAGACGTCTGCGTAGTAGGAGTTCTCTATCTCGATACCGGCAACATTGTAATGGGCTCTACTGTTACGGATAATTATGTTCTCAGATTGACCAACGTATATCCCTGCATCTGAAGCTCCAATAGCCACACAACCATCAATCAATACATCTTTAGACTCTACTGGGTACAAACCATAAGCACCGTTGGTGCTTTTCGGTCCTCCTGTCCATTCCGCTCTAAGATTGATCATATATATACCATCTGCCCCAATGACTTTAAGAGCATCTCCTTTGGCATCTTCTATGGCAAAATCTTTTAGGGTTACTTTGCTTGAGGTAACTAACAAACCTTGAGCACCTGATAGCTGATCTGCAAAACTCAATATAGTCTTATCCATTCCCTTGCCAATGACCTTAACGTTATCTACGTCCAAAGAAAGTCCATCAGAAAACCTATAAACACCAGCAGCTAATTCAATGGTATCTCCCGGTTTAGCTAAAATCAGAGCTTCTTGCACTTTTTCTTGGCTGTAAGATTCAGCATTTAGTCTAATGACTTCAGCGTTACAAGTTAAAGGAAGAATTAAAAAAAAGTATAAAAATAATCTATGAGGCATAAGATGGTCCTTTCATTCTTTTAGCGATCGGTAGTAACCATAGCCCTAACCATGTGCTGAAAAATCCTTTTAAAAATACATGAATAGTAAAAGGGAGAGCCCAAATAAAGCTGGCAACAACATCCGGAAATATAAAATAACTTAGAGGTTTCAGCCATGAGTAAAACCAAGGCAAGAATTCACTCAAGAAGGCTGCATTAGTTAGAGAAAGCACTGTGGCTTCAGAAGTAAACACGACTCCTAAGCCCCATAAAAAGAATGCTATTTGAAACGGGGTAGTCCAAATACACAAATAGGCAATGACGAGTAAAAATCCTTTCATAGTTAAAATTCCAACCTATAACGTTAGATTATAGTTTTTATTTTAAAGATCTGTATAACTATCTAAAAGCTTAGCCTTAAACACTTCTTAAACGATCAGGTGTAATCTGATTAACATTTGTGCAGCCCAATAAGGTCATATTATTTTGAACCTCATCTTTTAGTAGGCTCAAAGAGCGATAAGCACCTTCTTCTCCGGCCGCGGCTAAACCATAAAGATAGGCCCTTCCACCCATACAGGCTTTTGCACCTATTGAAAGTGCTTTTAAGATATGAGTTCCTCTGCGAATACCTCCGTCTAAAATAACTTCTATCTTATCTCCTACAGCATCAACAATGTCACCAAGGACTTCGATAGGCGCTGGACATCCATCCATTTGTCGGCCTCCATGATTGGAAATCATCACTGCAGAAGCCCCTACTTCAACAGCCATTTTGGCATCTTCAACGGAAAGAATACCCTTTATAGCAAAAGGTTTATCCCACTGTTCAATCATCCAAGCAGCATCTTTCCAAGTTACCGTGCGATCAAATTGGCTGTTCATAAAATCCATAACTGACATGCTTGAGGACCCTGCTGGAACCTTGTGTTCCAAATTAACCATAGATGGTGTGGGAGGATGAGTAATGTAGTTTAAGGACCAGTTGATATGTCTTGCAATATTCATGTATCCACTTAAACCAAGTTTGGGGGGAACGGTCATACCCGTAACTAAATCTCTTTCTCTTCTACCGTTGCATGGAACGTCTACCGTCAAACATAAAGCATCGTAATTGGCATCCTTACACCTTTGAATGTACTCTTGAGAAAGACTCCTATCCTTTAAAACATAGATTTGAAAAACCTTTGGTCCTTCAGAAGCCTTAGCCACATCTTCAATAAGGGTGGTAGAAATGGTGGATAAGCAAAAAATCGTGCCTGTTCTGGCAGCTGCCCTCGCAGCACCACTTTCTCCATCAGGATGAAACAGTCTGTGGTAACCAGTAGGAGAACATATAAAGGGCCAGTCTATCTTTTGACCCAGAACCGTGGTGGAAGTATCTATTTTGTCCACATCCACCAGAAATCTTGGTACTAATTCAAACTGTTCAAAAGCCGAAGTGTTTTGACGGTAAGTCCACTCATCTTCGGCAGCACCATCAATGTAATGAAACATCGGTGCCGGGAGTCGCTTCTCAGCGAGGTCCCGAAAGTCCATGACCTTATGGCAAGAATCTAATTTCCTTTTGGACACTAACCTGTATCTTTTTGAATCAATTCGAAGATTTTCATGGCTTGCTCTCCGCCTTGAAAACATGGTTTTGCATTTTTCATATCTGAGATCTGATCCCAATTGGAAGCTATATTTTCTGCGGTCATGTCTTGGCCCGTTCCAAGGTTAATCCCTATCGTTTCATGGATCATAACTCTTGCAAAAACCCCAGCTCCAGCCGCCATAATCACCCCAGTAGGGGCTTCTTCTGACACAAGATAGATTAGGGCTGGTGTAACAAAATCAGGTTTTATTTTATCCAGTATATCCCCCATGCCAGGTAATTCTTCTGTCATTCTCGTTCCTGCAAAAGGCGCTAGTGCGTTACACTTGATATTGTATTTTGCGCCTTCTAGCTTCAGGGTGTTCATTAATCCCACTAGACCCATCTTTGCCGAGCCGTAATTGGTTTGTCCAAAATTTCCATACAAGCCGCTTGAAGATGAAGTAACAACTATTCGTCCATAGTTCTGTTCACGCATTATCTCCCAAACAGCCTTAGTGCAGTTGACTGTCCCCATTAGGTGGACTTCCAATACCACTCTAAAATCCTCATCTTCTATTTTAGTAAAGCTTTTATCTCTTAAAATGCCAGCGTTATTGACCAAAATATCAATTCTGCCATAAGCTTCCATGACTTTTTTAACCATGGCTTCAACCTGACTTTTATCAGTGACACTAGCCCCATTAGCCATCGCTTCGCCACCACCAGCTTTAATTTCCTCGACTACAGTTTCTGCAGAAGAGAGTGAGCCTTCTGAAGACCCGTCAACGTTTCCTCCTAAATCATTGACCACCACCTTAGCTCCCCTTTTTGCTAGATCTAGAGCATGACACCTACCTAATCCTCCACCCGCTCCAGTGACAATAGCCACCTGATCTTTAAAAGTTATAGCCATAATTTCTCCTACTATATTTTGAGGCGCTCATACTACAGGAACCTAGTTTCTTTGTGAAAAAGCTTTTTTTATCCTATTTAAGGCTTCTTCCAGTCTTGAGCGGGGACATCCAAAGTTTAATCTGACGAAGTTGCTGTCTCCAAACCACTCCCCTCTATGAACCCCAACTCCAGCATTAATAAAGAAATCTGATGGCGCGTCCAGTCCTGATTCAGAACAGTCAATCCACGCCAGGTAGGTAGCCTCAGGACCTTGCAAGGACAGACCATCCAGCTTTGATATCTCTTCCCTAAGCAGAGTCCTATTCTCATTTAAGTACTGCATAAGAGCTTTATACCAAGGTTCTCCTTTGCTATAAGCTGCTACCGCTGCGGTAAAAGCAAAAACTCCAATGTGAGCACCTATTCCTCTTAAACTCCTTCGAAATTCATTCCTCAACTCTGGGTTGGGAATAATGGCTGCTCCGCAAGGTAACCCTTGCAGGTTAAAAGTTTTAGTGGGAGACAATAAAGTAATTGAATTGTTTGCAGCTGTCTTGCTGGTTTGCGCCAAATGGACATGCTTTCTGTTTTTAAGAAAAGTTAAGTCCGAATGAATTTCATCCGCGCATATTACTACTTGGTTTTCCTCACAGGTTTCAACTAATCTTGTAATTTCTTCTTCTTTATACATGGTCCCTCCAGGATTGTGAGGATTGCAAAAAAAGAACATTTTGATCTCTTCGCTTAGAAGCTGATCAATCGAATCATAATCTAACTCCAGTCTCCCTTCGACGTTCTTTAAATCAGTTTTAATCATCCCTCTATTCATATTATCCGGAGCAAAAACAAAAGGACGATAAATTGGGGAAGGCATCATTACCATGTCTCCGGGACGAAGAACGGCCCGGCAAGCAACATTCAATCCAACCACCACGCCTGGCATCCAAGTCACCCATTCAGGATCTATCTCCCATCCCGACCGTTCAACTAATCTTTGTTGCAATAAAGAGGTTAATTCAATGGGTCTTTCGGTATAGCCAAAGATGCCTTGATCTGCTCTCTTTTTAATGGCCTCTATAACTTCTGGAGGACATTGAAAATCCATATCCGCAACCCACATGGGTAAAATATTTGGATCATCAAACTTGAGCCACTTGGTGCTTCTAGTTTCAATTCTGTCTATTATCTTGTCGAAGTCATACTTCATGATGAAGAGTTATGTTACTCGAAAAAATTCTTTGTGGCTTCCCTATTGCTACAAAACATCACTGTCGTTAGACTTTCTGCGCTTTCAAAAATTTAATTAGTAATGACATCTTTGCATTCACAAGTTAACGACAACACCCCAGTCCTGGTTGGTTGTTCTCAGTACTTAGATAAAAAAGGACCTGAAGGATTAAATTATTTAGATATTCTTACAGTTTCATGCAAGGAGGCCATCAAAGACTGTGAAGCGAAAACATCTTTAAAGGAACATTTAGATGCCATTTCAGTCATACGTTTCGTAGGAGATACTCCTAACCGAGACTCAGCCACCACAGCTCTTTGGGGTTATTCTAATATGCCAAGGAGTCTAAGCAATTCTCTTGGAGTGTCTGTTCCTTATGAAATTTACACAACAACGGGAGGCAATTCTCCTCAGTTAGTGCTTAACGAAATTTGTAACAGAATAAAGGATGGTCAAATTAACTGTGCTCTTTTATCGGGAGGAGAGGCGTTGGATACTTTTGTTTCTAGGGTTAAGATAGGAAAAGAAGTTTCATGGGGAGATGATCCAGGAGGCGAACCTGAAACAATAGGTAGCTCGAGAGATTTAGGTAGTGAGTCCGAGCAAAAACATGGCCTCTTTGACCCCTCAGCAGTCTATCCTCTCTTTGCCAATAGCATAAGAGCTAATGAAGGCAAAAGCCCAAAAGAGCATATGGAAGACATAGGTCAGATGTTTAGTCGCTTTTCTGAAATAGCTTCCAAGAATGAATATGCTTGGTTCAAGATCCATAGATCATCAGAAGAAATCGTTCAAGTCTCTCCAGAAAATAGAATGGTTGGATTTCCTTACACGAAATACATGAATGCAATCATGAGAGTCAACCAGTCAGCTGCTTTAGTGATAACTTCAGCAAAAAAAGCAAGGGAGTTGGGTATACCAGAATCCAAATGGATTTTTATGCATGGAGGAGGTTGTTTGAACGATATTTGGAATGTTACTGAAAGGGTTGACTTACATGCTTCTCCAGCAATAAGGAAATGCTCGGAAGCCATCTTTGATCTTGCTAATTGCTCCCAAGATGAAATTTCCTTTTTTGATTTATATTCGTGCTTCCCGAGTGCTGTTCAAGTGGCTAAAAAAGAAATTGGGATACCTGATAATGATGATAGAGATCTTACCGTTACTGGTGGATTGCCTTACTTTGGTGGCCCGGGTAGTGCTTACGTAGTTAATTCTATGGCAGCTATGATGGTTAAACTTAGAGCAAATCAAGGTCAGTTTGGCATGGTGACGGCGAATGGTTGGTTTTTAACAAAACATGGAGCTGGTGTGTTCTCATCCTCTCCTTTTCTTGGAGAATGGAATCAAGTTGTTGACTCTTCTATGTTACAAGATGAAATAAATAGCAAGGAACATGTTCAATTTATTGAAGAGGCTAATGGAAAAGCTACCATAGAAACTTATACTGTGGTTAATTCAAGAGAAGGTCCGGAAAAGGCTATTATCATTGGTCGTTTAGAAAATGGTAAGAGATTTGTAGCTAATACAAATAAAGAAGAGAATCTTCTTAATAAAATGATGCAAAAAGAGATGCTCAACACTAAGGGAACTGTAAAATTTGAGAATTCCAAGAATATTTTTCAACCCGAATAAGTGGAGAAATAAATGAAAGAGATTAATGTTGCTGTCACAGGAGGAGCCGGACAGATAGCTTATTCCTTACTACCTAGACTAATCAGCGGAGAAACTTTTGGGGAGAATACAAAGGTAAATCTTCGTTTGATTGAAATTCCTCAAGTAGTTGAAAAACTAGAAGGAACTATTATGGAACTAATTGATTGCGGCTTTAAACAAACGGGTTCCTTAATGGCTACAGCTGATATAAGAGAAGGAGTTACAGATGCTGAATGGGTTTTGCTTGTTGGAAGCATACCGAGAGGTATAGTGGTCGAAGGTAAAAAAATTGAAGAAAGAAGTGATCTACTAAGAATTAATGGAGGAATATTTACCGGTCAAGGAGAGGCTATCGGTAAACTGGCTAAAAACGATGCCAATATATTAGTCGTAGGGAATCCTGCCAATACAAATGCCTTAATAGGTAAGACAAAATCTAATAATCCTTCACAAAATTGGTGTTCCATGACTGCACTTGATGCCAATAGGGCCAAAGCTCAGTTAGCTGCAAAAGCAGAAGTTGATATTTCCTCAGTTACAAACATGACTGTATGGGGTAATCATAGCCCAACCATGTACCCCGATCCTTACAATGCTCGTATTAATGGGATAAGTGCTGTTGAGGTTATCAATGATATTGATTGGGTAGAAAACGTATATTTACCGCTTGTACAACATAGAGGAAAAGCTGTAATAGATGCTAGAGGGGCTTCTTCAGCTGCCTCGGCTGCAAATGCTGTCATAGATACAGTAAAGTCTATAGACAATCCAACCGAAGAAGGAAACTGGTTTAGTGCAGCTGTTCCGAGCGATGGAAGTTACGATATCCCTGAAGGTTTATTTTTTGGATTTCCTCTAAGGTCCTCTGGTACAGGTTCAGTTGAAATTGTTCAAAATATAGAATTGAACGATTTTGCTAAATCTAAAATAAAAATAACCACAGAGGAATTATTGTCTGAGAAGGAAGCAGTGCAAGATCTGCTTGAGTAGATTTAGATCAATCCTTTCCTTTAGGCTTCAATTGAGGAAACAAAAGAACATCTTTTATTGAAGATACACCGGTAAAAAGCATTACCAGTCGATCTATACCAACACCAACACCGGCACAAGGTGGTAAGCCATATTCCAAAGCTTCAACATAATCTTCATCAAATTCCATTGCCTCTTGATCTCCAGAAGCCCTCTGTTCAACCTGTTGCCTAAATCTTTCTGACTGTTCATCGGGATCATTAAGCTCTGAAAAACCATTTGCAATTTCACTGCCACCTATAAACAGTTCAAACCGTTCTACGTAGTCGGGGTCTTCTTCTTGAGTTCTGGATAATGGAGATACATCTTTAGGATATGCTTCAATAAAGGTTGGTTGATCAAGTTTATCTTGCACGCCTTTTTCAAATATTTCTAATTGCAATTTACCGTTAGAAGCATCCTTTATTTTCTCAACATTCAGTTTTTTAGCTATTATTTCTAACTCTTTTCTATCCTCAAGCTTACTTTTATCTACTCCTAAGTATTTCGCAATAGATTCTAATAGTGTTAATCTCTTGAAAGGCTTACTCAAATCAAATTTCTTGCCTTCGATCTCTATAACTGATTTATCTAAAACCCTTTTAGCCAAATCTTTAAGAAGTGTTTGTATAAAATCCATCTGGTCTTTGTAATCAGCATAAGCGGTGTAGTATTCAAGCATTGTGAACTCAGGATTATGTTTTGTTGATAAACCTTCATTCCTAAAGTTTCTATTGATTTCAAAAACCCTCTCCAAGCCACCTATCACCAATCTTTTTAAGTACAGTTCTGGGGCTACACGAAGGTATAAATCCATATTTAAAGCATTATGATGAGTTACAAAAGGTCGAGCGGTTGCACCTCCCTGAATGGGATGCATCATAGGGGTTTCAACTTCTAAATAGCCTTCTTCATTAAAAATCTTACGAATTTCGCTGATAAGCTTGCTCCTAGTTTTAAAAACCTTAAGGCTATCTTCATTTGTCAGAAGGTCTAAATACCTTTTTCTATATCTTTGTTCAGTATCAACCAGACCTGCATGCTTCTCGGGCAGTGGTCGTAGAGATTTAGTAAGAAGAAAAATTGATTCAGCTTCAACGGTTAACTCGTTGGTTTTTGTTTTAAATAATTTTCCCTTTACGCCAACCACATCCCCAAGATCCCATTTTTTAAAATCGTTGTAGGCTTCTTCATCTAGATTATCCGACTTAATATAAGCTTGTATTCGACCGGTCAGATCTTGGATAGTTATAAAGCTGGCCTTACCCATTATGCGTTGCAACATTACTCTGCCAGCCACTGAAACATAAACTTTCTCTTTCTCTAGTTCATCAGCTTCTAAGGAATCGTATGAAGAGTGAAGTTCTTCAGCTAAAGCATTACGTTTAAAATTATTAGGAAAAGCGTTTCCTTTAGACCTTAAATCATCGAGTTTAGCCCTTCGGATGGCTAAAAGTTCATTTTGTGAGGTTTCTTCTGTCATCAAACGTTACTTTAACTAAATATTGGCTTTAAGGCTCGCCTCGATGAAACTATCTAGCTCTCCATCCAGAACTGCAGAGCAATTGGAAGTCTCATGTCCAGTCCTCAAATCCTTTATTCTAGATGAATCTAAAACATATGATCTTATTTGGCTTCCCCAACCTATATCTAACTTAGACTCTTCTAAGGACTGCCTTTCAGCATCTAGTTTTTGCACCTCAATTTCATACAGTTTAGCTCTGAGCTGTTGCATGGCCTTATCTCTATTTTGGTGTTGAGATCTTTGTGATTGGCATTGCACCACCACACCTGTAGGTTCATGAGTGATCCTAATGGCTGAATCTGTCTTATTGACATGCTGTCCACCAGCTCCGCTGGCTCTATAAGTATCAATTCTCAAATCAGAAGGATTTATATCTATCTCAATCGTCTCATCAATCTCCGGTGAAACAAAAACTGAAGCAAAAGAAGTGTGCCTTCTACTTCCGGAGTCAAAAGGAGATTTCCTTACCAACCTATGAACTCCAGTTTCAGTTCTAAGCCAGCCAAAAGCATAATCACCTTCAAATCTGATAGCAGAACTTTTGATTCCAGCTACTTCTCCTGGAGAAACTTCTATTATCTCGACGTTGAACCCTTTGGATTCTCCCCATTTTAGATACATTCTCATAATCATTTCAGCCCAGTCTTGTGCTTCCGTTCCTCCTGAGCCAGACTGAATATCGAGAAAAGCGTTGTTAGGATCCATGGGGTTGGAAAACATTCTTTGAAATTCTAATTGGTGTAACTTTTTCTCATTATTTTTAATCTCCTCAGTCAATTCTTTTAGCGTTTCCTCATCTTTTTCTTCAATGACAAGTTCAGACAATTCTTTTGTATCTTTGATAGCTTGTTCTAAGTTGGAAAATGAAGTTAATTCCTTTTCAAGATGAACCCGTTCTTTGTTGAGATCTCGTGCAACTTTGGGGTCTTCCCAAAGTTTGGGGTCATTTAGTTTTTCAGTTAACTCGTCTAATCGGGAATGTTTTTCTTCAGAGTCAAAGGTACCCCCTTAGAACATCAATTCTTTTAATTTGATCTTTTAAGTCTTCATTAATCGAAGTTACTTCTGCCATACTTTTAACCAACTGAAGAAAGGATATATTCTCTCACTTTATCTATATTATCTGGTAACACTACAAAATCTTCTTCTTTGTCTATTATCGAAGCTAGTTGATCGGGTATTGAAACGACCTCTTCTGATAACGCCTGTCTAATGGTATCCATAAATTTAGCGGGATGAGCTGTTGCCATAGTTATCACCGATTGCCCAGGTGTGGACAGTTTTCTTGTTGCCCTTATTCCTGTGGCAGTATGTGGATCTAAAATGTAATTGTGGTTCTTATAAGTGGCTTTTATTTCCTTTAAGATCTCTTCGTCATTAGTGGAAAAACTGGAGAAGAAATTATGAACTTTATTCCAGCCATTTTCTGGAAATGCGATCTCTTTTTGAGGAAAAGTAGACATCGTTTGGTTTAATAACTGGGAATTGTTTTTGTAGATTTCAAATAATAATCTTTCAAAATTGCTGGCTACTGAAATGTCCATACTCGGTGCCAGAGTCTGACTTACTTCACCCTTTTTGTAAGAGTTATTAGAAAATAACCTGTGTAGTACATCATTGCTATTGGTCGCGACTATTATTTTTTTGATAGGTAAACCCATTTCTTTAGCTAACCAACCAGCGTAGGCATGGCCAAAATTTCCAGATGGAACAGAAAAAGTTAACCCTTTCAGTTGTTCTTTTAACCGCAAATAAGTCCAAAAGTAATAAACTGACTGAGCCATACACCTAGTCCAATTAATAGAATTTACAGCTATAAATCTAGTGGGGTTAGAAGAAATGTTTATATCCAAAAACAATTCCTTAACCAGTGCTTGGCAGCCATCAAAATCAGTTTGAACTGAAAGAGGGTGTACATTTGAAGCTTGTGAAGTGGTCATTTGTAATCTCTGTACATCCGTAACTCGTTGATAAGGAAACAAAATAAATACTTCTACATTTTTATGTCGAGAAAAAGCTGCAATGGCAGCTGAACCTGTGTCACCAGAAGTGGCTCCTAAGACAGCTATTTTTTTACTTTCTTTCTGAGCAAAATGTTCAAGCAACGTTCCCAGTAACTGCATGGCAATATCCTTGAAAGCCAAAGTGGGTCCATGAAATAACTCTAAAATCCATCTCTGTTCTTTCAATTTGATTAGGCGAACAACTTCTTCGTTCTCGAATACCTGATAAGAACTGTTAACTATGTTTTCAAAGTCCTCAATTCTTAGCTCTTCAGATACAAAAGGAAAAAGTAACTCAGTGGTTAGTTGTTGATAAGTCAAGGTTTCAAAGGTATTTATCCGTTCAAGGTCAAAATGGGGGGTCTTTTCAGGCATGTAAAGACCTCCATCAGAAGCCAAACTACCCAGCAGCACCTCACTGAAGGGTATGCTAAGAGAAGAGTTCCTTGTACTTCTATAATGCATTAGCTTCGACTGGAATGAATTCTAAACTTCTTAACTCCAGGAAAAACCTCTGGTAAGTCCTCTAAAATGTTCTTAAGTTTCACAGCTTCATTGTCTGTAATTTCGCCTGATATTATGACAACAGGTACAGAATCAATATCTTCCTTTGATCTAGCTTCATGCTGAATGAGCGCATCAATACTTATATCCTTTTCTCCAAAAACAGAAGATATCTTTGCTATCACTCCCGGTTCGTCTTTAACTTGTAGACGGTAATAACGTGCAGCCTTTTGGGCACCTGAAACTTGTAATTTATTTGAAGAATCACTATTTATGTCTAATTCCCAACCACCTTTGGCTATATCCACTAAATCTGCTATAACGGCCGAAGCTGTGGGTTCTGGTCCTGCACCCGGTCCATAATAAACTGTAGAGCCCACCCCTTCAGAAAAGATCTCTAAGGCATTCATCTCTTTATCTACTTGAGAGAGCAAACTCTCGTTGTTAACCAAAGTAGGGTAAGCGCTTACACAGGCAATATTATTCTCTAACTCTCCACGAGCTATATGTTTTATAGAGTAACCAAGCTCTCTCGCATACTTCAGATCTTCAAGTTCTACTTCCTCAATGCCTTCAAAACTAACCAAAGAAAAATCAAAAGGTACATGAAATGCCAATGCTGCAAGTATGCTTGCTTTCTGAGCTGCGTCTGTTCCATTTATATCCATAGTAGGATCTGATTCAGCCAAACCTAATGCTTGGGCTTTCCCCAAAGCTACCTCAAAAGAACTTTGGTTAGACTCCATTTCAGTAAGAACATAATTACTGGTTCCATTAAGAATGCCCGCAAACCATTTAACTCTGTTTGCTACTAATCCTTCTCTAAGTGCCTTTATAACTGGAGTGCCTCCGGCCACGGAAGCTTCAAAACCTATTTCTACTTTATTTTCTTTTGCTAGCTTAAATAACTCATTACCATGATTAGCTATGAGAGCTTTGTTGGCAGTTACTATATGCTTCCCTTCTTTAATGGCAGTAATTACTAGTTCATGAGCAAAATCAACCCCACCAATAACCTCCACCAAAACATCTACATTTGGGTTAGTCGCTACTTCTTTTAAGTCTTTAGTAACATTTATTCCATTAAACGGTACAGCTTTCTTTCCCCTCCTAGCTCCCACCAGTTCTATATCAAAATGCACTCCACCTTGTACTTCAATCAATTTAGAAGATGAAATCAAGGTTTTTAATACAGCTCTTCCAACATTTCCAACCCCGCAAAGGCCAACTCTTAAAGATTTCATGATTGCTTATCCAATGGCGTGGATTTTTTCTTTGGGGGTAATAAATTTCTTTATGTTTCTTACAGCCTGTCTGATTCTATGTCCATTTTCTATCAAATAGAATCTTACATACCCCTCTCCATATCCTCCAAAGCCAACCACAACATCCTTTGTTGACTCAACCTTAAGATTTTGAATTTCATGTGGTAGTAATTTATTAATTCTAGGAAAATCTATATCCATAAATTCTGATTCTGAAATTTAGCTATTTAATAACTCAATAAGATCTTCAGGCGGTACATATCCTGGTATGAGTTTACCTTCAGAAGTAATTATTGACGGTGTTCCAGAGACTCCTAAATCGTTACCCAGATTAAAATGTTTTTCTACTGGGTTATCTAAACAAACGTTCTCTTCTATTTCATATCCTAATTTAAGCTCAGTTATGGCCTTATTGGGTTCAGATGAACACCAAGCTGAAGCAATTTTTTTAAAAGATTCAGAATCTACGCCAGCTCTAGGAAAGGCCAGATAATTAACTTGGATGCCTAAATCTAAATAAGCATCAATTTGTCTATGAAACTGTCTGCAATACCCACAATCTACATCTGTAAAAACAAATATTGAATGCTCCACTTTTTTTGGTTGAAAGATAATAAATTCAGTTTTATTAAGCTGACTTATAGAAGTTTTTCTCAGGTAATTTCTTCTGGATTCTGATCTGTTAATTAGACCTCCAGCTGTAATTTCAAAAATATCTCCAGAAATAAGATATTTACCGTCTTTTGAGACATAAAGAGGTTCAATGTCTTTGAAATTGACTTCAAAATAACCCTCGATATCAGTTTCGACAACAGAAATAATTTCTATGGATTCAGGTAACTTTGTTTCTAACATATTCTTTACGAAAGGAATATCTGATTCATGCTCTTTTTTCTCACTAAAACATTCGGTGCTTCCAAAAAATAAGCAAGAAGCCAAGACAAAGTTAATTGAGAGATGACTAAACTTCATGGTTATCCTCTAGGATGATGTTCTCTATGCAATTCTTTCATTCTATGTCTAGCAACTTCAGTATAAATCTGGGTTGTTGATAGGCTAGTATGCCCCAATAATAGTTGTACTGTCCTCAAATCGGCGCCATGATTTATTAAATGAGTGGCAAAAGCATGTCTAAGAGTATGAGGAGAAAGGCTTTCATCTACACCAGATTTTTTAGCGTAATGCTTAATTCGATACCAAAAAGTTTGTCGAGTCATCCCTGTGCCTCTGTTACTTAAAAAAAGAAAAGAGCAATTTTTATTGTTCCTAGCTAACTCATCCCTACTATAGGCAAGATAATCTGAGACCCAATCAAGCGCTTGTTCGCCTACAGGGACTAATCTTTCTTTCCCACCTTTACCCATCACTCTAACCACTCCCTGTCTAAAGTTTAAATTTAAAACATCCAAGCTAATTAGTTCTGAAATTCTAAGTCCACAAGCATACAGAAGTTCTAACATAGCCCTATCTCTTATTCCTAATGGCTCTTTAGTGTCAGGAGCATTTATCAATTTTTCAACATCTTCTTCAGAAAGTACTTTAGGAAGACTGTGGCCTAATTTAGGGCTAGAAATTTTTACAGTTGGGTTTTCATTAACTAATGATTTTGAAAGAAGATAAGAGTAAAAAGCTCTTAAACTTGAAAGTGAACGAGCTGTAGATCGGCTGCTGTAACCTTTCTTTAATCTGTAAGCTAGATAATCGAGCAGTTTAATTTTATCGGCTTTTTCTAAACTGATAGGATTTAACCAGTTGTTGAAATTTGATAAGTCCTGTCTATATGCATTGAGAGTATTTTGACTCAGACCTTTCTCAAGCCAGATGCTATCAATGAAACTGTCTATCAGTTTAACTGATTTAATATTGCCGCTGATCATAGAGTTTAACAGCGCAAAGAGTTAACTAATTTAGTTTCTCTTTAATACGTGCTGCTCTCCCTGTTAACTTTCTTAAGTGGTAAAGCTTTGCCTGTCTTACATCTCCTTTACGCTTTACTTTAATACTTCCTATTAAAGGACTGTGAGTCTGGAATGTCCTTTCAACTCCCACACCATTAGAAATCTTTCTAACGGTAAAAGCAGAACTAAGTCCCCTGTTCTTAATACCTATCACTATGCCTTCAAAAGGCTGAAGCCTTTCTCTTGAACCTTCCACCACTCTAACTTGAACAACTACGGTGTCTCCCTGGGAGAACTCAGGAATATCATCTCTTAACTGACCTGCTTCAACTAGTTCAATGTATTTATTATTACTCACTGGTCTTTGTGCCTTATGGGGATTAATTGGGGCGCATTCTATCAGATTAACTTTTTTCTTCACTCATAATTTCTTCTAAAAGACCTTCTTCCTCTACATTAAGAGCCCTATCTTTTAAAAGATCTGGTCTATTTTCTTTGGTTTTTATTAGGGATTGTTTAAGTTGCCATTTTCTAATTAATTCATGATCCCCACTTAGCAAGACTTTTGGAACTTTTCCGTATTTACTGGATTCTGGTCTTGTGTATTGAGGATGCTTAAGAAGCCCATCACTAAATGTATCATTTAGTACTGAATCAGGATCACCAAGAACCCCCTCGATGATTCTACTAACTGAATCCATTATTACTAATGCAGGTATTTCGCCTCCACTAAGGATATATTCTCCTACGGAACATTCTTCATCTATCTCCGAATCAATAATTCTCTGATCAATTCCTTCATATCTGCCGCAAACTATCACTAAGTGCTCTACTTTAGACAACTCCTTAGCTTTGTCTTGACA
This sequence comes from SAR86 cluster bacterium, assembly GCA_022447065.1. Lineage (GTDB taxonomy): Bacteria > Pseudomonadota > Gammaproteobacteria > Magnimaribacterales > Magnimaribacteraceae > AEGEAN-183. Next base: position 5,694 of record JAKUUM010000017.1, on the reverse strand, counting down.
AAATATTTTGCCTTGGGGTGACATAAGGATAGTGTGTGGATTTTCAGAATTCTTTTTTGCCTCTTTTATCGCAGTTATCATGGGCTCCGCTTGTATTATCATGCCTGGACCTCCACCATAAGGACGGTCATCAACCCTTCCATTAATGTCGGTGGAGAAATCTCTTGGATTTAGAGCATCAACAGTAATCTTCTTTTTCTTTATAGCTCTTCCAGTTACTCCATAAGCAAAGGCATTCTTTATAAGATCAGGAAATAAACTTATTACATCGAAGCGCATAGAAATTTAGTAGTCTTTTGACCATTTTACATAAACCAAACTATCTCTTAGGTCTACTTTGATAACAATTTCCGTTTTTAGGAAAGGAATAAGTCTTTCTTTATCGTCAATACTGTATTGAGAGGGTTTAGTAACCATAACATCATTGGCTCCGGTAGCCATTAGGTGATCTATGGCTCCAAGAATTTCATTTTGCTCGTTTATAACTTGAAGCTTCTCTAGTTGAAACCAATAATATTCACCTTCAGGCAAGACTGGTAACTGATCTTCAAATACAAATAGCTCTTCATTTCTAAATTTCTCAGCCTCATTTCTGTCATCAACTCCTTTCAGTTTTATAGTTAGCTTTCCTTTTCTAATAAATACCTCTTCCACTTCAATATAAATTCTTTCCTTCACAAATAAATCTGTAAATTCTTTTATATTTTCTGGACTATCCCCATAATACCTTAAAAAAATATATCCTTTTATTCCAAAAGGCTTACCAAAAATACCTAAAGGAATTTTTCGGTCTTTAGACCGATTGATCATAATTTAAAAAGTTAATTTTCAGGTTTCTTTTCAGAATCAGTTGAGGCTTTTTTTTCTTCTTCCGTCGGTGTTTCTTCTTCCGCCGGTGCTTCTTCAGCTTTGGCTTCTGCTGATTTTGCTTCTTCTACTGGAACTTCCTCAGATTTCATCTCAGCTCTCTTAGCGATTCTTTGAAGTCTTCTTTTTCCTTTTTTTTCTTCCCTTTTGATCCTTTTTTCAGGAGTTTCATTATTTTCTTTAATAAGAGTTAATACTCTTTCGCTAACTTGTGCTCCTTTAGATATCCAATAATCAATTCTTACTTGATTAACTTCTAAGCGGACCTCCTTGCCCCTAGAGATAGGATTGAAATAACCAATTCTTTCAATGAATCTTCCGTCTCTTGGCATCCTTGAATCAGCGACAGTGATATGAAAAAAGGGCTTTTTCTTTGCCCCTGCTCTAGCTAAACGGATCTTTAACATTGCTTAAAAATATGCCTTTGTACTTAAAAAGGCGCTCATTCTAAGGGATATTAACTACCTTTCAACTAAAAATTTCTTTTCTATCTATTTTTCAGATATAAACCCTTAAGATATAATGAAAAAAGAATATAAATTAATAAATTTTTTAAACCATATTTTCACTCTTAAAGCGTTTATAGCTTAATTCCATTGAACGAAATTCCAATCTGGATTCTTTTTTCTCTAGTTGGGGTGTTGGTGCTTTTGTCTGCCTTTTTTTCGAGCTCTGAAACAAGCATGATGGCAATAAATCGGTACAGACTAAAGCACCTTGTTAAAAATAAACACCAGGGAGCTAAAAGAGTTACAAAATTACTAAAGAGAACAGATAAACTTTTAGGAGTAATCTTAATCGGGAATAATTTTGTAAATATACTTGCCGCCACCTTAGCTACAATCATAGCAATAAGGATATGGGGAGAAGCAAGTATTTTTTATGTAACTCTTCTTTTGACACTAATTATCCTTATTTTTGCAGAAGTCACTCCTAAGACCATTGCTGCGATTAAACCTGAAAGCATTGCTTTCCCAGCTTCCTTTTTACTCAAACCACTTTTAAAAATTCTTGAACCAGCTGTTTATCTCATAAGTGCAATATCAAATTCACTAACAAAACTTATAGGCGTAAATCCTAAAAAACAAATTGAAGAAGAGTTTAGCCAAGAAGAATTAAGAACGATCTTGCAATCATCAGGAATGCCTAAATCGCAACTTGAAATGTTGTTGGGTATTTTTGATATGGATTATTTATCTGTGAATGATGTCATGATACCCAAAAATGAAATTGTTGGAATCAATATAAAAACTGACATAGAAAACATAATTCATAATTTAAATAACATTAGATTTACTTACATACCGATCTATAAAGGGACTATAGACAATATTGTTGGCTTTATTAGTTCTAATAAAAAAGCTGATTTCTTAGGATTAGATCAACCTAGTAAAACTTCATTAAAAACTTTTATAGAAAATCCTCTGTTTATCCCAGAAAGTACCCCTTTAAATAAACAGTTAGCAAATTTCCAGTTGGAAAACAAACGCGTTGGCCTAATAGTTGATGAATATGGTGATATTGAGGGCCTTATTACCCTTCGAGACATTTTAGAAATTATTGTTGGTGAAATTACCTCCGAAAGAGCAGACAAAATGGATATTATGCCGCAAGCAGATGGTTCATATATGCTCGAAGGAAGTATGATGATAAGAGATATCAATAAAAGGATTGATTGGGATTTACCAACTGATGGTCCTAAAACTCTCAGTGGATTAATCCTAGAAACAGCCCAATCAATTCCTGAAAGCAATGTTGGACTTAAAATAGGTGAATACAGGTTTGAAACAATTCTAATCAAAGATAATGTTGTTAAGATGGCGAAAGCTCAAAGAATTAAAGAAATTGAAGAAGAGGATTGAAAATGGATAATTTTATTGAAATTTTAAGAGAAACCTGGAACGAGGGCATTAGAGGATTTGGAATTGGTGAAATAATCATATGCCTTGCAATAATTGTTGTGAGCTTATTAGTAAGGTCTCTCTTAACAACTAAGGTCATAGATTGGTTAAGCAATAAAGCAACCAAGACTGATAGTAGGTTAGACGATAAAATTATAGAGTCTCTAAGAAACCCATTAGGTCTTGTCCCTATAGCACTTGGCTTCTATTTGATAGCCTTCTATTTACCTCTTGATGGGACCCTAGATTTTGTCGCAACGACTCTCGTTAAGATGATAGTCATTGTCACTATCTTCAGTGCATTAGCAAACCTAATTGGTCCTTTGCTCTCTTTGTTAGATGATAAATGGATGACTCCAGCTATGTTGGGTTGGATGAGAAAGGCAATTGAAGTCCTAATATGGATTACTGCTGCAGCAATGATCCTAGATATATGGGGCATACAAATAGGACCTATTGTTGCTGGATTGGGGCTTTTTGGAATTGCCCTTGCCTTGGGAGCTCAAGACGTATTTAAGAATATATTTGCAGGTATTTTTATACTAAGTGAAAACCGATTTCAAAAAGGGGACAGAATTAGAATTGGAGACTCACTTCATGGAATAGTCGACCATATAGGTTTAAGGTCAACGACGTTAAAGCTTTTCGATTCTTCGCCTGTTTTTGTGCCTAACGCGGACTTATCTGATGCTCAAGTTATAAACCACGCAATGATGGAAGTTAGGAGGCTAGACTGGACCATTAATCTTACATATAGCACGACAATAGACCAGCTTAAAGCTATTAGTTCTGACATAGAAACTTATATAACAGATGATAAGAATTTACCCACAGATATAACTAAAGATAATTTTGTTAAAGTTTCTGAACTAGGCTCAAGTTCTATTGATCTTAGAATCATTTGGCATATAGACCCAGTAGCTTTCAAAGAGTATGCTGATATTAAAGAAAAGCTTATCTTTAACATAATAGAAACAGTAAAGTCTAACGGTTCAGACTTTGCTTTTCCAAGTCGTTCACTCTATGTTGAAAAACTACCAGAGATTAAATAACTATTGGTATGAGTAAAAAATAATAAATATTATTAAAACCAAGTGTACATAATCACTGGGATAGAGATAAGGACAATCAGAATCTCTAAAGGCAGTCCCAGTCTCCAATAATCACCGAATCTGTAGTTACCAGGTCCCATTACCAATGTATTGCACTGATGACCTATAGGCGAAAGAAAAGCACAGCTGGCACCTACTGCAACGGCCATTAAAAAAGGTTCAAAAGGCTGATTTATTTGGTCCGCAACTTGAATCGAAAGAGGTGCCATTATTACGGCAGTAGCAGCGTTGTTTATTAAGTCTGAGATAAACATGGTAACTACAAGAATTGTCACTAATGGCCAAACTACATTCACACCCGAAAAGTAAGTCGTTAAAAACTCAGCTGCTGTAACAGTTAATCCAGAAGAGGTCAAAGCCCCACCAATCGGAATCATAGCTCCAAGCATAACAACGACAGGCCACTCAATGTGTCTGTATATTCCATCACCTCTTAAAAGTCTATTTGCAGCATAAGCCAAAACACAAAGCAAGAAAGCTACAATAATATTGACTCCAAAAAAAATTACGGCAACGAGAGCGGTTCCAAAAATAAGTAAAGCTTGCACGACTCTAGAAGTATCTCTTATTACGTCTAGTTCTCTCTGCCAAAGAGGCATCAAACCTAGTAGTTCCAATTTCTCTGCCGCTCTTTCATCGGTATCTCTGTTTGATACGAGCAATACATCACCAGCCTTAAATATTTCTCTAGCTAGCCTTCTCCTTAGATTTGATCCTTGTCTCCATAAGCCCAACAAAGAAAGAGCGCCACCGGCCACACGCTTAAAGTAAGAGAACTTACGACCAATAAGTCTAGACCTTGGAGTTATCATGGTTTCAATTTCTTCCAATTCTCCTTGCCGCTTTTGATCTTCTAGATCAGGGTCTAAGGATAATCCAAATTCAGTTTGCACTCCTGCTACGTCATCTGGAGATATCTTTAGTACTAGAATTTGTAATGCTTCAAAGGTTTCTTGATGATGTGGCTTTCTTATGGTTCCTTTCTCCGAAACAACCCCCATCAAAACGTTAACCGAACCCAGTTTTCTAGTAAACTCATGTATCCGCTTGCCTATTAACTCACTATCCTCTTCAACGGTCATCTCCACTAAATAATCTTGTATATCAACTAAAGGTCTTTGTTGACTTCCTTCCTTTCTTAACTTAACAAAACGCCAGCCCAATAAAGCTATAAATAGAATACCTAAAAAACTTATTGGTAAACCTGCAAAAGCAAAATCAAAAAAATCAAAGGGGGTACCTGTATATTCTTCTCTGAATTCAGAAATAATAATGTTGGGGGGGGTACCAATTTTAGTATTCATTCCCCCTAAGATAGAGGCAAACGCTAGAGGCATCAGAAATTTGGAAGGATTCCATTCCATTTTTTGTGCTATTCCTATGGTTACTGGTAATAGCAAAGCCATGGCTCCAATGTTATTCATAAAAGAAGAAAGCAATCCTGCCACTAGCATGAGTATAATGAGAAACTGCTTTTCTCCAGAGATCTTTTGTCTTAGCAAATCTCCTATCATGTTAATAAATCCAGATCTCTCTATAGCTTTACTGATTAAAAGCACTAGAGCAACAGTTATGACAGCAGGATGTCCAAAGCCTAAAAAAGCTTCCTTAGCAGGGACTAGTCCCAGTAAGACCATCAAAGCCAAGGCCAACAAGGTTACACCATCATATCTCCACCTACCCCAGATCAAAAAACCTAGAAGTACAAATAGAATTAAAGCTACCTGTAGTTGTGGATCCATTGATTTATTTTAACTGTAAAAAACGGGAAAATCTTAATAATAGGGGTCCTTGAAGATCCTATTTATTTAAAA
>JAKUUM010000016.1 GCA_022447065.1 SAR86 cluster bacterium | reverse complement strand
AGGGAAATGCTGAAAACCTATTATTCTTTTACTCAAGGAGATGCTACTGAGGAAGAGCTGCAGAAGGCTAAACAACAGTTAGACGTTCTTCTAAAAGAGCTTGGTTTTGGGGTTCTTACTATTCTACCTTTCTCTCCTATTACCATCCCTTTAGTGGCTAGATTAGCCAGAAAATATGAGATTGATATCGTTCCAGAATGGTTTAAAGATTCTTTAAAGAAATAATGGTTAAGAAGCTATCTTATTTTCTTGCCAATTTCTTTAGTCTAACCTAACATCAATCGCCCTATATTAAGAATCAAACTTTTAAGGATAAATTATGGCTGATGCAGTGATAGTAGATAGCGTTAGAACTGGTCTAGCAAAGTCTTTCAGGGGTGGTTTTAACCAGACTAGGGCGGACAACATGACAGCCCATATATTAGACGTGCTTATGGAAAGGAACCCAGAAGTTGACCCATCTTTAGTAGAAGATGTTTATTTAGGTTGTGGAAATCCAGAAGGACCCCAGGGCCACAACATAGCCAGAAATGTAGCAGTTTTATCAAAGTTACCTATAGAAACAGCTGGAGTTACAGTCAACAGATATTGTTCTTCAGGATTACAAACCATTTCTATGGCAGCAACTCAAATCCAGAGTGGTTTTGCTGATTGTTTAATAGCAGGCGGGGTTGAATCAATAAGTACTGTCCAAGGAAATACGAACATGCATATGTATGTTAATGAGAAGATTGCGGAAGAAGTACCAGGGATTTATCACGCTATGGGGATAACCGCAGAAACGGTTGCAAAAAGGTACGGAGTTTCCAGAGAAGCTCAAGATGAATATTCGTTATCAAGCCAAGAAAGGTGTGCTCAAGCACAAGATCAAGGCCTTTTTGATGATGAAATAATTCCAATGGCGACAAAAATGTTGCTCAAGAATAAAGAGACCGGTGCTGAAAAGGAAGTGGATACCATTGTAGATAAAGATAGTTGTAACCGTCCTGACACTACTCTTGAGGGGTTAGCTAGCTTAAATCCTGTTTTTGATCCAGAAGGTGGTTCGGTTACAGCAGGAAACTCATCTCAACTATCTGATGGTGCTTCTGTAACTATGGTGATGAGTGAAGACAAGGCAAATGAATTAGGCGTTAAGCCTTTAGCTTATTTCAGGGGCTTTACAGTGGTTGGCTGTGAACCTGATGAAATGGGAATAGGTCCACTTTTTGCAATTCCAAAGCTTTTAAAATCAGCAGGATTAGAGATATCAGACATAGATTTATGGGAACTTAATGAAGCTTTCGCTTCTCAGGTTGTGTACATCAGAGATAAACTTCATCTTCCAACAGAGAAATTAAATGTTAATGGTGGATCCATTGCTATTGGTCATCCATTTGGAATGACGGGCTCAAGACAGGTTGGTCATATAACTCGCGAGCTAAGACGAAGAGAAGGCAAATACGGAGTTGTAACTATGTGTGTTGGTGGCGGCATGGGAGCTGCAGGGTTATTTGAATCTATCCCTGAATAACTTAACTTTGCAAAAAGGGCAAGAAACTCTCAACGAACATCAATTAATAAAGGAATATTTTTCTGATGTGGGTTCTGCATATTTAGCAGAACAAGGCATAAAGGTTCCTATTGGCGATGATGCTGCAATCATTAGCCTTCCTAGAGAAAAAGAAAGTGTAATTTCTGTAGATACCTCGATCAGCGGTGTCCACTTTCTGGAAACCATGGAGCCCTCAGATATCGCTTATAGATCAGTATCAGTTGCCCTTAGCGATCTAGCTGCTTGTGGCGCAACTCCTGCTTGGTTCACTTTGGCTATTTCAATAAAGGAGTACGATTTAAAATGGCTTTCTGATTTTAAGCAGGGCCTTAAAGACATATCAAACGAATTTAAAATTCCCTTGATAGGAGGAGATACAACTAAAGGTCATTTATCCATTACTATCCAAGTAGGAGGATATATAGATCCTGGAAAAACTTTGACTAGGAAAGGGGCAAACGTTGGCGATTTAATTTACATTACCGGATATATAGGAGAAGCGATGGCAGAGCTTGATCAATTGAAGTTGGGAAAGTCTAGTAGTTCAAATAAAAACAGGTATCTGAGACCAAAAATACGCTTTGGTGTTGCCGAAAGATTATTGGGCATAGCTTCTTCAGCCATTGATATTTCAGATGGAGTGTTCCAAGACTTAGATCACTTATGTAAAGAAAGCAAAGTAGGAGCAGAAATTTTTCTTAAAAAAATACCTACTTTTTTATCAAAAGCTTTATCTGTTAAAGAGATTAACAGGGGCGATGATTATGAGATCTTGTTTACTAGTGCTGAATCCAATAAGGGAAAGATAAATGACATAGCCAGGGAAGAAAATCTTTCAATATGTGAAGTCGGTTTAATTAAGAAAGGATCAAAAGTTGAAATTATTTCTGCTGAAGGAAAACTTGTTGAGACACCTTCCGGTTACCAACATTTCTGAATTAGAATGAAAGAGGTAAATTATAAGAATCCTTTAACTTGGTTTGCTCTGGGGTTTGGTTCAGGACTTTCGCCCTTAGCTCCTGGCACAGTTGCAAGTTTTATAGCCGGTTTATTATTTTATTATTTATTTTTTCCATTCTTTGAAGCCCAGACTTTGGGGTCTGCTTTTCTAATTTATTTAATATTTTTACTTATCTGTTTTTTCTTTGGCTTGGAAATTTATAAAAGGACTATGAGAGGAGAAAAGGATGCAAAGATTTTTGTTTGGGATGAATTTGTAGGAATGTGGATTGCGTGTTTTCCTTTAATTTTATTTCTACCCCCTTGGCCCTGGATTCTTTTATGTTTTGTTTTATTCCGTATTTTTGATATCTGGAAACCTTCACTGATAGGGTACTTTGATCGTTCAGAAGGGGTTTTGGGAGTTATGATGGATGATGTTATGGCTGGTTTCTTTTCAGCTATAGTACTTGTTGGTATTTTTTATTTTCTTCTCAGCCTTTTTCCCAATACCTCTTACGAGAATCTCTTCTATTTTCTATAGTTGGTCTAATCGTTTTCTAATTTTCTCTGTTATTTCTTCTTTTCCTAAACCTGAACTTACCTTTTGATGGTCTGGGCTTCCATGCTGAACAAATTCATCAGAAATACCAAAATTTAAAATAGAAATCATTTGATTGTTTTCAGCTAAAAATTCTACAACAGCTGAACCAGCTCCTCCTTTTACAACATTCTCCTCTATTGTTACTAGTAGCTTATTTTCTTTTGCCAACTGCAGTATTTTTTCTTGATCTAAAGGCTTAACAAAATTCATGTCGAATAAGCTAGCATCAAAATCATCGGCAATTTCAGAAGCTAATTTTAAGGTAGAACCAAAATTCATAATTGATATCTTTTTGTCTCCTGAAGATTTAATTAATGTACTTTTACCCAGTTGTAGAGTTGCATCATCTTTCTCAACCTGAGAGCCAGGTCCTGACCCTCTAGGGTATCTGATTGAAGCAGGTCCTTGATGATCAAATCCTGTATTAAGCATTTTCCAGGCAATATTTTCATTTGAAGGAGTCATAATTACCATGTTTGGAATACAGCGTAGGAAAGAGATGTCAAATGCTCCTTGATGTGTAGGTCCATCTGCTCCCACAAGGCCAGCCCGATCTATAGCAAACAGGACATCAAGGTCTTGTAAGGCTACGTCATGTATGAGTTGATCGTAAGCCCTTTGTAAAAAAGTGCTATAGATTGCAACTACAGGTTTTAATCCTTCACAAGCCATACCTGCTGCCAAAGAAACACTATGTTGCTCAGCGATAGCAACATCGTAATATCTGTCTGGAAATTCCTTGGAAAATTTGACCATACCAGACCCTTCCCTCATGGCAGGTGTTATTGCCGTTAAGCGATTATCTTTTTTAGCTTTATAGCAAAGCCATTCACCAAATAAATCTGAATAAGTAGGAAGTTTTTCTATGTTCTGCTTTTTTAAAGGTTGGATTTTGTTTATAGCATGGAAGCCAATAGGATCTAATTCAGCTGGAAGAAATCCTTTTCCTTTTTGGGTAATAACATGTAAAAGTCTTGGTCCATCGAGATTTTTTAGGTCATTTAATATTTTTACTAAGGCAACTGGATCATGGCCATTTACCGGGCCAATGTATGAAAGTCCAAGTTCTTCAAATAAGGTTCCTGGAGTAAGCATTCCTTTTGCTTGGATTTCAGCTTTTCTTGCTAATCTAGTAGCTGCTGGAATGAAGCGAAGAACCGTTTTACCACCTTGTCTTATTTGATTGTAAAGAGGACTTGCCCAAATCCTTGCCAGATAGTTTTTGAGACCTCCTACATTTTCTGAGATGGACATTTGGTTATCATTAAGAATAACTAAAACTTTTTCATCTATAGAGCCTGCGTGAGAAAGGGCTTCATATGCCATTCCAGCTGTCATAGCACCATCACCTATAACTGCCACAACATCTTTATCTTCACCCTTGTGTCTTGCAGCGGCTGCCATACCGAGAGCAGCACTGATTGAAGTACTTGAATGACCCGCACCAAATGAATCATATTCACTTTCCTGTCTTGAGAGGAAGGGAGATAACCCATTGGTTTGCCTGATAGTATCCATGGCTTCTTTTCTACCAGTGATTATTTTGTGTGGATAAGTCTGGTGCCCAACGTCCCAAATAATTTTATCCTTCGGAGTATCAAAAGCGTAATGTAGAGCAATGGTTAGTTCTACTACCCCCAGACCTGCTCCAAAGTGACCACCTGTTTGTCCAACGCTATACAGAAGATATTCTCTTAATTCATCTGCGAATTGAGGAAGTTTTTTCATATCAAGCTTCCTAAGATCGGAAGGTAGATTAACCGAAGCCAATAATCCTCCAGAAGGTTTTTGGACAGGTATTTCTTCAAATATTTTCAAAATTAATAATCTCTTTGTACTATAAAATCACAGAGTTTAATTAACTTATTAGAATCTCCTGATAATTTTTTTGCAAATTCTTTTGCTTCTTCACTTAATTCAATTGCTCTTTCTTTTGACGCCTTAATACCAATCAAGGAAGGATAAGTTAACTTTTCTTTTATTAAGTCTGAGCCCTGTGCTTTACCACTGACTTCTGGAGGAGACTCTAGATCTATAACGTCGTCACGTATTTGAAAGGCAAGACCTACTTTTTTTCCAAATTGCTTAAGAAGTTTTATTTCAGGTTCTGGTAAATCAGAGATCATCCCTCCCATTTCAAGACAAGCTATAATTAGAATTCCTGTTTTTTTCATATGCATTGAATCTAATTCCTCTAAAGAGAAGTAATCATGGTCTGAAATATCTAAAATTTGGCCTTCAACCATCCCATCCCAACCACAAGCTTTACTTAGTATTGAGACTAATTTCACTTTAGTTTTATCTTCTATTTGATTTGATTCAGTTATTAAGGTGTACGCCAGAGGTTGAAGAGCATCTCCCGCTAATATTGCTATCGCGTCTCCAAATTTTTTGTGACAAGTGGGTTTGCCTCTTCTAAGAGAATCATCGTCCATGGCAGGAAGGTCATCATGTATAAGAGAATAACAGTGGATTAATTCAACCGAGCAACCCACATTATCTTGAGCTTCTGTTGGTGCACTACCTAATTCTGAAGCAAGATAAACTAAAAGAGGCCTTAATCTTTTACCCCCACTTAAAACAGAATATCTAATAGCCTGAGTTAGAATATCTTTATCTTTAGGAATAGAAGACTCTAGAGCAGAATTGATTCTGTCTATATAAGACTGTGTCCAGCCTTCAATTTTAGTCATGGTTTAGAGGCTTTGTCTTAAGTTCTCCATTTTCTTCAACTAACTTTTGTACTTTAAGCTCGGCCTTTTCTAGCTCTGCTTGACACTGGCGAGTGAGCTTAATACCTTTTTCAAAAGACTTTAATGATTCTTCTAGGCTGAGATCACCTGACTCTAAGTCCTCAACTATTTTTTCAAGGTCCTTTAAAGCCTTCTCAAAATTTACGGCAACTTTTTTTTCGACCATAAGAGCTAAAGTTTATCTAATTTTTCAACAAAGTTTTATTTTTATTTTAAAAGGTGTATTCCAAGCCAAAGAAAACTTGCCTAGGAATTCCTGGAAAATATCTATCTCCTCCATAAGAATTGAAGTCAGCTCTTTCAGCATAATCCTCATTCAATAGATTATGAATCCTGATGAATTGCTTGAGATTATCTTTGTTGGAAACTAAAAGTCTAAAATGAAGTAAGGTATGACCTTCATACTTATGAAGGTTCGCGGCATCGGTATAGTAAGAGCCTAAGTTTTCAACTTCAAATTCTGACTTGAGTCTGTTTGAGATTAGATTAATCCATCTTAAGTTGAATGAGGTTTTAGGTGCAGTGTCCACGTAGTTGCCTTTTGAAATTTTCTCTTTCATTGAGGTTTCAGAAGAGAAGTCATATTTGTGTTGTTGTAAGGTTCCAGCAAGATAAAAAAGATTTTTTTCATCTAGGTTTAACCTAACGAAGAGCTCCATTCCACGATGATTGGTTTTCCCATGGTCTTGAATAAAATTCTCAGAATCTCTGAATATGAAATCATTTTTTTTACCAGAATATATACTCACTGAACCTTCTATACTTTTACTTTTAAATCTAGTACCGACTTCCATCATCAATAACTTCTCGGAATCAATGTCGCCTACAGTTTGTTTCTTTTGTAGTCGATAAAGTTCAGTCATTTGAGGAGGACGAAACCCCAAGCTGATCTGAGAGAAAAACCCTATCAGTTCAGAATTTTTTTCAACACCAATTCTAAAGCTTACTTCCTTGAAACTATCATCTCGATCTTCTGGTCTACTGTAGTAACAACCTCCAAAGCTGCAAAGAGTACCATCATCTTTTGTGTTTCCAGTTAGCATTCTGTTGTCGTAACTGTATTTATTACTCTCGATTCTTAAATCACTGAAAAGCAAAGAGGAGTTTCCAAATGAATAGTCAGAAAAGCCAGTAAAGAAAGCAACTACTTTAGAGTCTACTTGGTAGTTGTAATGGAATCCCTGAGGTCTAACAGCATTATTAAAAGCAGAACTCGTTGTTAAAGGAGATGCCTGGTATTCTTCAAGCTTAACCTTGGCCGTCTCTATTTGTATACCTGAAGTCATTTCTAAGTTTTGAAAAGGGGTTATGCGTTTAACAATTAACCCCAAACTGCTGTGGTTATTTTTTTCAACAGGAGTGCCTGGAAGGTAGTGTTGTAAAAACTCCATGTTGTTTTTCCTTGCATAAGGAATCAGAGACAGAGTTGATTTATTCCGAATTCTAGATAAATGGATATCAGATTTTAATGTACTGGCATCTCTATAAGCTTCAGGATTTAAATTTTGTTTGCTTTCTTCTTTATCTTTATAGATATCTTTACCTGATATGTATCCCGCAGTTTCTTGATTGAGGTTGGTAATTCTGACATTTACTACTCCTTCCCAATTATTCAGTTCTAACTTATTTTTTAAGTGAAATTTCTGCTGATCATATCCAGATTCATCTCTAAACCCATCACTAGAAGAAAAAAGAGTATTAATTCTCCAATTCTCAAAATCTCCTACAGATGATTTAAAAGTTTGATGACCATCAGGCCCGATGTTAGTAGAAAAACTATTGATGTCTGACAGAGGTCTAGATACTACGTTTATTACCCCGTGCATTGCGTTACTACCGTATCGAGCACTAGCAGGACCTCTTATTACCTCAAGAGAAGATGCACTCTCTGTTAGAGTTTCAAATAGTCCGTTAACATTACAGAATCCACTTGGTCGGACAGGTACACTGTCTTCTAATATTAAAAATGATCCACAAGCCCCGGGACCAGTCAAAACGGGCGACCTAATAGCAGTTAGATGTTCCTGACCAGATCCTCTGCTTATCCATACGCCTGGAACTCGATTAAAGATTTGCTTGGGGTGTTGAGCTTCAACAATAATAATTTCTTCAGAATTCAAGCTGGTAGAAGAAACATCTTCCTTCCAGTCTGAGATGCTATCTAGTTTTTTTGCTTCAACAATTATTTCCTCTTCAATTTCTGCTGAAAGAGTAAAGGAACTTATCAAAAGTATAAAAACAGAAATCTTAATTGTTTTATCAAGCAAAATATAAGTACTCCCAACCCTTTATTTTATGATGAATTCAATTAACTTTAGCAGGAATTAAAAGAAACTTTTAGAAAGGTTTTAAGATTGAATCGATCTTTTTGGAAAGATACGTCTTTCAATTCTTAGTAAAAATCTCTTTACTTTTGAACCAATATCTTTCGAAGCATCAGGGAGTGCTAAAGCACAAGGAGTAACTACTAACGTTAAAACTGTACCCACTGCCAGTCCGACTGCCAATGCTCCCGCCATCTGTTCCCAGTAACTTGATATGAAAGACCCAGCTTTGATGGTTCGGTCTATCAAATCAACGCTATAACCTAGGGCTATGGGTAATAAGCCAGCTATGGTGGTGAAGGAGGTAAGAAAGACCGGTCTCAATCTCAAAACGGCTGTTCTTAAGGCTAATTCTTTCGTGCTGCTTTCTGGGTTATTTTTCTTAAGTACATTAAAAGTATCTACCAAGACTATATTATTGTTAACCACAATCCCCGTAAGTGCTATGAAGGCAATTCCTGTTTGCATGGTACTGATAGGTCTATTAAAGACTAAAAGAGAAAGAAAGACCCCGCCAAAAGACAAAGCTATTGCTGAAAGAATGACTATGGACTGGTAGAAACTATTAAATTGCGTCACCATCATAATCATCATTAGGAATAGAGTGAGAATAAAAGCATTAACAAGGTAGGTAAAAGCTTCGGTGTTATATTTTTCAAACCCCCCGTACTTGATTGTTATGCCTGGGCCTAAATCTGTTACCGCTAGCCATTCTTTAATTTGTCTAATTTTTTCAGATACGATTACACCTTGACCCTTTTCAGCTGTTACGCTGTAAACCCTCTTTCCATCCATTCGCTTGATTACAGTTGTTTCAGGAACAGGCTTAGATTCAACGAAACTGCTTACCGAAACCATGCCTTTGTTGGTTCTTATATTGAGTCTTTCAAGCTGATCTATATTCCTTTCTGATTTAGGAAATCTAACCCTTATATCTATCTCTTCATCTGCATCCAACGGTCTATATTCACCCACCTTGATGCCATTCGTAACCATTTGAACAGCCGCTCCTACATCATTGGTACTCGCACCAAATTGGGCAGCTCTGGTTTTGTCTATTACAAGTTTCCACTCCAGACCCCTCTTAGGAAGAGTATTCTCAACATCTATTAGACCCTCGACTTCTTCTTCAATAAATCTTGTAACTTTTTCGGTTGCTTCTCTTAAGGTTTTTGGGTTATTGCCTAAAATGTTAATGTCTATAGCTCGACCTATGGGAGGGCCATGTCGTTCAGCTTCAACCGTAACCAATATACCGGAATGGTTCTTAGTAAGATTTCTCAATTCATTCAAAATCTGGTAGCCATCCTTTCCAGAGGGCCTTTCATCTTTATTGTAAAAGCCAGCAAAAATGGTAGAGATTTGGTCTGGATTACCTCTCGAACTACCAAATCTACTCCTTCCTGAACCAGTCCTTAAATAAAAGGTTTCTACATCTTCTAACCCCAAGACATCTCTCTCGACATCGAGAGATAGTTCTAAAATTTCATCTACTGACAGGTTTCCTCTTGCAGAAATATTTATTTCGCTGTATTGGGGTGCTACGTCTGGGAAATAAACTATACCTTTCCCATGATCAGGCCAAATTTGGAAAATTAAAATGTAGATCGAGAAGACAATAAGAAAAATGATTTGAAAAGGATGTTTAAGAAAGTTGGATATTCTTCTTGCATAAAAGCCTGTGAAACCGGGAAGGGAAGTAGGTTCGTCCGTTTCTAATCTCCTTATTCTATTAGTCTGTTCTGTTGAGCCTCGACCTTTAGCCAACCCCCCGAAGAGAGC
This sequence comes from SAR86 cluster bacterium, assembly GCA_022447065.1. Lineage (GTDB taxonomy): Bacteria > Pseudomonadota > Gammaproteobacteria > Magnimaribacterales > Magnimaribacteraceae > AEGEAN-183. The sequence continues at coordinate 25,926 of JAKUUM010000016.1, read as the reverse complement.
ACCCAAGATTGGAGCAAATACCAGCGCATATAATAATGATCCTGTAAGAACAAAAAAGACTGTAGTAGGCATGTCCCTTATAAAGGCGCCCATTCCACCCCAAAACATTAAAGGAGTAAAAGCAACTAATGTAGTTGCCGTTGATGTCAGAACAGGCCAAAACATTCTGCTAGCGGCAGTTGTATAAGCTTCTACCCTTTCCATGCCTTCAGCTAATTTTCTATCGGCATATTCAGTTACCACGATAGAACCATCTATTGTCATCCCCATGGAAATTAGCATTCCAAACATGACCATAAAATTAAATTCTTTACCCAATATATGCATAATCATCAGAGCAAACAAATAAGAAAAAGGAATAGCCATACCAACTAACATTGACGTTCTAAAACCTAAAACTGCGAGCACAACTACCATTACAATAACTATAGCTGTGAGCACATTACCTTCAGTTTCGGAGATCATATCGAGAGCCCATTCCGCATTATCATAAGAATAGACAACATCTATGCCAGGCGGAAAATTTAGTTGTTCTTTAGCAACAAGCGCCTTTATTTTTTTGTTAGTGTCTATAACATTTGTACCGGATCTTTTTTTAATTTCTATTGAGACTGCTGGCATTCCATTGATCCTAGAATAGCCTCCTCTATCTTTAAAAGTTCTTCTAATTTCTGCTATATCATCTAAGGTAATAACAGAATTTCCTGACACTTTAATGGGCAAGTTATTAATGTCTTCAAGGCTAGAAAAAACACTTGGAACACTGACAGAAAATCTACCTTTACCGGTATCTTGCGATCCTGCTGGAATAACTCGGTTACTATTTGATATAGCTTGATACAAATCGCTTATGGAAATCCCATAAGATTCCAAATTGGATTTCTGTACAATCGCTTCAAGTAGTTCCTCAGGTACACCTTGAAGGTTAGCTTCAAGTACTTCAGGTAAAGTTTCAATATCATCTTGTAAATCTTCGGCTAATTTCCTTAAAGTTCTTTCTGAAGCTGTGCTGCTGACTAAACTAATATTAAGGATAGGTTCATCTTTGGTAGAAAATTCTAAAACATTTGGCTCTCTAGCGTCTGCAGGGAGTTCAGGTCTAACTTCATCAACTTTAACTCTTACGTCATAAAGCGCTTTATCCATATCCCAGTCTTGGTCGAACAAAATTTGGAGGAAAGCAAAACCTGTTGTTGCTTGAGATCTGACTTCTTCTACCCCTTCTATTGTCCTAAGAGCGGTTTCAAGTGGTTTAGCGAGAAGTCTTTCAGAATCTTGGGGGGATACACCTTCGTAAACCACAGAAACTCCTACTGCAGGAAAAGTCACATCTGGTTCAGTTGCTTTAGGCATGCTGACCATAGCATAAATGCCCCAGAGACTAAGCAATAAGAAGATACTTATTGAAGTTCTCGACTTGTTTACCGCAGCAAGTACAAAATTTTTCATACTCCAGGGGAAGGTACGATTTCTTTTACTTCAACCGTTTGACCTTGGAAAACATATTCTTGACCTATGGTTATTATCCGAGTTTGTTCAGGTAAACCGGAGATCCAAATGCCATCAATACTATCTTCAAGAATTTGTATTTGCTTGAACTCTACTTGGTTATCTTCATTAACAGTTCTTATGCCAAGTTCTCCAGCATCTCCTAACATTAGAATAGAAGGGGAAATCTTATGCGCTAGAATTTCATTACCCTCAATTACTATTTCAACAGAAACACCATCTCTGATGGATCTATCAGAGTTTTCTACTTCTATTTCAACTCTGAAAGTTCTAGTCCCTTTATTGGCAGAAGTACTAACAAAGGAAACTGTCCCTTCTATCTTTTTTCCAGTTACTAATTTAGCGAAAGCTTTGGATCCAGTTTTAACAAGAGATATTTCTTTTTCTGAAACTTGTCCAACTAACCTCATAGGGTCAGGATCTATAATGGTTGCACACACTGCACCAATATTAAGGTAGTCACCTTCTTTAACACTGAAGGTTTCAAGATAACCATCAAAAGGCGCATTAACTTTTGGATATGAGGTTCTACCTGCATTATATAGCTGGCAAATCAATTGATCTTTTTTAACAAATTGTCCTTGTTTTACTGGTCTAGAAACGACTGTTCCGCTGGCTTCAGTTCTAATCTTTATTAATCTATCAGCTTCCGTAACCCCACTAACCCTAATTTTTTTTGCATGTTTCTGAGCGGTACTTTTAAGAACAGTAACCGAAGAGATCGTTTCCAATTTAGATTTTGTTTTACTTTCAAATCCTTTATCTGAAAGCATTCCAGACAACATCCAGACTAAAGCTAATAATAAAGTCAGGCTAGCAGTTATGTAAGTTTGTCTAATTTTCACTGGAAAGAATAGGTGTTATACTTAACTATAACACTAAAATAGTTAGAGGAAAACTAAATATGGTGCTTTTTCTTAAGGTTTTCTAATTTAGATTGGACTTCTTTTTTTGAAAGTGACTTGAAGACTAATACTTCTTCCTTAGGTTTAATGTCCCAGCTTGACTCAATTCTTTGCTCTATATCACCAAGAACCCTCGAAGAACTAAATGCTTTCTGCCTCTGCCATTGAAATTTAACGTGTTGGATGAACTTACTATTCCAGGAATTATGTGCTTGCCCAGTTTCTTTCCAATAAAGGATAAATTCTGCTAATACAGACTCAGCAAATTTCCTGTCCATTTCAGTAAGGGCTAATACTTCGTAGAAGTCTTCACTGGGTTTCCAATCTTCCGGAATGGGTTCAGGCGCTTCTGCATTATCAATTAAATGTTGGGTTTTAGCCCACTGGCGCCTTACTTGGGCTATAAATTTACTATTCCAAGTATCAGATTCTTCGCCTTTTTCACTCCAATAAAGAATAAATTCAGGTATTTCATTTTTTATAAATTCCTCATCAATTCCTGCTTTAGATAATATCTCTAAAGCTTCTTGATCTGGAAACCACGTTTGATCTATGGGTTTCCTTTTTGATTCCTTATAGTTAGAAATTTCCTGATCACGCCATTTCTTAATAACAAACCGCAAGAATTTAATTCCCCAGGAATAACTTGTATCACTCTTTTCTTTATGAAGAAGTATGAATTCATCCAGCTGGGAAAAGACAAAAGACTTTGAAATCCCATAATCACTTGCTTGGTCTATCAAGACAGCGTCAGGTTCCCAGTTCTTTCCAATAACAGACTCTTTTCTTTCACCAAAAGCTGTATGTTGGTTCAACACGGTTTCATCTTTCTTTTTGGTAGAGATCAAAGATACCTTTTGAATCTCTTTATCAAAAATCACTAGACCTTTTAAGTCCAAGCTTGCTAGCAAGGTTTTAACCTTCTCTTCCTTCCAGAAAGTAACTTCTTTAAGGATAAGACTAAGGTCTATCAAATCATTTCTTTCGGAATTGACTAATTTGTTAATGGTTTCTAAGAGAACTGCTTCAGAAAGCCCAAGCGTATTAGCAGCATCTTTGGAGAAAGAGAGAAAGTTGTCCGTCATATTTTTACACAGGTTGAATGAGATTAAATTATCTCTAACGTATTAACAAGAGGTAGTTTTGAACTTTTTAAGTCTGCCTTCTTTTTGCAATGGCTTCGGATAAAGTCTCTAAACAAATTTCTGTATCTTGCCAGTTTAAACAGGCATCGGTAATGCTTTGACCGTAGACTAGATTCTCTTTGTTAGTAATTGGCTGGTTACCTTCAACTAGATTGCTTTCGATCATAACACCTGTAATTCTCTTTTCTCCCGAACCTAATTGCACAGCTATGTTATTGCATATTTCAATTTGTTTCTTATGTTGTTTGGAACTATTGCCGTGGCTCATATCTACCATAATAGATTGAGGTAAATCAGACTCAGCCAACAACCTTGAGGTGCTATCAATATGTTGAGATTCATAATTGGGTTCTTTCCCTCCTCTAAGGATTACATGACAATCTTCATTTCCAGTAGAGGAAAAAACAGCCGAACGTCCTTCTTTTGTTACCGAAAAGAATATGTGAGGTCTTTGAGCTGACTTAAGTGCATCAACTGCTACCTGGATACCACCTTCAGTACTGTTTTTGAAACCAACAGGGCATGAGAGACCGGATGCTAACTCTCTATGTACCTGGCTCTCCGTTGTTCTTGCTCCAATAGCTCCCCATGAGACTAAGTCTGCAATGTATTGAGGAGTGATGACATCTAAGAATTCTGTTCCCGCACAAACTCCCTGATCATTAATATCCCTTAATAATTGTCTTGCTAAAGACACTCCTTTATCTATGTTAAAGGAGTTGTCTAAATCTGGATCATTGATTAAACCTTTCCATCCAACAGTAGTTCTAGGTTTTTCAAAATAAACCCTCATAACTATCTGAAGAAAATCATTGTATTTATTTATTGCCTCCAATAAATGGCCAGCATAATCCGTTGCTGCTGCTGGGTCATGAATTGAGCAAGGACCAACCACTATAATCAGACGATCATCTTTTTGAGCGATAATTTCAGATATTTTATTCCTGGATTCAAATACAAGTTTTGAAGAAAACTCTGAAATAGGCTGTTCTCGCATAAGCTTTTCCGGAGGCAGCACCTCCTGCATTCCAGATATTCTTAAGTCATCGGTTTGATATTTCATACTCTTGTTATGCCTAAAAGGGTTGTGCATTTTACCTATATAATTAATAGTTTGAAGCATTTAGAATGTTAGGTATATTATTTTAAAAGTGATCACAGTCCTAATTAACCCCCATAACTCAATGGTTTTTCTTTTTATAAATTGATTCTGATTAGATGAAAATAGCCATTATTCAAGAGAATCCCGTAGTTGGCGATGTTGGAGGTAATTTAGATATTGCCCTTAAATCAATAGAAAAAATAAAGAACGAACAGCCTGACATTGTTATTTTTTCTGAAATGTTTTTAACCGGTTACCCGCCTGAAGATCTACTTTTAAGGAATGATCTCTACCAATCCTTAGATTTAACTTTAAAAGAACTTGCCAAGCATTATCCTGAATTACATATAGTTATTGGCTATCCTAGGAAGAAGAATAAAAAAATTTTTAATGCTGCGGGTCACATATATCAAGGTGAAATTAAAGCAGAGTACTTCAAACAAGAACTTCCTAACTACAAAGAATTTGATGAGAAAAGATACTTCTCTCCAGGTAAAGGTCCTGGTTTAATTACCGTTAAAGATAAAGTTTTCGCTTTAACCATTTGTGAAGATATTTGGTATACCAAAGCTATAAGGCAAGCAACAAGGCGTGGAGCTGAGTTGATACTTAATTTAAACGCATCTCCATTTCATCGTCATAAACTTGAAGAAAGAAAGTCTTTATTAAGAAAACAAGCCAAAAAATTTTCAGTTCCAATCATTTACGTGAATCAGGTTGGAGGTCAAGACGAGTTGGTTTTTGATGGATCTTCATTAGTAGTTTCTCCAGGATCAGGAGTCGATTTTCAATTACCTAGTTTTCAAACAGCCACTGGTATTCTTAATTTTGAGATGAAGGATGGAGTCTTCAAGCTTATTAATAGAAGTGAGGTGAGTGAGGTCTCAGATTTAAAGAACCTATATGACGCAATTGTTTTAGGCACAAGAGATTACATAGAAAAAAATGGATTCTCTGGCGCTCTTATAGGCTCGTCAGGTGGTATTGACTCAGCTTTAACGGCCACAATAGCAGTAGATGCGCTGGGTTCTGATAGAGTAAAGACTGTGATGATGCCTTTTAAATATACTGCAGACATCAGCGTTGAAGACTCTCAGAAACTTGCTGATAATCTCAATATCCAACATGAGGTGATAGAGATTCAGGAGATATATAATTCCTTTGAAAAATCTTTAAAAAAAGAATTTAAGGGCAAAGAAAAGGACAAGACAGAAGAAAATCTTCAATCTAGAAGCCGAGGTGTCCTACTTATGGCCCTGTCCAATAAATCAGGCTATTTGGTTTTAACAACTGGAAATAAGAGTGAAACAGCAGTAGGTTATTCAACGCTTTATGGTGATACTGCAGGGGGCTTTGCAGTACTTAAAGACGTGCCAAAAACTTGGGTTTACGAATTGGTAAATTATAGAAATACCATCTCTCAAGTAATACCCCAAAGAATAATTGACAGGCCGCCTTCTGCTGAACTTGCTCCAGACCAAAAAGACTCAGATAGCCTACCTGAATATAAGATTCTAGATGAAATTATTGAACTTTATGTTGAGAAAGATTTAAGTCTAACTTTGATAACTGAAAAAGGATTTGACGAAAAAATTGTAAAACAGATTGTTAACTTGATCGATAGAAGCGAATACAAAAGAAGGCAAGCTCCTCCGGGAGTAAGAATTACAGAAAGGGGATTTGGAAAAGACAGAAGGTATCCAATCACAAACAGATATTTTCATTAAAATTCGTTTTTATCTGAAAATACCTTACCTAAGCTATAATAATCTTCCAATACGAGGGTATTGGTCAAATGATAACAAGCAAAGCACCTCATCAAGAGGAGATGGTCTTAGCTACGGTTCAAGGTAAAGAAATTACCTCTCTGCCAGAGGATCTGTATGTTCCTCCAAATTCTTTAAAGATTTTTTTAGATACTTTTGCCGGTCCTTTAGACTTTTTACTTTATTTAATAAGAAAACAGAACTTAGATATTCTTGATGTTGATGTAGCAATTATCACAGAACAGTACATTTCCTATATTGATTTAATGGAAGCTTTCCAAGTTGAATTGGCAGGAGATTATTTAGTTATGGCTGCTTATCTTGCCGAGTTAAAGTCTAGAATGTTGTTACCTAGACCAGAAGAAAGTGTTGAAGAAGAAGATCCTAGGGCTGAATTAATGAGAAGACTTCAAGAATACCAAAGGTTTAAACAAGCTGCGGCAAGGATAGATCTTATGCCGAGACTCAATAGAGATTTTTTTGTTGCAGCAGCTAAGTTGCCCGAATTTGTGGTTGAGACTCCTATAGCAGAGCTTCCAATGGATGAGCTAACTTTGGCTATGGCAGAAGTTATGCAAAGAGTCGAACAATCTAGTGCCCATTTAATAAATTATGAACAACTTTCAACTAGGGAAAGAATGTCGGAGATATTAGAAAGGATGAGAAATGAAACATTCATCGAGTTTTCTTCATTGTTTAAAGTCCAAGAAGGTAGAATGGGAGTAGCAGTTACTTTTTTAGCAGTTCTAGAATTACTTAAGGATTCCTTGGTAGAGATTGTTCAATCCGAAGAATTTGGACCTATTCATATTAAAGGGATTGACGAAGTACATTAATGGAAAATAACCTGATACAAATCATCGAAGCTGCTCTTTTTTCTGCTTCAAGGCCTCTTTCAATTGAAGAAATACAGAAACTTTTTAACGAAGCTAGCACACCTACTAAAGAAGAGATTAAAGACACATTAGATGAGATAGAGTCTTTGTGCTCTAACAGAGGAGTGGAATTGAAAAGAGTTTCTTCTGGTTTTCGGATGCAAGTCAAGCAATCTTTTTCTGGGTATATTGCTAAACTCTGGGAAGAGAAGCCTCAGAGGTATTCTAAAGCAACTTTAGAAACCTTAGCTCTTATAGCTTATAGACAACCCATAACACGCGGTGAAATTGAAGCGATAAGAGGCGTCTCAGTAGGGACTCAACTCATCAGAGGTATTATGGAAAGAGGTTGGATTAAAGTGGTTGGGCAAAGGGACGTTCCAGGAAAACCTTCTCTTTACGCAACCACAAAGGCATTTTTAGATTTTTTTGGATTACAGCATCTAAGAGAATTACCAAATCTTCCTGATCTACCAGATATAGATTCATTGGATATGGAACTTCCTCTTGAAGAAGTTAAACAGGAAGAAGAGTCAGAATCCTCATTACAAATTCAGCAGTAACGCAAGAAATTTTTTTATGAAAGAAAGGATTCAAAAGGTCCTGTCTAGGCAAGGAATTGCATCTAGACGTGAAGCTGAAAAACTTATTAAACAAGGAAGAGTTAGAGTTAATGGACAAGAAGCCATTTTAGGATCGCTTATTTCTCTTAAAGATTTAATTGAAATAGATGGCAAAAAAGTAGAGATAACTGAAGGCAATCGTCCCTTAAAAGTTTTAATGTACCATAAGAGAGTAGGGGAAATATCTTCTAAAAAAGACCCTCAAGGCAGGCCTTCTATTTATCAATCACTGCCTAATATTATGAATGGAAAGTGGATTTCTGTTGGCCGATTAGATATAAATTCTTCGGGGTTAATGTTGTTTACTAATAACGGAGAACTTGCAAATAAACTAATGCACCCTAGTTCTAATATTGAAAGAGAGTATGTAGCTAGAATTCATGGACAAGTAGAAACAATTCATCTCAAAAGACTTATGGAAGGGATCAACCTTGAAGATGGAAAGGCAAGATTTTCCGATGTACAACCAGGTAGAAAAGGTAAAACAAACCAATGGTTTGCGATGGTTATTTTAGAGGGAAGAACAAGAGAAGTAAGAAGGTTATGGGAAAGCCAAGGTTTTCAGGTTTCAAGATTAAAAAGAGTAAGATTTGGAGGACTATTTCTTCCAGCTAACCTTAAGCAAGGCAGTTTTAAGGAGTTAACTTTGAAACAAGTAGAATCTATTGGGCTTCAATAGATTTTCCAGAAACATCCAAACTGTCTTCTCCCTTAAGTAATAAGAAGGCATTTATTATGTCTTTTGGATTTGGGAGAGTTTTAGGATCTTCAGCTGGATATGCTTCTGCTCTCATTTTAGTTCTAACCGCCTCCATTTACGAGAATGACCTTGTTTTTTAATAAATTTCTTGGAGCTTTATAAATGAAGGTTTGATTATTCAGCTAATACTAGGAATAAAACTCTTAATCTGATGGGGAGATTCAGCAATAAAATCAGCTTGCCATTCTGAGCAAGATTGACCAAGAGGTATGTAACCATAAGCAGCTGCAATGGTGATGATTTTAGCTCTCTTACCTGCTTCTATATCTATTGAATGATCTCCAATATAGACCGAGGAGCTTGGTAAGCTTTTAGTAACTTCACAAGCTTTTAATAATCCTTTTGGGCTAGGTTTTCTTTCTCCTGTATGTTCAGGACAAATCAAACAATGAGGTTTATAGGGAATAAAGAAATGACTAACAATTCTTTTTGCAAACACCTTAGGCTTATTAGTTACTATTCCCCACTTTAGGTCTGCATTGTTTATTTCCTCGAGTAATTCATTTATGCCATCAAAAGGAGTTGTCTTATCTAGACAACAGGATTCATAAATTTCCAAAAGTTCTTGTCTGTGAAATTCTATTTCTTCTTTATTTTCTGGATCTAAACAGAAGGCATATCTTGCTAAGCTAACAGCCCCTTCTGAAACTCTACTTCGAATCTCATCAAATTCACATGGTTCTAGATTGTATTGGGACCTTAACTTATTTACAGCTAAGAAAAAATCTTGAGCTGTATCCAACAAAGTCCCATCTAAATCAAAGACAATGAATTCAATAGCTTTCATCTACCTTCTTAACATGCATGAAATAGTTAACTCCAATATCTGCTCCTAACCAATAATTATCAGTGATAGGGTTATAGCTAAGACCGATAATTTCGATAAGATTTAGGTTTGCTGCTCTAATCCATCTTGAAAGCTCTGAAGGTTTTATGAATTTTGAGTAATCATGAGTGCCTTTTGGTAAAAGATTAAGAATGTATTCGGCTCCTAATACAGCGAACAAATAAGAACGAGGGTTTCTATTAATAGTTGATAAGAAGAGATCACCATTTTCTGACAACAAAGAAGCACATTCTTTGATTGTTTGAGAAGGTTCAGGTACGTGTTCTAACATTTCTAGACATGTAATTACATCAAACTTTAACTCCGGTCTTTTATTTAAGAATTCTTCTGTGGAAGTTTTTAAGTAATGAACCTTGCTGTTTACTTCTTTAGCGTGAGCCTTTGCTATATTTATCGTTTTCTCAGAAGCATCTATAGCAGTCACCTCAGCTCCTAAATTTGATAGGGCTTCAGAAAGAAGCCCTCCGCCACAACCCACATCAAGGATCTTTTTGCTTCTTAAATCGACTCTTTCTTCTATAAAGCTAACTCTAATCGGGTTGATTTGATGGAGAGACTTAAAGTCCCCTTTTGTGTCCCACCAAGTCTTGGCGAGTTCATCAAACTTTTCTATTTCTTTAGGATCTATATTTTGTTTTTTAGTCATAAAAGAGTACAGAGACTTTTTTTATATTGTGTTAAATTAAAGAAGCTCCCAACATTAAATAACAGTTCGTAAAAAGTGCAAATATTTTTTCCTAAAGAAGAGGAATCTGAAAATAGAGTTTCTGTACTTCCAGAAACAGTAAAAAGGTTAGTTGAGTTAGGAATCAAAGTTGAAGTTGAAGCAGGAATAGGCAAAACCCTGTACTTATCAGATGATTCTTATAAAGAAACAGGTGCCCTAATAAGTAACAAAAGGGATTCTTCTTTATCTTCCTCGGATATAACATGCAGAATAAATAAGCCCAAAAAAGAAGAGATTTCGATTTTAAAAAAGAATTCAATCCATATTAGTTTTTTAGATCCTTTTAATGAAATTGAATTGGTTAACGAGTTTGCAAGTTCTCATATTAGTTGTATTAGCATGGAATTAATTCCACGAATTTCGAGAGCTCAGAAAATGGATGCTCTCAGTTCTCAAGCAAATTTAGGGGGTTACGCTGCAGTCATTGAAGCTTCACGTTGTTTAAATAAATCTTTTCCTATGATGATGACAGCAGCAGGAACTATATCTCCAAGTAAGGTTTTAGTCATTGGAGTTGGAGTAGCGGGCTTGCAGGCTATAGCTACTGCAAAAAGATTGGGGGCAAGGGTAGAAGCTTTTGATACCCGTCCGGCTGTTGAGGAGCAAGTAAAATCATTAGGAGCAAAGTTTGTTCAAATTGATATTGGTGACACTGAAGAAACAGAACAAGGCTATGCGAAGGAACTCTCTGAAGAACAAATAAAATTGCAACAAGAAGGTATGAAAAAGGTATGTTCTCAGTCCAATGTTGTTATTAGCACCGCTCAAGTTTTTGGTAAACCCGCACCTAGAATAATCACAAAAGACATGATTGAAGCCATGAAGCCTGGGAGTGTAGTAATAGATATGGCAGTTAATTCTGGAGGAAATATTGAGGGATCAGTCCCCAATGAATATATTATTCATAATGGAGTAACTATTGTAGGACTTGCGAACTTCCCGGGTGAGGTTGCTAGGGATGCTTCCCTTGTTTATGGAAATAATTTATTTAACCTATTAGATGAATACTGGGATTCAGAAAAGAAAGAATTTAACTTTGACCTTACTGATGAGATTTTGTCTGGATGTGTTGTGACTCACGGAGGAGAGATTGTGAATCCAATGGTTAAAGAAAGGATTTAAGTATATGGAAACTCAAATAATTTTACTCTTATTTGTTCTTGTTTTAAGCATTTTTCTAGGTTTTGAACTTATTTCAAAAGTACCATCTTTACTTCACACACCTCTTATGTCAGGTGCAAATGCAATTTCAGGAATAACTTTAGTAGGGGCCTTACTTGCCTCGGGTTCTGGTTTTTCTTCCCAGCCTTTAACTGTTTTATTGGGAACTGCAGCAGTAGCTTTTGCGACCATCAATGTAGTTGGAGGATATCTAGTAACCAATCGTATGCTAGGTATGTTTAAGAAGAAGAAAACTGAATGATATTTTCTGATCAATTTAATACTTCAGTAGTTGTAAATTTAACTTACATACTAGCTTCTATGCTCTTCATCTTTGGTTTAAAGTTGTTAAGCTCTCCTGAAACAGCAAAGCGAGGCAACTTGGTTTCTTCTTCAGGAATGCTTCTTGCGGTTTTAGTCACTCTCCTAGACCAAAGTATTATAGATTTTACTTGGATTATAGTTGGAGTATGTATTGGTGCTTCGATAGGTTATTTTGCTGCAATTAAGATAAAGATAACTGCTATGCCAGAGATGGTGGCTCTTTTCAATGGCTTTGGAGGAATAGCAAGTTTATTAGTTGGATCAGCAGAGTATCTCAATGGGGTAAACCAAAATCCGGCTCTTTTGATAGCTATTTATCTTACCGTTTTAATAGGAGGTGTTACTTTTTCAGGTAGTTTAATAGCTTGGGGTAAACTATCTGAGACCATCAGAGGAAACCCTTTCCTTTACAAAGGACAACAAATTGTAAACAGCCTTCTGCTTGGCTTGCTTCTTTTTGCAGGCTTAGAAATGATCTATATGCAAGGAATGTTTACGGAAAATCAATTTCAAATTTTGGGTTTCATTTGTTTGCTAGCTTTCTTATTGGGCGTATTGTTCGTTGTCCCTATAGGTGGTGCTGATATGCCTGTAGTTATAGCTCTTTTAAACAGTTTTTCTGGATTAGCTGCTTGTGCTGCTGGATTTGTAATTTTAAATAATGTATTAATTGTTGCAGGTGCATTGGTAGGAGCAAGTGGACTTATTCTAACCAACATAATGTGCAAGGCAATGAATCGATCCTTAGCAAACGTACTCTTTAGTGGCTTCGGAGCTGTTAAAGATACTGGAGTTGAAAGAAATGAAGTTCAAGGTGAAGTAAGACCAATCAACATAGCTGATACTTATTTAATTCTGGAAGCTGCTACCTCGGTTTTAATTGTGCCGGGTTATGGAATGGCTGTGGCCCAAGCCCAACATTCTGTTAGAGAATTGGGTGAGCTTTTAGAAGCCAATGGAGCAGAAGTTAAATATGCTATTCATCCCGTTGCAGGTCGTATGCCTGGGCACATGAATGTACTTTTAGCAGAGGCTAATGTTTCTTATGATGTCCTAGTCGAGCCGGAAGATGTCAATCCAATAATGGATACAATTGACGTTTGTATTGTTATTGGTGCAAATGATGTCGTTAATCCCGATGCCAAAGAAAATGAAAGAAGTCCAATTTATGGAATGCCAATTATTGAAGTAGACAAAGCTAAGACAGCTTTTGTCTTGAAAAGATCGATGGCAACTGGCTTTGCTGGCATAAAAAATCCCTTATTTTTCAAATCTAATACGAGAATGTTATTCGGAGATGCAAAGGAATCCGTCTCTTCCTTGGTTGCAGAGTTCAAGGGTTAAAAAGCTCTAAAAATAGGTCCATTTTGGGCTCATTTTGACTATAAAATATGGTAAAATTCTACCCCAAATTGACACTTCATTTAATACTAAAAAAATCTTTATCTATAAGCATCTTAGCTTATATATCTTTTAATTCAGAAGCTTACTAAACTGAGGAAATATGGGTGAAATAGCAGCAAAAGAAATTGTACCAATTAAGCTAGAGGACGATCTTAAAGAATCCTATTTAAATTATGCAATGCATGTGATTGTAGGGAGGGCTCTTCCTGATGCTAGAGATGGTTTAAAACCTGTTCATAGAAGAATCTTATATGCCATGCATGTTCTAAATAATGACTGGAACAAACCTCATAAGAAATGTATGAGAATTGTGGGAGACGTGACCGGTAAATATCATCCCCATGGAGATACAGCAGCTTATGAAACCATGGTAAGAATGGGGCAATGGTGGAGTTTGAGATACATGCTCATTGACAAGCAAGGTAATTTTGGCTCTATGGATGGAGATCCTCCTGCAGCTGCAAGATATACAGAAGCCAGGATGTCTAGGATAGCCCATGAGCTTTTAGTTGATTTAGATAAAGAAACTGTCAATTTTATAGAAAATTATGACGGTCAGGAAACGATGCCAGATGTTTTATCTGCAAGAATCCCAAACTTACTAATTAATGGTTCTTCTGGAATAGCCGTAGGAATGGCAACGAATATGGCCCCACATAATTTAGATGAATCAGTCTCTGCTTGTCTTGCCTTTATCGATAACCCTGAAATCTCTTTAGATGAATTACTAAAGCTTATACCGGGACCTGACTTTCCTACCGGAGGACTAATCAATGGGAGGGCAGGAATTCGTAGCGCTTATGCAACAGGTAAGGGAAAAGTGCAGATAAGAGCTAAAACTAAAATAGAGGGAGAAGAAGAAGGCAAACCTCAGATAGTAATTACTGAATTACCTTATATGGTGAATAAAGCTAGATTAGTTGAAAACATAGCTCATTTGATGAGAGATAAAAAAATTGAAGGTATTAGAGAAATTCGAGATGAATCTGATAAAGATAATCCTGTCAGGATAGTTGTTGAATTGAGATCAGGAACGATAGCAGATGTTGTTCTGAATAATTTATTTAAACAAACTCAAATGCAAACTGTTTTTGGTATCAATAACGTTGCTTTAGTAGGGACAGAACCAAAGTTACTTAACCTTAAAGAAATTCTAAGTATCTTCTTTAATTTCAGAAAGGAAATTGTTTCGAAAAGAACAATTTTTGAACTCAAAAGAGCAAGAGAAAGAGGTCATATTTTAGAAGGTCTTACAATTGCTTTATCTAATATTGATCCAATGATTAGTTTAATTAAGAAATCAAAAGATGGGAATGAAGCTAAAGCTAAATTAATTTCAAAAAAGTGGAAAGCAGGAAGTGTTACTAAGATGTTAAAGAAAGCTGGAACTGAAGCATGTCGTCCAGATCACCTCGATAAAAAGGTGGGTTTAATTGGAAAAAGTTACCAATTATCAGAAAATCAAGCTCAAGCTATCTTGGATATGCGTCTGCAAAGATTAACTGGCTTGGAACAAGATAGGCTCATCAAAGAATATGAAGAAATAGTTGATCTAATAACATCTTTAATGGCGATACTTTCTGATAAGTCTAAATTGATTGAAATTGTTTGTGATGAGCTCAGAGAAATTCAAACGCAATACAAAGATGAAAGAAAAACCGAAATCCAAGATGCTGTGGGCGATTTAAGTGAGGAAGATCTGATAACTCCTGAAGATAGGGTAGTTACCATTTCTCATGAAGGATATGCAAAAACACAACCGCTAGATGAATATAGGTCGCAAAGGAGAGGAGGGACTGGAAAAACTGCTGCCTCTGTTAAAGAAGAAGATTTTGTTGAACAATTATTAGTAGCTAATACTCACACAACACTTCTCTGTTTTTCAAATCTTGGACAGGTTTATTGGTTAAAAGTTTATGATATTCCTTCAGCAGGAAGAACTGCCAAAGGCAGACCTTTAGTTAACCTAATTCAACTAAAAGAAAATGAACGCATAACCAGCATGGTTCGTGTTGAAGACTATAAGGAAGGTCATTTTGTTTTAATGGCAACCAACTCTGGAACAGTCAAAAAAACACCTTTAACCGAATTTTCTAATAGAAGGAAAGGAGGGAAGAGAGCTATCACTTTAGTAGGTGACGATGAACTTGTAGGGACGACTGTTACCGATGGTAAGAAATTCGTTATGTTGGTTTCTAATGCTGGTAAGGCAGCACATTTTTCTGAATCTGAAGTGAGATCCATGGGAAGAAGTGCTCAAGGAGTTAGAGGAATAAAACTTGATAAAGATCAAAAGGTCATTGCACTGATAATCCCCGAAGAAGAAACGACAATACTTACAGTCAGTGAGAATGGATTTGGTAAAAGATCAATCTCTGGTGACTTTAGGAAGACAAGAAGAGGAGCTAAAGGGGTTATCGCCATGCAAACCTCAAAAAGAAATGGACAGTTAATCGGCGCAGCCCAAGTTTCTAATGAAGATCAGGTTATGTTAATCACTAATAAAGGTATGCTGGTTCGTACTAAGGTTTCAGAAATTAATGTGATAGGAAGGAATACTCAAGGGGTTACTGTAATTAAATTAAAGGATGGAGAAAATTTAATTAGCCTGGCTCCTATAAGTGAAGAATTCATTGAAGAGACCTAAAGCTTTATTTTTTTTAATAATAGAAATCTGATTCAAAGAAATGACAAGAAAATTCAACTTTGGCGCAGGACCGTCTGCTATTCCTACTAGTGTTTTAGAAGAGGTAAAAGAAGAATTATTAGATTGGAAAGGGAAAGGTTTATCTGTCATTGAGATCAGTCACAGAAGTGATGATTACCAAGAGCTAGCTTTAAAAGCAGAAGAGGATTTTCGAGATCTATTAGGTATTCCTGAGTCTTATGCGGTTCTATTTACTCACGGTGGAGCTACTTTACAAAATGCTGCCATACCTTTAAATCTTTCTTCTAAAAAAAGGGAAGCAAGTTATGTTAATTCTGGATATTGGGCAAAGAGATCTATTAAGGAAGCCATAAAATATACAAATGTGAAAATTGCTGCTTCTTCTGAAGAAACGAATTTTTCTTTTTTTCCACCTCAGTCTAACTGGGAAATATCTGGTAATTCTGACTACATACATATAACACCAAATGAAACTATTGGTGGAATAGCATTAAGAGATATTAAAGAAGAAACTACCCCTCTAGTTGCAGATTATTCTTCTAGCATTCTTTCTGAACCAATAAACGTTGGATCTTTTGGCCTAATTTATGGGGGGGCTCAAAAGAATATAGGTCCAGCTGGATTGGGATTTGTCATCGTTAGGAAAGAATTACTAGGCTCTGCACAAGATTTTACCCCTTCTGTTATGAATTATTCTTTATTGGAAGAGAGTTCTTCAATGTTTAATACTCCTCCAACCTTTTCTTGGTATGTAGCAGGTAAAGTTTTTCAATGGTTAAAAGGAAAAGGTGGACTGAAGGCCATAGGACAAATCAACCAAAAGAAAGCAAAAAAACTTTATGACTTCATAGATCAATCCGACTTATACGCAAATAAGATTGAAGAATCTTCAAGATCAATTATGAATATACCATTCTTATTAGAGAGGGAAGATTTAAATAGTAAGTTTTTATCGGACTCATCTAGAAATGGTTTATTAGAATTAAAAGGACATAGATCAGTAGGAGGCATGAGGGCAAGCATTTACAATGCCATGCCTGAGGAAGGAGTTGAAGCTCTAATAGAGTTCATGAAACTCTTTGAAAGAGAAAACCTATAGCTGCATGTCAGAGAAGAAAGAACTAGATAAGATAAGAGAAAAGATAGATGAGCTAGATGCAGAACTTTTGCAATTGCTTAATCGTAGATCTTCTTTGGCTATGGAAGCAGGAAAGAGAAAAAAAGAAGAAGTTGTTTATAGACCAGAAAGAGAATCTTTTATTTTCAAAAGACTTAAAAAGATTAACGAAGGCCCCTTAGATGATAAACAGATAATTAATATCTTTAAGGAGATAATCTCAAGTTGTAGGGCTAGAGAGAAGGAGATGGATATAGCTTTTCTTGGACCAGAAGGGACTTATTCTGATTCAGCTGTAAAAGAGAATTTTGGAAGTTCAATTAATAAAAGCCCTACCCAAAGTATTGAGGAAGTCTTCGAAGCCGTTAAAAAAGGAAAAAGTGATTATGGAATAGTTCCTATAGAGAATTCGACTGAAGGCCCAATTAATGTGACTTTGGATTGCTTAGCAGATTTCGATATAAATATTTGTGGCGAAGTAGAGATGGTAATTCATCATAGCTTAATGGGATTAAATAAGGCATTACCTAAGGAAGGTTTTGAGATTCATGGTCATGAACAGACCTTAGCTCAGTGCAAAAATTGGTTAGATTCTTATTGCCCTAATGTAAAAAGAATTGCTGTGTCCAGCAATGCACAGGCAGCAATAAATGCCAAAAAATTTACCGACGTTTTTGCGATAGCAGGGTCCTTAGCTGCTGAACGTTATGGACTTGATATTATTAAAGGGAATATCGAAGATTATTCAGGTAATACAACTAGGTTTATTTCTATTGGCTTACAAGAAGTAAAAAGTACTGGAGACGATAAAACATCATTATTAGTAACCACTAAAAATGAATCTGGAGCTTTATATAACTTGCTAAAGCCTATACAGAAGAACGGTTTGAACTTAACCCATATTACCTACAGGCCTTCAAAAGTTGACAAATGGAATTACTCTTTTTTCTTTGATTTTGAAGGCCACAAAGATGATAAAAAGGTAAAGAATTTATTAAAGGAACTTGCTAGAACAAATTCCGAGATAAAAATATTAGGCTCTTATCCGAGAGCTGGGAATTAGTTAAGTGAATTTAGAATTAAAAAATTTAATTAATTCTGGCATTGAGGGATTAACCCCATATGAACCTGGCAAACCTATCGAGGACTTAGAAAGAGAATATGGTATCAAAGATGCGGTAAAACTTGCTAGTAATGAAAACCCTTTGGGTCCCAGTCCAAAAGTTTTAGAAGCTTTGAAGAGAATACTTTCGGGAGTTCACCGATATCCAGACGGCAACGGTTTTAGATTGAAGGAAGCTTTAAGTTCAAAACACTCAGTAGATTTAAACAACCTTACTTTAGGAAATGGATCCAATGACATTATTGAGTTTGTTGCAAGGTGTTTTCTTTCATCAGAAAGTAATGCTGTTTTTTCAAAACATGCGTTTGCTGTTTACCCTCTGATAGTTAAGTCTCTGGGTGCTGAAGGAATTGAGGTACCGGCTAAGGACTGGGGACATGATTTACAAGCTATGCTGGAAGCAATTAACAAAGAAACAAAAATTGTCTTTATTGCTAATCCTAATAATCCGACAGGTACCTTTATAGAAAAGAATGAAATTATCAGGTTTCTTGAGAAAACCCCAAGTCAAGTAATAGTATTATTAGACCAGGCTTATTTTGATTATTCAAATTATGAGAAAGAGGATGTTTTTTTTGATTTGGTAGGAAGTTTCCCTAATTTAATAATGTCCAGAACTTTTTCTAAAGTTTATGGTTTGGCAGGCTTAAGGGTAGGCTTTTCTGTGTCCTCAAAACCTTTAGCAGATTATTTAAATAGAGTTAGGCAGCCTTTTAACGTTAATTCTTTGGCTTTAGAAGCAGCTGAAATTGCTCTTGCAGATGAAAAACATTTAGAAAAGTGTCTGAAACTTAACAAAGAAGAAAAAGAAAAGCTCTATCGCTTCTTCGTTTCTAATGAATATGAATATATAGAATCTTTTGCAAACTTTATTTCTTTTGATTGTCGAGGTAAATCTAATAAAGTATTTAAGAGTCTGTTACCGAAGGGAGTAATAACACGTTCCATGGCAGTTTATAAGATGCCTAATCATTTAAGAGTAACTATAGGCCTTCCGGAAGAGAACGTTATTTTTAGGGAGAGCCTATCTTCTCTTAGAGAGTCTTAGCATGGGAGTTTCTTTTGATAAAATTCTAGTTGTAGGGATTGGTTTGATTGGAGGATCAATTCTTAAAACTATAAAAGAACTAAATCTGTCATTTGAAGTTTACGGAGTTGATCAAAATGAAGAAGTAACTACTCATGCTCATAATTTAGGACTAATTAAGAATAGAAGTAACGACCTAGAGAAAATAAATGAGGATTGTTTAATCATTTTTTCTGTCCCAAGCTTATCCTTCGAAGAAGCTTTCAAGTTAGTTAACAATTGCGTTAATAAAGAAAAGGTTATTTTTACTGATACTTTTAGTTCTAAGTCAAATCTCTTAGATTTTCTTGAAAGGAATCCTGAAGTGAAGCAAAGGTTTGTAATGTCTCATCCAATAGTTGGTTCCGAAAAAAGTAGCATTTCAAATTCTGTTCCCTTCCTCTTCAGGGACAAACTAGTAATTCTATCTCCTGTAGAAGCCACATCAAAAAAAGAAAACTTAACCAAATTAAAAAATTTCTGGGAAGTAATTGGCTCTAAAGTTTCATTATTGGCTCCTGAAGAGCACGACAAACTATTCTCCAAGACTAGTCATTTACCTCATGTTATAGCTTATGCCCTAATGAACTTTCTTGAAAAGGAACTAGGAAAAAAGGTTTTTTATTATTCTGGGGGCAGTTTGGAAAGTTATACAAGAATAGCTTCCAGTGATCCTTTGATGTGGAAAGACATTATGGTTTCTAATAAAGGCGAAATTTTGGATGCGATAAAAGGATTTAAGTCTTCATTAAAAGAAATATCTGAACTGATGGAATCTGGAGATGAGAAATCTATTTTAGAGTTTTTGAGAATTGTAAAAGAAACTAGAGACAGATTAGTTGAGAAGGATGATTAGAATTGGATCTAATAGTTGAACCAGGAAGAGCGTTAAAAGGTGAGATACAAGTACCTGGGGATAAATCAATTTCCCATAGGGCAATAATGTGTGCATCCTTAGCTTCTGGAGTTTCAACAATAAGTGGTTTCTTGGAAAGTGAAGACTGTTTAGCTACTCTGAAGGCCTTTCAAAGTCTGGGTATTAACATAGATAGAAATAGAAGCCTAATAAAAGTTCAAGGAAAGGGACTTTATGGTTTGAAGAAACCTGATAAATCTTTAGATTTAGGTAATTCAGGTACTTCAATGAGATTAATAACAGGCATATTAGCAGGTCAGAAATTCAATTCAGTTCTAAGCGGAGATGAATCTCTTTTGAAACGTCCCATGGAAAGAATAACTAATCCTCTAAATAGTATGGGGTATTCCATAAAAGCTCAGGAGGATGGTACTCCACCCTTAGAAATTTTTAATGTTCAGAAAGTCTCGTCAATCAATTATGAATTACCCATGGCAAGTGCTCAAGTTAAATCTTGCCTAATGTTTGCCTCTCTATTTGCAGAAGGAGAATCAGTTATAAAAGAAAATTTTAGGACAAGAGATCACACTGAAAGAATGTTTTTGAAATTTGCAATACCAATTCATATTTCTGAGTTAGAGTCTACAAAGTTAATCTCTATAACTCCTCCTAAAGATATAAAACCTTGTGATATAAATGTTTGTGGTGACTTTTCTTCAGCTTCTTTCTTTATTTTAGCTGCTCTGATTTCTCCCAATTCTCATGTTTTGATCAGAAATGTTGGTATAAATAGTACAAGAACAGGATTTCTAGTAGCTCTTAGAGAAATGGGAGCAAATATAACAATTAAAAATCCAAAAAATTCTTTTGAACCTGTTGCAGATATAGAAGTTAAAACTTCAAAACTCAAAGGAGTCACTCTTGATCCAAAGTTAGTTCCTAATATCATTGATGAGTTGCCTTCTCTATTTATTGCATCTGCTTTAGCAGAGGGAACCACAAAGATTAGAGGCGCTAAAGAGTTAAGATACAAAGAAAGCGATAGATTAGAATCAATGGCACAGTCCCTTGATAAATTTGGAGTAACAAGTAAATTAGTTGAAGACGGTATAGATATCAAAGGGCTCGATCAATCGGATCTAGATAAGGGCCCTTTTGATTCTGGAGAGATTGATTCATTTGGAGATCACAGGGTAGCAATGGCTTCAATAATGGGCGCCCTTAGATCTAAAGGAACATGTAAGATTAAAAACTGTGAGAATATCTCAACTTCCTTTCCAGGTTTCATAGAATTATCCAATCAACTAGGGCTGGATATAAAAAAAGAGTAATTATGAAAAGTATTCCTATAATAACTATTGATGGTCTTAGCGGCTCAGGTAAAGGAACAATCTCTAAAATGTTATGTATAGAATTAGGTTGGAATATTTTAGACAGTGGAGCACTTTATAGAACATTAGCTTATCTAATGGAGAAAAGAGCAATAGATTTAGAAGATTTTGAGAATAATAGTAAAGAGATCAAAGAAGATTTTAAGGTTACTTTTGGAATAGGTATTTTGGGTGAGCCTGTAAATATCTTCTTAAAAGGTCAGGATATTACTGATTTGGTTCGGACAGAAGAGATAGCTGAGAAAACCTCAGTTTTATCTTCTTCAAAAGAAATAAGAGATTTTGTCAGGCCTTGTCAAAGAGAATTTAAAAAATCACCGGGTCTAATAGCAGATGGACGTGATATGGGTACAGTCATATTTCCTGAAGCAGATCTAAAGATTTATCTAACTGCTTCACTAGAAGAAAGAGCCAAAAGAAGACAAAGTCAGTTGAAAAGCGTCGGAAGCGAGGTTAACATGCCCATCCTTTTAGAAGAGTTGGAAGCAAGGGACAGGAAGGATAAGGAAAGGGAACACTCTCCTCTTAAGCCCGCGGAAGATTCCGTTTTGATGGATACAACAAGAGTAACTCCTGAAGAGGTTTTTAAAGAAATAATGAGTTTATTAGTTAACTTCTAATTTAATAGTAGATCATGTCAGTGAATTTTGAGGAATTATTAGATAAGAATCTAAGTACCGTTAATATGAAGCTTGGTAGCTTAGTAACTGGCATAGTTATTGATATTTTAGAAACCCACGCCATTGTTCATGTGGGTCTAAAGTCTGAAGCTGCAATTCCGATTCATGAATTTGTCGATGAAAAAGGTAAAACTGATCTCAAGGTCGGAGACGAAGTTCAACTTACATTAGAAGCAATTGAAGATGGTCATGGAAATACTAGAGTATCTAGAGAAAAAGCTGTTAGAAAGGAGGTTTGGAAAAGGATTGAAGATTGTCTTAACGGGGAGACAATAGTAAATGGTTTAATAACAGGTCAGGTGAAAGGTGGCATGACAGTAGACATTCAAGGAATAAAAGCCTTTCTGCCTGGATCGTTAGCTGAAGTTTTACCAACTAAAAACTTAGATCATCTCGAAGGTAAGTATGAAGATTTTAGAGTCATTAAGTTAGATAAAGAAAAGAGTAACGTCGTTCTCTCTAGAAAAGCCGTCCTTGAACAAGTTAATTCGAAAGAGAGAGAAGAACTCCTAACTAGTTTGGAGGAAGGACAAAGACTAAAGGGTGTCGTGAAGAATTTAACTGATTACGGAGCATTCGTAGATTTAGGAGGAGTAGATGGACTTCTTCATATCACAGATATTTCTTGGAGCAGGATAAATCATCCATCTGAATCTTTAAACATTGGAGACAAGATAGAAGTACAAATTATAAAATTTGACAAAGAAGAGAAAAAAGTTTCTCTTGGTATTAAGCAACTAACCCAAGATCCTTGGGAAGGAATTGAGAACAAGTTCCCATTAAATACCTCAGTTATGGCCAAAGTAACAAACCTGACTGACTATGGTTTTTTTGCTGAAATTGAATCTGGTGTAGAAGGCTTAGTTCACGTATCAGAGATTGATTGGACGAATAAAAATATTCACCCCTCTAAAGTTGTCCAGTTAGGTGATTCCTTGGAAGTTATGATTTTAGTAGTTGATGAAGAAAAGAGGAGAATTTCTCTAGGAGTTAAGCAATTAACCGAGAATCCCTGGCAAGTGTTTATGCATAAACATCAAGAGGGAGACAAGATCAAGGGTAAAATAAAATCAATAACAGATTTTGGTGTATTTATAGGTCTTGAAGGAAATATTGATGGCTTGGTTCACTTATCAGATGTTTCTTGGGGTGGGGAAGAAGAGGCAGTTAGGCTACTTGAAAAGAATCAAGAGATTGAAACAATAGTACTTTCAATTGACGCAGAAAGAGAAAGAATTTCTTTGGGTATAAAACAATTGAAAGCAGATGCATTTAATGAATTTACCTTATCCAAAAAGAAAGGTTCTCGAGTTGTTGGGAATGTGAGTGCAATCACGGATGAACGAATAACACTTGATCTATCAGAAGGTGTTCAAGGCTACCTTCCTCAAAAAGATTTTGCTAATTCTTCTTTGGAATTAACTTTAGAAATAGGCTTGGAAATAGAGGTAATAGTTGCAAATATAACTAAAAAAGACAGGGAAATAATACTTTCTTTGAGGGCATTAGAAAAGGCAGATGAAAGAGATGCCATAAAAGATAATGCAAAGAAGAATATGGAAATTGAGAAAGCCTCTAAATCAAATCTAGGAGAAATGATTAAAGCTGAACTTCTAGATAAGAAAGATGAATAAATCTGACTTAACTTCTAAAATATTTAAGAATTTGTCTTTCCTAAAAAAACAAGATGTAGATGAAGCCTCAACCATATTAATCGAGAAAATATCTTCTTCACTCCAGGAGAAAGATAGAGTAGAAATAAGAGGTTTTGGAATCTTTTCAACACGTAAGAGAGCTTCTAGAATTGGGAGAAATCCTAAGACAGGAAGTGCAATAAGTGTACATTCAAAATTTTACCCTTATTTTAGATCAGCCAAAGCATTAAAATTAGAGTTAAATTAAAAGTAGGACCTCAATCTTGTGATATCCTTTTTTGGCTAAAGAACCATGTCTAATAATGCATTTTTAAAGATCAAAGCTTCTATAGAAGAGTCAGTAAAGTTAAAACAAGTAATCCTTGAGCAGAAGCTTTATAGCGTCCTCTCTGAAATTGGTGAAATGATCGTTAATTCCATTTTGCTCGGTGGGAAGGTGTTAATATGTGGAAATGGCGGTTCAGCTGCAGATGCTCAACATTTAACAGCTGAATTCTTGATTAGGCTTACCTCGGAAGTAAATAGAGAAGGAATTCCGGCCATATCATTATTACAAGACTCTTCTACTTTTACTGCTTCAATTAATGATTTTGATCCTGTTGATTTATTTAAAAGAAATTTTTTAACTTTATCTAAGCCTGAGGATGTACTGATGGTAATCTCTACCTCAGGTAATTCTAAAAATATTATTCAAGTATTAAAAGCCGCTAAAGACATCAATATCAAGACCATAGGTTTTTTAGGATCTGATGGAGGAGAATCATTACAGTTTTGTGATCTCTCTTTCGTTGTGCCTAGTAATAAAACTGCACGAATACAAGAGGCTCATATTACTGCAGGCCATGCAGTCATAGAGTATGTTGAAGATAGGCTTCTTCAAGAAGGGTTTTTGAATATGAGTTAAAAGAATGAAGCTAAGTTCTATTTTTTCTATTCTGATCTTTTCTTTAGTTTCATTTTTTTCTTTTCTGATATTTAGATTAAATCAGACAGAGGTCCCTTTTGATATCCTCTTTAAGGAAATACAAACAAAGTTAGGAATTCTTATACTTAGTTCATTTCTTGCAGGTTTTATAATCTGCATCCTTCTAGAGTTGATTTATTTTTATAGAAAGAAGCAAGAATAATAAACCAGGTAGTACCATGACCAGCCCCATAATTGTAGCACTTGATATGAGTCCAGAAAGTTCATTAGAGCTTGTAAAGAAACTTGATCCAAATGAATGCAAGGTGAAAGTTGGGAGTCAACTTTTTACATCTAGTGGGCCTGAAATAGTTAAGCAACTCAATGGTTTAGGATATGATGTATTCTTAGATTTGAAATACCACGACATTCCAAACACAGTCAAAAAGGCTATCGAAGTTTCTATAGACCTTGGAGTTTGGATGTTAAATGTTCATTCTCTTGGGGGTAGGGAGATGTTAAGAGAAGCATCCGAATCAGTAAAAAAAGCACAAGTCAAACCCTTACTTCTGGGAGTAACAATACTCACAAGTCTGGACGAGGAATCATTGAACCATATAGGTTTGGGGTTATTACCTTTACCAGATCAAATTCTTCTTCTAGCTAAACTTTGTGAGAGTGAAGGTCTTGATGGAGTTGTTTGTTCTCCAAATGAAATTCCTATTTTAAGAAGTAACCTTGGTGATAATTTTATTTTAGTAACCCCTGGTATAAGGTCTATTGGTTCAGACGAGGATGATCAAAAAAGAACTTCTTCAGCCGCTCTAGCTATAAAAAATGGAGCTAATTTTATTGTTTTAGGAAGAGAAATAACTCTGAGTTCAGATCCTGGGAGTAAAATTAAACAAATTCTTGAAACTATTTAAAGCTTACTATAAATCTATTAAGATATTGTTAAATTTAGGAGGAAGTCATGAATGAAGAGGGGTGGAATATTGTTAAGCAAGATGAAAGGTATGTAGTCACTGATAATAATACGTTAAACAAATTAGTAACAAGCATCACAGAGCTTAATCCCTTTCATAGTACGACTGGTCATAGCCATGCTGGTCAAGAGGAAGTTTATATATTCCGTTCTGGAAATGGCGAAATGGAAATCAACGAGAAAAGATTTAAAGTAAAGGAAGGAGATATCGTTTTTGTAGAAGATGGAGATTTCCATAGAGTTCACAATATTTCTAATGAAAGATTGGAATTTGTGTGTGTCTTTGATGGAGTCCGATCTCATTAAAGTAACCCATGTTCAAAAAGCTGCGTC
>JAKUUM010000015.1 GCA_022447065.1 SAR86 cluster bacterium | reverse complement strand
CAAAATCAGTATGGCTTGGGGCTTATAAATAGTTCTGCAGCCTATGCAAGAGGTGCTACAGGACAGGGAATGATAATTGGGGTTACCGATTCAGGTTTAGATATTACCCACAAAGAGTTTTCGTTTTCTAAAGTGGCTCCAGGGAGTGATTTAAGTTATTCAAACTACACACCTAATACGGACCAAAAAAGGCATGGGACAATTGTCTCAAGTATAGCCGCAGGCATAAAAGATGACGACGGTATCCATGGAGTTGCTTATGACGCCAAAATTTTCTTTGTGGCAATTCAGCTTTCTGCACCTGATCCAGACTATGACCCAATAGATTTGGGCGATGATACTGGCGCAGGGGCACCAGATTATTCTGGAATAGATAATTTCTTTGATCAGTTGTTTGATATTTTTAAAAGCAACGGAGTAGGAGTTGTTAACAATAGTTACGGCTGGTCCGGGAATATTAATGATTATAACGAGGTTCAGCTTAGAAATGCTTTTCCAAAAACCATAGCAGCGATGGCTCAAGCTGGAGTTCTAGATTACGATAAGACGATATTCGTTTGGTCAGCTGGAAACGCAGGATCATATGCCGATCAGGGCGCTGATTATTCTAGTCCTGAAGTAATTCCAGGAATGGCTTATCTAATTCCAGAATTACAAGGAACTACTGTTGCAGTTGTTTCTGTTGATGAAAATGGCGTCATCTCAGATTTTTCTAATAGATGCGGTGTATCTAAAGATTATTGCATTGCGGCTCCAGGAGAAAGTATTAGAATAGCCTACGTAACATCGCTTTATGATTCAGGTATTTTTGAGTCCACTGAGGCATGTGTTGCGGATAATTCCTGTTATGCTATTGGTTCAGGCACTTCTTTTGCTGCACCACATGTATCTGGCGGTTTAGCTCTACTTTATCAGTTTTTTGACGCACAACTCGGCAATACAGAAATTTTGCAACGGCTTTTTACTACCGCTAACAAATCAGAAATTTATGCAGATTCTGATATTTACGGGCAAGGTCTTATGGATCTAGGCGCAGCAACATCTGCTGTGGGACAAACTTCAATTGCCACTATTAATTCTCTTGAGCAATTTACCTTTCCAACTTCTTCAACCTCTATAGGTTTTTTAGGCAGAATAATTGGAGATGGTATTTCTAAAAACCTAGACAGAAGGTTTATTGTCATTGATGAACTAGGAGCTCCTTTTTATAGAAACCTTAGAAGTACTTCTGTAAACGCTTTACCTTCTTTAGAACAATTAACGTACCGATATACCAACCCTTCTTTAAGAGTTAAAGAAATACATAGAGAAATTTTAACTAATACTTTTATGACAGTTGGTATTAAGACCTTAAATTTTGGAGAGAATAATTTTTCTCCTTCACTATGGGCAAGAGATGAGGAGAAGCTTGATTATTTTGCTCTAAAAAAATATTTTTCAAACTCTTCTTACTATTTTATAGGACAAGGGATTAATCCTTCCTTGTTCTTAGGAAAAGATAATACTAGAAGGAATATACATAATTTCTTTGGGAGATCAGAAAATGCTTTATCTCCTTTTTTGAACTTTGCCAATGATGGAACATTCTTTGGAGGGGGTAAATCAATATCAAATGGAAGTTCTTTCTCAGGAGCTTTTTTCACAGGCAAACATCCTGATCTACTTTATTTTTCTAAACATAACCCAACTAATTCTGGGTTAGTTTTTGAATATAACAAAAAAATGGAAAATAAAGATATTTCTTTCCAGACTGGAGTTTTAAAAGAATCATCTGCCATGTTGGGAAGTTCTTTTACAGGTGCTTATGGCTCTTTAAGTGATGCCTTAACTTATTTTTCCGGAATTGATACGTCCTTTAATGTTCGAGACATCCACTTCCAAGGTTCTTATTTTTACGGTATTACCAATACCGATTTAAAAAAGACAGGCTTAATCAAAGATGTTAGTAACTTAAGTTCCTCGGCTTTCAACCTAGGACTTTATACAAATAGAGTGTTTAATGAAGGAGATAGATTTGGTTTTAGAATTTCACAGCCTTTAAGGCTTGAAAAGGGTAATATTAGTTTGTCCTTACCTGTAAGAAGAACTGTTTATAGAGAAGTCCTTTTTGATAGTTTTGTATCAGATCTAGAACCATCTGGAAGACAGATTGATGTTGAGTTTATTTATAGTACGCCATTAAAAAATGGAACTATTAAAAGTAGATTCGGTGTATCAAAAGACCAAGGGAATGTTTCAAGAAAAGATTTACAACCTTTTTTCGAAACTACTTGGGAATTTCTTGTTTTTTAATCTTTAAAAGAACTTCTTAATTTCTGATTTAATAAGTTTGCCCATTGTATTTTTTGGGAGACCTGAAAGGACCTTAAATTTTCTAGGAACTTTGTATTCTGAGAGGAGATCTGAAGACCACTCTTTAATCTGGTCAAGCGATACATCCTTGTCATCTGTAACTATTGCTGCAACTACAATTTCTCCCCATTTATTATCTTCTATTCCTACTACTGCACATTCTTTAATTAGAGGATGTCGAAGCAAAATATCTTCGATTTCTAAAGCAGAAATCTTATAACCGCCTGACTTTATTATGTCTATAGAGTCCCTACCAAGAATCTTGTAATAACCATCCACAACAGTAGAGATGTCCCCGGTTTTAAACCATCCTTCAAAGAAAGAATTCTTCGTGATTTCTTCTTTATTCCAGTACCCTAAGAAAACTTGAGGACCTCTTATCATTATTTCTCCCTCAACACCTTCTTCTTCAATTATTTTATTTTCATCCATTAAACATATTTCAACACCCGGTAAGGGCTGTCCCACAAATCCTGGTCTTCTTTCACCTGATACAGGGTTTGAAAGAGCCATACCTATTTCGGTCATGCCATATCTTTCTAGTAGAACTTGACCAGTAAGTTCAGTCCATTTTTTGTGAATTTCGGGGGCTAGAGCAGCAGATCCTGACATCATTAATCTCATTTGTTTAAATCCTGTCTTTAATAACTCAAGTTCTCCCCGCTCCATCTTCTCTATCTTGTCTATAAGAGAGAAATATATGGTAGGGATAGCAGTAAATACAGAGTATTTATTCTTACTCACGGCTTCAACTATTTTGTCTACTTGAAATGGTCCCATAATTTCCACTTTTGCCCCTATCCATAACGGACAAGAAAGGGAATTAATAATTCCATGAATGTGATGAAGGGGTAAAATTAGAGGAATAAAATCATCTTTTTTCCACTCCCAGGCTTCAATCAAAGAACATATCTGAGCTTCAATGTTTGCGTGGGTTGAAACCACACCTTTCGGTTTACTGGTTGTTCCACTGGTGTATAGGATCATTGCTTTTCTGTTTAGATTGAGTACAGGCAGAGAATTATCGTAATTCCCTCGCAAGTCCTTTTCATCTTTCAGCTCTATACCTAGGTTACCCGTTAAAGCTTTTAATTTTTCAGTCGCTTCTGTGTTTGTTATGAGATAGTTTACTTTTGCATCAGTTAGATAATGTGTTAATTCAGACTTGGTAGCTGACAGGCTGAGAGGAACACCTATGCCTCCGGCTTTCCATATACCCCATTGAACAGCCAAATAGTTAAAACTTGGGGGAATTAAAAATCCTATTCTTTCTTCATCAAGATCATCTTTATTTGAAAGTAAAGCTGAAGCTGTTTCATTTGAAGCTTTGACTAACTCATTATAAGTGTAAGATTTATTTTCATCTATAACAGCTATTCGCTGATTGTATTCCTCAGCATTTTTGAAAAGCCTTAACATTGGTAAATTTTAACTACAGATTAAAAGAAAGTGATAAATTAAAGAAATAAAAAACACGAGGGAAGAAAAATGAGTTTACCTTACAAAGTATTGGGTGCACCTGGATCACCTTATAGCAGAAAATTAAGATCAGTTTTAAGGTATAGAAGAATACCCTTCACTTGGGCAAATAGAAATAGTAAAGAAGACGTTAACACACCTTCTGTTCCTGTTAATTTATTGCCGGTTATGGTCCTACCTGGAGAGAAAGGAGATTACTCAGAAGCAAAAATAGACTCTACTCCCATCATTCGATATTTGGAGCAACAGCACTCTGAGAGATCAGTTATTCCCACTAATCCAGTTATGGCTTTTTTAGATTATTTAATAGAGGATTATGCCGATGAGTGGCTTACTAAAGCTATGTTTCATTTTAGGTGGGCTCATAAAAGAAATGTAGAGTTTGCTAGATCCATCTTACCCAGGTGGACCATGACCCACTTAAGCGAAGAAGAAATTGCTCCAATGTCAAAAGCCATTAGTGAGAGACAGATTGAGAGGCTTCGTTATGTGGGGTCAAATGAGGTGACTGGAGAGTTTATAGAAGAAAGTTATAGAAAATTTATAGAGCTAATGGCTTTACACATTACTGGAAGAAGGTTTATTTTTGGAGATAGGCCAGGGTCTTCAGATTTTGGGATTTTTGGTCAGCTTACTCAGTTAGCACAAACTGATCCAACATGTAGGGATTTAACTTTAGAAGTAGCTCCTAGAGTTTTTGCTTGGTGTGATAACGTTGAAGATTTAAGTGGACTTGAACCAGAAGTAAGTGACTGGATGGAGTTAGAAGCAATTCCAAATACTTTAAAAGAAATCCTCAAAGAAATAGGCAGGACTTACGTACCTTTTCTTCTTGCAAATGCTAAGGCCGTAGCAGAGGGGAAAGAGGAATGGGAATCTGAAATTGATGGCAAATTGTGGAAACAGATGCCCTTCGTATACCAGGCAAAATGCCTTACCTGGATTAGAGAAGAATTTGGAAGCTTAGAAGAAACGGATCAAATAAAAGTACTTCATCTTCTTGAGGGTTCAGGTTGTGAAGTTTTAATTTATGAATCAGACCTTTTGAGTTTCTAGATACTCTTTTGAAGCGCTTGATCCATAAATTTTTGAGATGTCTTGAGTTGTTGTTCCGATTGAATGTCAATTTCCTTTGAAGTTTCAAGGGGTTTGTTCATGTCAGCCCAATCGACTTCAAAATCATTATCTTCATCCGCAAAACTTAATAAGTTTAATTTCTCGTATAAAGGTAAAACTTTATCTGTTAACAAGCCTATTTTTTTCAGATTAGGCATAACTCGATTAAAAAGAAGATTGTTAAAAATATCTTGAGTTTCATCAGTTGCTACCATTTCAAGTATTTCTTCTTCAGAAATTCCAAACCATTTAGCCGGAAGTTCAGTATTAATTATCCTATTTCTCATAACGACGCACGCTTCATAAGCAAATTGAGCACGATCTTCCAGTTCTTCTTGAGAAAGAGTTTGTAGAAATTCTGTTAGATAATTGATTCCAAAGGTTACATGTCGAGCTTCATCTCTTATTACATAATGCACAAGTTGCCGTAGGAGAGGGCAGTTGGAAGTTTCTTTAGTGGTTTGGAAAGCGGCCAAAGCAAGCCCCTCTATAATAATCTGCATGCCGATAAACTTAAGATCCCACCTAGGATCAGTAAGAGTTTTGTCTAACAACGCTTTCAGGTTTTTATTAACTGGGTACTCTAAACCATGTATTCGCTGTAAGTATCTAGCAAAAACTTCCACATGCCGGGCTTCATCAAAAGTTTGAGAAGCAGCATAAAGTTTTGCTTGATAAGTAGGTGCACAAGAAACCAATTGTGAAGCTACTAACAACGCTCCCTGTTCTCCGTGAAGGAACTGACTGAGAGCCCACGCCTGATCATGACGCATATATTCTAGGCGATCTTCTTCAGGTAGAGCGGCTAAAGGACCTTTTAGCCTTGCAATCAATTCAGCCTTTACGGGGAACTCATCCCTACCGATTCCCTTAGACCAGTCAAGATCTATAGCACCATCCCAATTTAATTCCTTTCCTAGTTCATAAAGTTTCTTAATTCTTGAGTCTGCATCTGAGTAGTCCCAGTTATAGTGTCCAGTGAGTGGTGTTTGAAAGATCTCTGCTATATCTTCTATATTTTTTGGAGAAAAATTTTCCGGAAGATCAAACTCTCTAGGGTCGGTAGGAGCATTTTCTACATATTTTACTTTCATCTTTTTTCTTAAAAATTAAACGGTTTTAGAGCTATACTCAAGTGGCTTAGACATCTCATCCCAATCTATAACTCCTGCATCTTCTAAGTCCTTGAATTGAAGTATTCCCAATTCTTCATACTTTTTAGACACTTCATCAGTTAACAGTCCAATCTTTTTTAGATTCGGCATTATTTTAGAAAATAAAAGGTTATTAAACAGCGTCATAGCTTCTGAACCAGTTTGGGCTTTCATAGCTTCTTCCGCGTCCCAGCCATAGTGTTTAAGTACATTAGTGGATCCGAATCTATTTCTCATCACCACACATGCTTCGTAAGCAAATTCAGCTCTATCGTTCCTCTCCTCTTCCGATAAGGTAGCAATAAATTCTTCCAAATAATTAACACCAAAAGTCACATGCCTGGCCTCATCTCTTATCACTAAATAGAAAATATCTTTTAATAAAGGGTCCATAACGGAAGCTCTTTGCCTTTCAAAAGCTGCTAATGCAAGCCCCTCTATAATAATCTGCATGCCTATAAATTTTAAATCCCATCTAGGATCGGTGAGAATCTTATCTAGTAATAACTTCAATCCAGGCATGATGGGATAAATCCATCCAATTCTTTCTCTAAGGTATTTGTGATAAACCTCGACATGACGTGCTTCATCGAATGTTTGAGACGCTGCATAAAGTTTCGCGTTATAAGTAGGAGCACAAGTAGCTAACTGTGAGGCAACTAGCATTGCTCCTTGTTCTCCATGAACTATGCTACTCAGCCCGCTAGCCAAAACATGCCAAGAACATTCTATTTTTTCTTTTTCAGATAATTTTTCGTATGGTTCGAAGTTTCTGAAAGCTTGAAATTCTGGTTTTGAAGCCCATTCGGTATGTGGGTATGGCTCTTTAGACCAATCTAAGTCCATAGTCGCATTCCAGTTCAATTTTTTGCCTAATGCATAAAGCTTTTTAAGTCTATTATCAGCATCTGTGTAGTCCCAGTTATAACTTCCTGTAAGAGGTGTGTTAAAGATTTCTACTAAATCCTCAATATGTTCTGGTTTGAGTTTACTTTCGAGGTCGTCATCGTCAAAATAACGCATACCTTTAGGACATTCATCTAAATAAGTAACTTTCATATATTTAAGCCTTTTCCCTAAATAATAACTAGTGCATTCTACTCAATTTTAAACAAATCTGTTAATTGATCTAGCATAACACCACCCAATTCTTCTGCCCTATGGATGGTTACGGCCTTTTGGTAATATCTAGTAACATCATGTCCTATACCTATGGCAATTAGCTTTATGGGTGATTGAGTTTCTATGGAATGAATGACTTGCCTTAGATGCAAATCTAGATAGTTATTTGGATTAGTCGATAGAGTGCTATCGTCTACCGGTGCTCCATCTGAAATAACCATAAGTATTTTTCTTTGTTCCTGTCTTCTTGCTAGCCGATCATGAGCCCAAATTAACGCTTCTCCATCAACATTTTCTTTTAGAAGACCTTCTCGTAGCATGAGACCAAAATTTTTCTGTCCTCTTCTCCAAGAAATATCAGCTGATTTAAAAATTATATGTCTAATATCATTAAGCCTGCCTGGGTTTTCTGGCTTTCCATCCTCTACCCATCTCTTTCTGCTTTCTCCACCTTTCCACTGTCGGGTAGTAAAACCTAGGACTTCAGTTTTTACATTACACCTTTCCAAAGTGGTACTGATGATATCTGCACATATAGCAGCCACTGTCATGGATCTACCTCGCATTGAACCCGAACTATCTACTAAAATAGAAACTACGGTATCTCTAAACTCTATATCTTTTTCTACTTTGTAGCTCAATGGAGTTACTGGATCTAATATGACTTTATATAGTCTCGATGAATCAAGGAGCCCTTCTTCTTTATTAAATTCCCATGATCTATTTTGTCGAGCCATTAAGAATCTCTGTAGTCGATGAGCTAATTTAGAGATAGTCGACTTGCTAGGTCCCATTAATTGATCAAGATGTCTTCTCAGTCGTTGTAATTCTTCCGAACTACACATCTCTTCGGCTAAAGACTCTTCATCATAATCTCTGGTATAAACCTTATATTTAAAATTAAGAGCCTGTTCAACAAGGCTTTCTAACCAAGAAGCATTGGAAATAGTCTCTTGGTTCTCATCAACTATGGCATCATCATCAACTTCGTTGATTTCCATGTCTTCTTCAATAGCTTCGGAAGCGTCCATTTCTTGAGACATATCAGAAGCAAGAGAAAGTTCTTCTTCTGTTGTGTTTGAACTATTTTCTTCACTATCTGAGTCAGAATTTTCTTGATCATGTTCTTCATTTGGGTCAGTTTGATCTAAATCTAAGGCATGTAGAAGTTTCCTCGAAGTCTCAGCAAATTTAATTTGGTCTTCAAGAGATTCAAAAAGTTCATTCTTAAAAGACGAGCCTTTGTCGTTAAAAAGGGTTTTCCAAGGCCTAAGAACTTGGGATTTAGTTTTGGAAAGTTTTTCTTCTAAAAGTATTTGTCTTAGCCACGACTCTAAAGCAGGTTCAAGTAAATCTTCTTTTTCCTCTACAGAGACAAATGTCTTGCATTTATCTTCAAATCTAGCATTTAAATTATTTGCCACTCCTTCATACTTCATAGAACCGAGTATTTCTACCCTTACTTCTTCTAGCTTCCCTAGAAGGCTATTCAATCTAGATGATCCAGTGTCAAGAAAAATTTCATTACTACTAAATCTTTTTGAACAGGCAAGAGCATCGGCTTTGCCTCTAAAGGAAGGTATTTCAGATTTTCTAGTAGGAGGGTTAGAAAGTACTACTTTGGATCCAGTTGAAGGCATTCCTCCAAAACTTATCTCTAATTCAGGGTCTTGAGCAAGGGCTCTTGTGGCAGCAGAAATTGCTTCTTTCAGGTTCTCGTTTGAAGAATACTCTGGAGGCATAAATAATTAAAAATTAATCTTCTTCCATAGAATCAACAGCTGAATCTTCTAGATCTTCGTTAAAACACCTTTGATAATATTCAGCAATTATTGATCTCTCAGTTTCATCACATCTGTTGAGAAAAGTTACTTCAAAAGCTTTATTCCTATCATTAAAAATTAAAGTATTCTCAGCCCAGGTAATGATTGTTCTTGGAGACATAAGAGTGGAAATATCTCCGTTAGCAAATCCCTGTCTAGTAAGATTTCCTGTAGAGACCATATTAACGATTTCTTCTCTACCATCTTTAGTGTCGAAACTGGGAACTTTTGCTAAGACAACATTTAATTCTAGGTCTGGATCAAGATAATTTAATATCGAAACTATATGCCATCTGTCCAACTGACCTTGGTTTATTTGTTGGGTTCCATGATAAAGACCCGTCGTATCACCTAAGCCAACTGTATTTGAGGTTGAGAAAAGTCTAAAAGAAGGATGAGGAGTAATAACCTTGTTTTGGTCTAATAAAGTTAACTTCCCTTCTACTTCTAAGATTCTTTGTATAACAAACATTACATCTGGCCTTCCTGCATCATACTCATCGAAAACCAATGCTGTTGGATTTTGAACAGCCCAAGGAAGTATACCTTCTTTGAATTCTGTAATTTGCTTACCATCTTTAAGAACTATTGCATCTTTACCTAACAAATCAATTCTACTGATATGACTGTCTAAATTTATTCTTAAACAGGGCCAATTTAACCTTGCAGCCACTTGTTCTATATGAGTAGATTTTCCTGAACCATGATAGCCCTGAATCATTACTCTTCTGTTATGCGCAAAACCAGCAAGAATGGCCAAAGTAGTCTGTTCATCAAATCTATACGCTTCATCTATGGATGGAACATATTCGTTAGCCGTGCTAAATGCTGGGACTTTAAGATCCAAATCGAGATCAAAAGTTTGTCTTACATCTAGTTCAATGTCAGGCAAAGAACCTGATGGATCAATTATTTCAACACTCATTTTCTTAATAAAACAAAAAAAGGGGGAGCCTATTATCCTTATTTGTTTCATTTCAGCAAGAATACTCAGTAGAGTACAATTGAGCTTTTAGTGATGAAGCAAGGAAAAATTCAATGGACGTCAATGAGATTTGGAAAGAAATAAGAGACGAAACTAAGAAAAGGGCAGAAGCTGAGCCTGTTTTGGCAAGTTTTTTTCATGCCACAGTCCTGGAGCACGATTCTTTTTCTTCAACTTTGGCTAATCAATTAGCAAATGATCTTTCTAATGCTTCAGTGCAACCAATGATGCTCAGAAGAGTGATCAAAGAAACGATAGATTCAACTGAAAATATGATTTCTGACATTGCCGATGATTTGTTAGCAACGAAAGAAAGAGATCCTGCTTGTAAGTATTTTTCAACACCACTTTTATTTTATAAAGGCTTTCGAGCTCTTCAATCCCATAAGGTTTCACATTGGTTATGGAACAATGAAAGACATACCCTTGCATTGTTTATTCAAAGTAGAGCTTCAGAGGTATATGGGATAGACATTCATCCCGCAGCTAAAATAGGTAAAGGGGTAATGATAGATCATGGAACTGGGGTGGTCATAGGAGAAACTAGCGTTGTAGAAGATAATGTTTCCATCTTTCAAGGGGTTACTTTAGGAGGAACAGGAAAGCAGTCAGGAGATAGGCATCCCAAAGTAAGAGAAGGAGTTCTTTTGAGTGCAGGTGCAAAGGTTCTGGGAAATGTTGAAGTTGGGAAAAATGCTAAAGTAGCAGCAGGTAGTGTTGTACTCTCAGACGTAAAGGAAGGAACTACTGTCGCAGGTATTCCTGCAATAGAAGTTGGTAAATCAGGACAAAAAAGCCCGGCTTATGAAGTCGACCATAAAATAGAAACTTAAGAGGTATATTTATGGAATTTGAAACTATTCTTTATGAGATAAAAGATAAAATATTAACTGTAACCCTGAATAGACCAGAAAGACTCAATGCTTTTACGGGTCAGATGATGGATGACCTAATCGAAGCCTTCGATAAAGCTGGAAAGGATGATGATATAAGGGTAATTATCGTCACGGGAGCCGGAAGAGGCTTTTGTGCAGGAGCTGATCTAGGGGCAGGAGCAAATACCTTCAACAGGGAGGTTAGAAACAACAGGGGCGAGACTGAAGGAATAAAAGACAATCCTGAATGGATGCGTGACGGAGGGGGAAGAACAACCCTAGCCATTTTTGACTGTCCAAAACCTATAATTGCTGCTTTTAATGGTCCAGCAGTGGGAGTAGGAGTGACTATGACCCTTCCTATGGATATTAGAATAGCTAGTGAAGAAGCCAGGTTTGGGTTTGTATTTGCCCGAAGAGGACTAGTGCCCGAAGCTGCCTCCAGTTGGTTTCTGCCTAAAATTGTAGGCATTAGTAAAGCTTTGGAATGGACTTTTTCCGGAAAAGTTTTTTCAGCTGAAGAAGCAAAAGATGGGGGTTTAATTAGATCAGTGCATCCTGCCAATAAATTGATGGATGAAGCTTATAAATTAGCTCAAGAAATTATAGACAATACTTCGCCCGTTTCGGTGGCGCTCACTCGTCAAATGTTGTGGAAAATGTTGGGTGCTGATCACCCTATGGAAGCCCACAAGGTAGACTCACGACTTATTTACGAGCTCGGAAAGGCAGAAGATGTTAAAGAAGGGGTAAAATCATTCCTTGAAAAACGCTCGCCTAAATTTCTAAGTAAAGTGAGTAGAGACATGCCCAAATTCTTCCCTTGGTGGAAAAATAAAAAGTTTGAGTAACAATGGTTAAAAAAAAGGCTCTTAATAAGCTCATCAATCTTCTCGATTTAGAACAGTTAGAGAATAATCTCTTTAGAGGTCAAAGTGAGAACATTGGTGGACCAAGGGTTTTTGGTGGTCAGGTATTGGGGCAAGCTTTGACAGCTGCGGCTAGAACGGTTGAAAAGAAAAGAACAGCTCACTCATTGCATGCTTATTTTTTAAGACCGGGTGATATGGAATTCCCGATTATTTACGACGTCGACAGAATAAGAGACGGTGGAAGTTTTACTACCAGAAGAGTCGTTGCAATCCAAAAAGGGGAACCAATTTTTAATACTTCCATTTCATTTCATAAAAAAGAAAGTGGACCGACACATCAGATAGACATGCCTGACATACCGGGCCCCGAAGAATGCCAAAGTGAAATCCAAATCAGGAAACAAATAGCTGAAAGGGTACCAGAAAAGATGAGAGACTTTTTTTTGAGGGAAAGGCCTATTGAAATAAGAAGCATGCCGGGTGAAGACATGTTTCAAGAAGCAAAAAAGAAACCACCTTACAAGTACATGTGGATGAAAGCAGTAGACAGACTCCCTGATGACATAAGCCTTCATCAAGCTATCTTGGCTTATGCCTCAGACATGGGGTTATTAAGTACTTCTTTGAATCCCCATAGATTGAGCTTTGCTTCAGGTAATTTTCAGAGTGCCAGTTTGGATCATGCCATGTGGTTTCATAGACCTTTTAGAGCAGATGAATGGATGCTTTATTCTACTGACAGCCCTAGCGCAAGTAACGCAAGAGGCTTTAATAGAGGAAGTATTTACACTGAAAAGGGGGTCTTGGTAGCCTCTGCTGTTCAAGAAGGATTGATGAGAGTTGTTAAGAAATAATCTTTTCTCTATCAAAAAAGGAGGCTTAAGCGTCTTTTTTTTATCTTTTTCTTATCTAGGATAGAATCTCATTTCTACCGTATCGTCCTTTAAGTTCATTGTTGTGATACACAAGTACTGATTTCCATCGCTAACATCATCCAATGAATAGAAGGAATAGACATGGCCATCTCTGCTCCAGACACCTTGTCGCGAAGCGCTTGCTCTTGAGCCATCATTATTAATTGCTAAAGCTCTTCCTTGAAAAGATCCTTGATCTGATGAATTTGGATTATCCAATTTGACATTATAGGTAAGCCAAGTCTTTCCATATTTTTCATTATCAGATACTACATCTATAACTCCACCAGTATTAGTAAGAGATGTGGAGGTTATTTTTCCTGATAAGTTAATCCTTTCTCCCGTTACATCAAAACCATAAGCCATTAATGAGCTTAGAGTTAATAATAGAATGGTTAATTTTTTGAAGATAATTCTCATTGAATTTCCTTTTGATGATTAAATTTCTTTTCATTTAATACTTAATTGAACTAAAGGTAACTAAAATATTACATTCCGTTTTATCCGCAAATGCGGGTAAGGTTTTATTCTAGAGTGGTTGAACCCATTAAATGCTTGTCAATTTCACGAGCAGCAGCTCTTCCTTCATTTATCGCCCAGACCACAAGAGATTGTCCCCTACGACAATCGCCAGCTGCAAACACCTTGGGATTGCTGGTCTGGTGAACATTGTGTTCCGCTTTGTAGTTACTTCTTTCATCCAGATCTATCTTTAAAAAATCACTAATGTAGAGCTCGGGACCCAAGAAACCCATAGCCAGAAAGATAATATCTGCTTCCCATGTCCTCTCTGTTCCAGATAGTTCTTTGAAACTACTATCCACGGCAATGGTTTTGATTCCCGATAGAGATCCATCTTCGTTGGTTAAGAATTCCCGTCCAGATATTGAGAAAACTCTAGGATCGTCCCCAAAAAGTGTAGAGGATTCTTCATGACCGTATTCCACTGTGTAGATCTTAGGAAAAAGGGGCCAGGGGTTATTTTCTGCTCTTTCTTCTGGAGGTTGAGGCAAAATCTCAAAATTAACTAAAGATTTGCACCCTTGCCTCAAGGCTGTACCAATACAATCAGTTCCAGTGTCACCACCACCAATAACGATGACATCTTTATTGTTTGCATCAATATAGTTTTTATCTTTGAGGTTAGAATCCAACAGACTTTTAGTATTGGCACTTAAAAAATCCATAGCAAAATAAATTCCTTCCAGCTGTCGATTCGGAATATCAAGGTCACGAGGTTTTGTAGCTCCAGTGGTCAATAAAACTATATCGTTATTAGTAATTAACTCTTCAACATCTCTTGCGTTTTTACCTTTTCCACCAACATCTGCATTGGTATGAAATACAATCCCTTCAGTTCTCATGTGATCAACCCTTAGGTCGAGAATTGATTTCTCGAGTTTCATATTTGGAATACCGTACATCATAAGGCCGCCTATCCTGTCATCTCTCTCGTAAACCGAAACATTGTGCCCAACACTATTAAGTTGTTGAGCTGCAGAAAGACCGGCAGGTCCTGACCCCACAATAGCTATTTTTTTTTCGGTTCTATTCTTAGGCACGGATGGTTTAAACCAGCCTTTTTCTAGACCTTTATCTGCTATAGCGCATTCAAGATTTTTTATTGCCACTGGGGTTTCTGTGATTCCCAATACGCAAGCACCTTCACAAACCGCTGGACAAACCCTTCCAGTTATTTCAGGAAAATTATTTGTTTTCATCAGTCTTTCAAATGCTTCTTCCCATCGGTTCTGATAAACCAAATCATTCCATTCAGGAATTAGGTTATATACAGGACAACCCTCATCCGAAAGACAAAAGGGCACACCGCAATCCATGCACCTAGAAGCTTGTGTTGTTAGGCTATTTTCATTGTGCTCGGTGTAAATTTCTTTGAAATCAAGAACTCTCTCTTCTGCAGGCCGGTAAGGTTCTACCGACCTATCAAATTCTTTAAATCCTGTTGTTTTGCCCATTTATCCAGCTTCTTGTTCTTTGAAACTCATTTCTTGAAGTACCCTTTTGTAGTCAGATGGCATTACTTTTCTAAAACTGTTCAGTTCCTGTTCCCAATTGCCTAATATGTCTTTAGCCACAGTGGAATCCGTATACTTTAGATGGCTCTCAATCAGACCTTTGAGTTCATTTATTTCTTCTGAGACCTCTAGTGCTTCTATCTCAAAGGTGTCCAAATTACTTAAACTTTCAAAAGTGTTATCTGGATCATAAACGTAAGCAATCCCACCACTCATGCCTGCACCAAAATTTCTTCCGGTTGGTCCTAGAATCACGGCTCTGCCTCCCGTCATGTATTCGCATCCATGATCTCCTATACCTTCTATCACGACTTTAGCACCACTGTTTCGCACACAAAATCTTTCAGCAGCAACACCTCTAAAATACGCTTCTCCCCCAGTGGCACCATACAAAGCAACATTACCTATTAAAATATTTTCTTCAGGTTTAAAACTACTCTCTTTCGGTGGATAAATGATTAGTTTCCCACCTGAGAGGCCTTTTCCTACATAATCATTTGCGTCTCCTTCAAGTGTTATGGTAATGCCTTTAACTAACCAAGCAGCCAGACTTTGTCCTGCTGAGCCATTAAGTTTTATATTGATTGTGTCTTCAGGCAGGCCTTCTTCTTCCCAAGCTTTTGAAACCTCATTGGACAAGATAGTGCCTACTACTCTATCAGTATTTTTTACGGGGAGCTCAACTTCAACCCTCTCTGCTTTTTCAATAGCTTTTTTACATTTTTTTATTAAGGTATGGTCTAAAGCCTTTTCCAGACCATGATCTTGCTTTTGGGTATTGAATACTTCAGTTCCCTCGAAGATAATTTCAGCTGGTAGGAGAATGTTAGAAAAATCTAGGCCATTTCGTTTCCAATGGTTGATGGCTGTATCGGCTTGCAGGCAATCTACCCTACCTATCATTTCATTGACTGTTCTAAAACCTAGCTCTGACATAATTACTCTTAATTCTTTGGCTACCATAAAAAGGTAGTTGATTAGGTGTTCTGGATCCCCTTTAAATTTCTTCCTCAGATCTTTATCTTGAGTAGCAATCCCAACGGGGCAGGTGTTTAGATGACATTTTCGCATCATAATGCAACCTAAAGTAATCAAAGGTGCAGTTCCAAAACCAAATTCTTCTGCTCCCAATAGAGCTGCTATCGCAACGTCTCTACCAGTTTTAATTTGCCCGTCTGTCTGCAATACTACCCTTGATCTTAAGTTATTCATTACCAAAGTCTGGTGCGTTTCTGCTAACCCCAATTCCCACGGTAAACCAGCGTGTTTTATTGAAGTTAAAGGTGAAGCACCCGTACCTCCATCTTGGCCACAAATTACTAAATGATCAGTTTTAGCCTTAACAACACCAGCTGCTATGGTTCCTACACCAACTTCTGAAACCAGCTTTACGCTTATCCTGGCTTCTCTGTTGGCATTTTTTAGATCATGAATAAGTTGAGCAATATCTTCTATGGAATAAATATCATGGTGGGGAGGGGGGCTAATTAGTCCAACACCTGGAGTGGAATGCCGAATCTTCGCAATATAATCATCTACTTTTATTCCAGGTAACTCGCCACCTTCGCCTGGTTTCGCACCTTGTGCTATTTTGATTTGCAGTTCATCAGAGTTGGTTAGGTACCACATCGTGACCCCAAATCT
Source organism: SAR86 cluster bacterium (assembly GCA_022447065.1). Lineage (GTDB taxonomy): Bacteria > Pseudomonadota > Gammaproteobacteria > Magnimaribacterales > Magnimaribacteraceae > AEGEAN-183. The sequence continues at coordinate 28,867 of JAKUUM010000015.1, read as the reverse complement.
TCCAGATGCTACTTGCTTAATAGCAGATCTTTTAGAAACTTCTCCCGAGAGTGATTTAAATCTAATTGGGTCTTCTCCCCCCTCGCCTGTGTTAGATTTTCCACCCAGGGAGTTCATTGCAATTGCCAAAGATTCGTGTGTTTCAGTAGAAATAGAACCTAAACTCATACCTCCAGTAGCAAAGCGTTTAACTATTTCTTTTTCAGGTTCAACTTGATCCAAGTTAATTGGTTTTTGATTGGATCTAAATTTAAGCAAACCACGAAGAGTACTTTCCTTTGTAGTTTGTTCGTTGGCATGTTTAGCAAAATCCCAATAAGCATTTTCATCGTTGTTTCTCGCAGCTTCCTGCAGATTAGCAATGGCTTCAGGATCCCACATGTGAGTATTTCCACCTTTCCTCCAGTGAAAATCACCAGGGTTGGGTAACATTCTGATTTTGTCCTGATCCAATTTAGGAAACCCCATTTCATGCCTTCTTTCTATTTCACTTACCAATACGTCAAAGTTAATTCCCTGAACTCTACTGGCTGTTCCGGGAAAGCATTTTTGAATAATTTCATCTGCTAATCCAACAGCTTCAAATATTTGAGCTCCTTTATAGGATTGCAAAGTTGAGATACCCATCTTTGCCATTACCTTGAGAATACCTTTAGCAACTCCTTTTTTATACGCATAAACCATTTCTTCATAAGAGGTTTGATCAAGTAACCCATCTTGTCTAGCCTGCCACAAGGATTCAAAGGCTAAATAAGGATTAATGGCATCTGCTCCGTAACCTATTAATAGGCAATGGTGATGAACTTCTCTGGCTTCTCCAGTTTCTATGACGATTCCAATTCGAGTTCTTTTTTCTGCTTTGATCAGATAATGATGCACCGTAGAGCAAGCTAATAAAGAGCTAATAGCTATCCTTTCTGGCCCTAAATTCTTATCAGAAAGAATAATAAAGGAAAATCCTTTTTTAATGGCTTGCTCAGATTGTTTGCAGATAGAATCCAGAGTTGAAAGCATTTCTTTTGGCCCTTCTCCCCTTTGATAAGTTATATCAATAGTTTTTGTTTTCCACCCATGAGAGTTAATGTTTTTTATATCTTCAAGCTCAATATCTGAAAGGATAGGATTTTTTAAACGAAGCCTGTGGGCGTTTTCTGGAACTGAAGAAAGCAGGTTACCTTCAGGACCTATTAGGCATTCAAGAGACATGATTACTTCCTCTCGAATTGAATCTATCGCAGGGTTAGTAACTTGAGCAAAAAGCTGTTTAAAATAATCAAAGATAAGTCTAGGTTTATCCGAGAGGCAGGCTAATGCTGCATCATTTCCCATGGATCCTAGAGGATCTCTTAATTCCTTTACCATTGGCAATAACATAAACTGCATCGTTTCAACCGTATAACCAAAAGCTTGCATTCTTGAGATGAGAGCATCTTTTATTCCGGGTTTCCTTATTTTCTTCTTCTCTATATCTTCAAGATCTACTATTTCCTCTTTAACCCACTTTTTATAAGGGTTTGATTTAAAGATTTTCTCTTTAATTTCTTCATCAGGCACCATCCTTCCTTCTTCAAAATCTATTAGGAACATCTTTCCTGGTTGGAGTCTTCCTTTCATTAGTACATTTTTAGGATCTACTTGCAGGACACCAACTTCTGAGGCCATTATTACCTTGTCGTCTTTGGTAACGTAGAATCTACTTGGCCTCAATCCATTTCTATCAAGTACAGCCCCTATGTAATTTCCGTCTGTAAAGACTATTGATGCAGGCCCATCCCAAGGCTCCATCAATGAAGAAGAATATTCATAAAAGGCCCTTTTTTCTTTGGACATGTTTTTATTAGACTGCCATGCTTCAGGTATCATCATCATTATTGATTCCTGTAAACTTCTACCAGTTAACATTAGAAATTCAAGAATGTTGTCAAAATTGCCAGAATCTGAGCTGTCTGGTTCAGCTATAGGAAATAACTTTTTAAGTTTTTCTTTAAATAAGTCGCTTTCTGCCACACCCTGTCTGGCACTGATCAAATTAACATTGCCTTTGAGGGTATTAATTTCTCCGTTATGGCACATGTATCTATTTGGTTGTGCTCTGTCCCATGAAGGAAAAGTGTTAGTACTAAACCTTGAATGAACCATAGCTAAATGTGTTTCAAAACTTTTTTGTTCCAGATCAGTAAAGAATGGAAAGAGTTGAGTTGGAGTGAGCATTCCCTTATAGACAATAATTTTTGAAGAAAGGCTACAAGCAAAAAGTAAGCTTGCTTGAGTAAGTTTTTTATCCGTTCTTAGCTTATGGCTAAATTGTTTTCTTATTAGGTATAGTCTTCTCTCAAATTCTTTTTGGTCTATTTCTTTATTAGATTGTATAAATAACTGTTCTATAGCTGGTTGAGACAATCTTGCTGCAGGACCTACGTCTGCTTTGTCAGGATCAACTGGAACTGATCTCCAGCCCAAGAATATTTGACCTTCTGAGCTTATAATTTTTTCTATTTCTTTTTTACAAAATTCTCTTTCTTTTTTCTTTTGAGGAAGAAATATATTACCTACTGCGTAACATCCTTTTTCGGGCAAACTAATATCGACTTCTTTAGATATTTTTTTGAGGAAATTATGTGGTAGGGCAGTCAGAATTCCAGCCCCATCACCAGTATTTTCTTCGAAACCACAACCACCCCTATGATCCATTCTTGAATTTACCAGATAAGCATCTTCCATAATCTGTCTAGACGGAAGGCCTTTAATGTTAGCTACCAATCCCACTCCACAAGAATCTTTCTCATAAGAAGGATCGTAAAGACCAGTCTTTTGAGGCATTCCTAGTAATTTTTTATGTTTCATCTAAAAAGATACTAATTTTAAAAGGGCAATAGATTTTACAGCAACCAATTGCCTAAAAATTATAAAAATTTGGTTATCCGACTAGTAGAACAGTAATTCTACCTTTTAAAGCTAATTTACTGAAGTTAAGCTGGTAAAAGACTATTTTTGATAGCCTCTAGGACTATTTCCTTCTTTAAATTACTGACTTTCTTTGCTTTACCAATTTGTTCGAGAACAATGAAATTAAGATTCTTACCTTGTTTTTTCTTGTCTGATTGCATGGCAGCATAGAGGTCTTCAGGATTTATCTCTTTAATCGTTTTAGTACCAATGGCTGCTTTTATAAAGAGTGAATGAATTCTTCCTATTTCTTCTTCAGAAAGATTTTCGGTCATTTGAGATAATTTAGAGGCAGAAAGTATGCCCAAAGCTACTGCTTCTCCATGGTTATAGTCCTTGTACCCACCAATTAATTCAAGAGCATGCCCAAAGGTGTGACCAAAATTTAACAATGCCCTTATTCCTAATTCCTTTTCGTCCATTGCTACAATGTTCGATTTTATTTCTACTGATCTTTTGATGGCTTCAATGATTATTGATTCGTTTAACTTGATAATAGAATCTACATTTTCTTCTATCCAATCAAAATAGTTTTTATCGATGATAAGCCCATGTTTTATCATCTCAACTAGACCGCTCCTAATCTCCCTTTCTGGCAGAGTGGATAGATATGCCGTCTCAATAAATACCCTTTTTGGTTGATGAAAAGAACCAATCAAATTTTTACCTTTGGGATGATTAATAGCTGTTTTTCCCCCTACTGAAGCATCTACTTGAGCTAGAAGACTGGTAGGTATTAGAATGAAATCAACTCCTCTTAGAAAGGTGGCAGCAGCAAATCCAGTAAGATCACAAATTATTCCACCCCCAAAGCCAACTAAGAGACAGTCTCTACTGAATTCATTTTCAATTAACAAATTCTGTATTTCATTCAAAGATCTATAAGATTTATTTTCTTCAGTCGCCTCAATTCCTACAGAGACACTTACAGTTGCCCCTAAGTTTAAATAAGCAGATTGAGTATCTTTTATTTCTGCAGAGTCTAAATTTTTGTCATAGACAAGCATTACTTCTCTATTTACAACTAAATCTTTGAAAAGTTTTCTTTCAAGAAAATTATTTCCAATAAGGACGTCATATGAATCTTTTTCTAATTCAATTCTTACGCTACTTATTCCCATCTTACTTCCTGTTTAATTTATCTAGTATTTCTTGTAGGATTTGATAGTTATTTTTTTCTTTCTGTTCAATTGTTATACAAGCTATTTCTCTATAAAGAGGATCTCTTTCTTTTTTAAGAGCTCTTATAGTTTTTTCCTTATCTCCTTCACCAAGTAAGGGTCTGCTTTGGTCCCTTAAAGTTCTATCGAGTTGTAGTTGTATAGGGGTTTTAAGGTAAATTACTTTACCTTGAGAACTCATTAACTTTCTGTTCTCTGAGGCCATTACCGCTCCTCCACCTGTGGATATTACTACGTTGTCTTTCTCTGAAGATTCTCGAAGAGCTTTTTTTTCTCTTTCTCTAAAACCTTCTTCACCTTCAACCTCAAAGATCCAAGAAATATCTGCACCCGCTTTTTTTTCGATTTCCTTGTCCGTATCTATAAAATCTATTTGTAATTTTTGGGCAAGTTTTTTTCCTAAAGTTGACTTGCCTGAAGCCATAGGACCCACTATAAATATACGCATAAGCTTATTATATCTTTACCTTAGGATTGTCGAATACAATTGACATTAGATAGATGAAAAATTTAATTAATAATTTTTACTTCAAGATTTTTTTCCTTTTGATGGCCTGTTTACTAGCAGCACTCAGTAGCTTAAACCTGTATATTTCAGAAAAACTTCCGGAGGCTGAAGAAATAAGAGATATACAGCTACAAATACCCCTTAAAATCTTTACAGCCGACAAAAAATTAATAGGAGAGTTTGGAGAAAAGAGAAGATCAGCTTTAGATTTTCCAGACATACCGCCATATTTTGTAAAAGCTGTTCTTGCTGCAGAAGATGATGATTTTTTTAACCACTCAGGAGTTAGTTATTCGGCTCTCATTAGATCAGTTTTTAGATTATTAATTTCTGGTGAAGTTCAAGGTGGGGGAAGTACTATAACTATGCAAGTAGCAGGAAATTACCTCACCGGAAGAGATGTTAATTTATTCAGGAAGATCAAAGATATTTTTCTTGCTTACAGGCTAGAAAGTATTTATACAAAAGAAGAAATCTTTGAGTTCTATGTCAACCGAATATTTCTAGGAAATAGAGCTTATGGAATTGCTTCAGCCAGTGAAGTTTACTATGGAGCATCTATAGAGGACTTAAATTTAGCTCAATGGGCAATGATTGCGGGTTTGCCCAAAGCGCCTTCTTCCATGAATCCTTTGGTTAATCCTAGAAGGGCATTAATTAGAAGGAACTGGATATTAATGAGGATGCTGAATTTGGGTTATATATACAAAGAGCAATATGACTTATCTATTCAAGCCCCTGTATCTGCTTCTTATCATGGATTAGTATCGGAAGTAGATGCACTCTATGTTTCTGAAACTATTAGACGTTTTATGATTAATGAATATGGGTTAGATGCTTATATAGATGGCCTGGCGGTATATACAACCTTAGACTCCACATTACAGAATAATGCAGTTGATGCCTTAAAGAACGGTTTGGAAGATTATGATAAAAGACATGGTTTTAGAACCCCTGAAAATTTTTTAAGTTTATTTCCAGAAGATTTCTTTATTCAAAATCTTGAACTTCGTTTAGATTTAATTAATTCTAGTAATATCCTTCCAATAGGTATATCTGAAATTCCTGAAGAAGAACCTTTAGAAAGTGTTTACAGTTTATTAAATAATTTAACGACTACAGATAATCAATTTCCAGTAATAGTTATTTCCTCAGATAAAGAATTAATAGTAGTTTCGGGTGACAGAACTACCCATCAATTAGCCTGGTCAACTGATCTTGGCTGGGCAAGACCTTATATCAATGAAGATCAGAGGGGGTTAAAACCTAAGTCATATGCAGATTTTATTAGAGAAGGAGACTTAATTTGGCTGGAAAGAGATAAAGTAACATCAAGTCTATCTCTTACTCAAATTCCTGACGTGCAAGGGTCTCTGGTTGCTATGGATCCTCACACTGGCGGTGTAAAAGCTTTAGTTGGTGGTTACGATTTTTTTCTGAGTAAGTTTGATAGAGCAACTCAGTCTTCTCCCCTATTGGGATCTAATTACAAGCCTTTTCTTTATGCTTCAGCACTTGAGGCTGGTTTTACAGCAGCTACTTTGATCAATGATGCTCCAATAGTATTTGAGGATAAGGCTTTGGAAGACAAATGGAGACCTAGAAACGCGAGTGGAAGATTTTATGGTCCAACTAGATTGAGAGAAGGTTTATTGCAAAGTAGGAATCTTGTTTCTATTAGATTATTAAGAGAAGTAGGAATTGAAAAAGTAAGAAAATATTCTGAGAATTTCGGGTTTTCAATTAACTCTCTTCCTTCAGATCTGTCCCTTGCCCTGGGGACAGCTACACTAAGCCCTCTGAAGAATGCTTCAGCTTATAGCGTTTTCGCAAACGGAGGAAAATCAATAGAACCTTATTTTATTTCAAAGATAGTAGACAGATTTGGAGAAATAATTTTCGAAAAGAAAGAAAATGAAAAGAAACAGGTTATTGATCCTAGAATAGCTTTCATCATAAAAGACATTCTTCAGGAAGCCGCAAAAAGAGGAACGGCAAGAAAAGTATCTGAATTAGAAAGATCGGACTTAGCTGGAAAAACTGGTACTACTAATGAAGCAGAGAGTACTTGGTTTACAGGTTTTAATGATTCTTTAGTAGTTTCTGTCTGGGTAGGCTTTGACCAACCTAAAAGTTTAGGTAATAGGGAATTTGGTAGTTCTACAGCTTTACCCATCTGGATAGACTTTATGAAACCTAGTTTAGAAGGTTTACCGAAAAACAAGAGTCAACTCCCAGACGGGCTAGTAAGTATCAAAGTAGATCGGAAAACAGGTTTGAGATCTGAAAGTAACTCTAGAAATTCACTATTTGAATATTTCCTGGAAGAGTATCTTCCTGAATAGTTATTTTACCAATGATTCAGATAAGAATTTAACCTGATCAGAAATCCTTAGAGAAGGTTTTTCGCTAAATCCAGATCTAACAAACTGTTGGATTACCCCTTCCACAAAGGCTAGCAAAAGGTTTGCACTAGAAGCCGAAGGCATAGCTAATTTCTTTTTAGTTTCTTGTTCATATTTTTGAAGATTTTGTTTTATTTGTAATTCTATTTTGGAAAACATTTGTTTAATCCTATCATCAAGAGAAGCTTCTTCAACCGAGAAAGCTTCCCTGGTTAACAATCTCGCCAATCCAGGATTCTTCTCACTAAATGATACTAATAAGATCATAATCCTAGAAACTTTTTTCAAATAAGGGTCTTTACTTGAATTGATATCACCAATCAAATCGAAAAGACTTTGTTCACAAAACTCTACTAAGCCTTCGTATATCTTCTTCTTGCTAGGAAAGTGTCTGTAAATTGCAGCCTCAGTAATACCACATTCTCGAGCTAACGAAGCTGTTGTTACTTTTACAGGTCCTTTAGCTTCAAGCATTTTGGCCAAATTCTGCATTATATCTAGTTGTCGAGGTTTTAATTTTTCCATGTCGATTAGTCTGAAGAAATTAGAGCTCCAACACCTTCATCAGTTAAAATTTCTAATAGTACAGAATGATCCAGCCTTCCATTGATAATAAGACACTTGCTAACACCTGAACAAATATTCTCAGCCTGTTTTCTAGTTTTTGACATAATTAGAATCTCCCTAAGTTAGGTCTGATTCTTTGAAGAGTTTGTCTAAAACTATCTTTGATGGATTCTAAATCTTCTTTTGAATTTGCTTCAAATCTTAAAACTAAATTAGGACTAGTATTTGAAGCTCTTAATAAACCCCAACCATTTTCAAATTCGACCCTCACCCCATCTATTTTTATAGATTTAGAGTTTTTGAAATTAGATGTAGCAATAAACTCTTCAACTATATGAAATTTTTCCTCGTCAGTGGTTTTAATATTTATTTCAGGTGTAGAAACTAATTTAGGCAAATCTGAGAAAATATCTTCATCTTGAGAGAATTTAGAGAGAATTTCTAGCATTCTAGCCCCTGCATAAATACCATCATCGAAACCTGGCCATTTGTCGTTGAAAAAGATATGACCGCTCATTTCTCCTCCTAACAAAGCGTTTTCTTTAAAAATACGGTCTTTAATATGCGAATGACCTGTTTTAGACATAATTGGAATACCTTCACTTTCAGTAATAGCCTCAGCGAGAAGCTTTGAGCATTTAACATCAAAAACTATCTTCGCATCTCTATTTTTTTTAAGAATTGATCTAGAAAATATAATCATTTGCATGTCAGGAAAAATAATATCTCCTTTCTTGGAAACAATCCCTAATCTGTCAGCATCTCCATCAAATGCCAAACCAATTTCAAACTTTTTATCTATAACAGCCTCTTTTAAATCTTTTAGATTCTCTGGTCTTGATGGATCGGGGTGGTGGTTAGGGAAATTTCCATCTAATTCGCAGAAAAGAGGCAGTACTTCACATCCTAAGTTCTCATATACTTCTTGAGCAATAACGCTAGCGACACCATTTCCACAATCTATTGCTACTTTAATTGGTCTTCTGAGATTGATGTGCTTAGTTAATTCTCCAATATACGTATCTTTTACATTTACTTTTTCTTCTGAACCTACGCCTTTCTGGAAGTCTTTCTTAATGATTTTAAGTCGTAGATCTTGAATAGCCTCTCCAGAGATACTTCTTTTATCTCGAACAATCTTAAATCCATTGTAGTCTCCAGGATTGTGGCTGCCTGTAATCATGACGCCGCTTGAAGAAGCCAATTTATGAGTTGCAAAATATAAAAGAGGTGTTGGGACAACCCCTATATTTATTATGTTACAGCCAGTAGATTTAATACCAAGACTTATCCATTCGAATATATCTGGACTTGAGTTTCTTCCATCTCTGGCAATCACTAATGAACTATTTCCCTTCTCTAAACAATCACTCCCTAGTCCTTGACCAATAAGGGTAACTATTTCTTGAGTAAGATCTTTGTATGCAATACCCCTAATATCGTAGGCTCTAAAGATATTTGCATTTAAGTCCATAAAAGAAAGAAACCCTTAAAAAGGGTTTATTATATAGTTTTGCTAGCTTTTAACATGAGATAATAAATTTGAAATAAGGTTTACAAAGAAAGATTAATGAACTTTGCAGATTTAGATGGCTTTATCTGGTTGGACGGAGAATTAGTTGATTGGAAAAAAGCTAAAATTCATGTATTAACCCATACTCTTCATTATGGCCTAGGAGTTTTTGAAGGCGTTAGAGCTTATTCAACTCCAAATGGAACTTCTATCTTTCGACTTAATGATCACACAAATCGATTATTTAAATCTGCGGAAACTGTAAGTCTTGCTATTCCTTTCTCAGATGAAGAACTTAATGAAGCTCAAACAAGAATTGTTTCCCATAATCGTTTAAAAGAATCTTATATAAGACCCATGTGTTTCTATGGTTCAGAAGGCATGGGAATAAGGGCAGACAATCTAAGTGTTCATACAATGGTGGCTGCTTGGGAGTGGCCTTCTTACATGCATCCTGAAGCCCAAGAAAAAGGTATTAGTGTTAAGGTTTCTTCTCTTAGAAGACAGGTCGGTAACAAGGTAGCTTTGGCTAAGGTTAACGGTAACTATGTTCAATCAATAGTTGCTCTTAATGAAGCTATAGAACAAGGCTTTGAAGAAGCTCTCATGCTCGATACAGATGATTTTGTCGCTGAAGGAACTGGAGAAAACTTCTTTATGGTAAAAGATAATAAACTAGTAACTCCTGACTTAGACGCTAGTTTAGATGGAATTACTAGAAGAACCATTATTCATTTAGCTCAAGAATTGAATATAGATTTTGAGGAAAGGAAGATAAAATTGGAAGAAGTTTTAAATTGTGATGAAGCTTTCTTCACCGGTACTGCAGTTGAAGTTGTACCAATCAATTCTGTAGACAATAAGACCATCTCAGATGGTATTAGAGGACCTATAACTGAAAAACTTCAAAAGACTTACCTTGATCAAGTAAGAGGCAAACGAACAGTAAATCTAGACTGGCATACTCCTGTAGAAAGTTAAAGTTCTAGCTAAATGAAAATATTAATTGTAGGACCTTCTTGGGTTGGGGATTCTGTTATGGCTCAGAGCCTTTTTAAGACAATCCATTCAAAATTTGAAGCGGCAGTAATTGATGTTTTGTCACCGGATTGGACTATCAATATTTTTAAGAGAATGGATGAAGTTTCAGAAACTATGCTTCTTCCATTTAATCATGGGCAAGTGAAATTGAAAGAGAGAATACGGATCGGTTCTGACCTAAAGAAAAAGAACTATGACCAAGCGATAATTTTACCTAATTCTCTAAAATCTTCTTTGGTTCCTTTTTTCGCAAAAATACCCTTAAGAACTGGCTGGAGAGGGGAAATGAGGTACTTCTTGATCAATGATCTAAGAATATTAAACAAAGATCAGTTTCCCAGGATGGTTGATAGGTTCGTTGCCTTAGCATTAGGAAAGCAAGACAGTTTTCCTTCTTTGATACCAAACCCAAGCCTTAGAGTAGAAAAAGAAAATTTGTTAGCTGTAGCAACAAAACATAGCATCAATTTAAATGAACCTTTAATTGCTTTTTGCCCAGGGGCTGAATTTGGCCCGTCTAAAAGGTGGCCGGCGGAATACTTTGCCGAAGTCGCTAATGAATACTTGTCAAAAAATTGGCAAGTCTTATTTCTGGGTTCATCAAATGACATTCCAGTTGGACTAGAAATAGAGGAGAGGTTAGGCAAACACTTAGGGCTTTTCAATTTAATTGGAAGGACTAAAATTGAAGATTCTATAGACCTGATCTCAAGTTCAAAGTTGGTACTAACCAACGACTCAGGGCTTATGCATATTGCTGCTTCTGTAGGTGCAAAATTAGTTGCACTTTTTGGACCTTCTTCTCCAGCATTTACTCCTCCTCTAAGTGACATAGCTAAGGTTTTAAGGAAAAATGAAGGATACAGCAAAGTTAGAACTGGATCGGGATTTCAGGGATATCATCAGAGTTTAATTGATATAAAACCTGAAGAAGTAATCGAATTACTCCATAAAATAAACTCCTCGTCTAGTTTGTAAGTGAAGAAAAAGAAAACCATAGCTTTGCTCTTATTTAGATATTTTCCCTATGGAGGACTGCAGAGAGATTTCTTAGAAATAACTAAAGAACTTTTAACAAGAAATTTTAATCTAAAAGTAGTAACAGGAAGGTGGGAAGCAGAAAAGCCCAAGGAGCTAGAAATAATTGAGTTAGGGATCAAGGGTTTAACTAACCACAAAAAGAATATTAATTTTTTTGAACAGGCTTCCCTTTTTTTAGAAGAAATTAATCCAAATCTTATTTTCGGTTTTAATAAAATGCCGGGGTTAGATGTTTATTTTGCAGCCGACACTTGCTTTAAGTTTGTTGCAAAGCAAAAACCACCATTATATAAATCACTACCTCGATATAAGGCGTTTATTAGCTATGAGAGAGAAGTATTTGGAAATGATCATAAGACTAAGTCTTTTATATTAAATATCAAACAAGAAAAAGAATTTATCCAAGAATATCAAACAGACAAATCCAGGCTAATTTTAATTCCTCCAGGCTTACCCTTAAGTTGGAGAAATTTACAACAGAAAAGTAATTTTAAGAAAAGCATTAACCTTAAGGAGTCAGATAAGCTGATACTTTTTGCTGGTTCAGCCTTCCACAGAAAAGGTTTGGACAGAGCCATAAGAGCACTTTCTTATTGTTTTGATCAAGGAAATGAAAGTATTTACTTAGCTGTAGCAGGCAAGGATAAAGAACAACCTTTTCTTAATTTAGTAAATAAATTGAAAATGAAAGAAAAAGTTATTTTTTTGGGACCCAGAGACGATGTAGCTGAAATTATGAGCTCTTCTGATCTTCTTATTCATCCAGCCAGAGAAGAAGCTGCAGGGAATGTAATAATAGAGGCAATGGTTAGTGAGTTACCCATATTGACCACAAAAGAAGTTGGGTTTTCAAGTTATGTTGAAGAATACGATGCCGGTAAAATCATACCAACTCCCTTCACTCAAAATAATTTGAATAAATCGTTACATTCTTTGATTTCCAATCAAGCAATTAACTCTTTCAAGGGTAATCTTGTCGGTTTAAGAAATAATGATTTCTTTTTTTCTAGATTTAAGTTTATTGGAGACTTCATTGAAAGAGAGCTAAATGCCTGAATTTATAGTTTTGGAAAAGTCTCTAGAAAAACTTTTTTTAGAGAGAGACCCTTTTAAGGTTATAGAAGAGTTAGATGGAACTATTTACCGAGAATATGCAAATCGAATTACCAAGGAATTTAGCTTTAATAATGAAACTTACTTTGTTAAGTACCATAAAGGCGTTGGCTGGAAGGAGATATTCAAGAATATTTTTCAATTAAAACAACCTGTCCTAGGGGCAAAACAAGAGTGGAGCTGTCTGCATAAATTAAAGGCTCTACAAATAAGTTGTCCTGAGCCAGTAGTTTTTGCTTCGAAAGGAACTAATCCGGCCAAAAGACATTCTTTCATAATAACCAGGTCACTTAATGAAACTATTTCTCTTGAAGATCTTTTCCTTAAACAAGATGACCTTGTCCTCTCTCCCATCAAGAGAAGAGAGTTATTAGAAAATATAGCCTTAATATCAAGAACAATGCATAAGCAGGGCTTAAATCATAGAGATTTCTATTTGTGTCACTTCCATATTAATAAAAACTTAGATGTGTCTCACAAGGGGATTTTCTTAATAGATTTACACAGGGCTCAAATGAGGAAAAGAGTACCAAGAAGATGGGCCACAAAAGACATAGGAGGTTTGTTCCATTCTGCAATGGATTTAGGATTGTCCGAAAGAGATTGTTATAGATTCTTAAAGATCTATTTTGATATGTCTCTAAGGGATATTTTTCAACAACAAATAAAGTTTATAGAGATTTCAAGAAAAAGAGCATTTTCTATGTATATGGAACCTATCCTTGAAGAAATTAATATAAATTCTCGAGAAGATAAGCAACTTTCTTCTGTTTACTTGAACGGAAGAAAAGAAAATATGAGATGGATCGCCAATAAGGAATTCTTTGACCAAGGACTCTCAGAAGTAATAAACAACCTAGATCATTTCATGTCTAAAGGGGAGGAAATTAAATCTGAAAGAGGTCATCACATAGTCAAAGTTAATTTGAATAATGATTCTATTTACATAAAAAAATATCAGGTTAAAGGATTGTTGCATTACTTTAGGAAGTTTTTTAGTCAAACAAGGGCACTCACAGCATGGAAAGCAAGTCACTGGTTTAGTGCTGCTGGTATAAATACTATTAAACCTCTAGCGGTAGTTGAAAGATATGACAATTTCACAACTACCGAGTCCTATCTTATTTCTTTAGAGCAGCCAGGAACAAGATTAGACAGAGTTGATTTTAGTAAAGAGAAGTCTTACCTCATACAAAATAAATTAACTTCATTTATTAAAAGATTGAAATGGATCAATTTTAATCATGGCGACGCTAAAAGCTCTAATTTCTTTTTATTTGAAAATAAACTATTTGTTTTAGATTTAGATATTTCTAAGAAGAGAAATTTCAAATTCATATTTAAAAATAAAATTAATAAAGATATAAAGCGGATTCTTAAAAGTTTTGATCATAATCTCAAGATTAAAGACTCATTAAGTAGAAGATTTTATTAGCTTTCTTTAACTCAAAATGAAAATTGGATTGTTGAGCTATCGGAGTAATCCCTTTTCTGGGGGGCAGGGGATATATCTAAAACATTTAAGTTTGGCCTTATTAAACCTAGGCCATGAAGTTGATGTGCTATCTGGTCCACCTTACCCTGAACTTAATCAGGGAGTTAATCTCATAAAGATTCCGAGTCTAGATCTTTTTGAGTTGGAAGATAATTTAAGATTGAAATCTTTTAAGCTTGGTTTTCTTTCTAATTTAACTGATTTAACTGAATGGCTGGGTGTGCTTTCAGGAGGTTTTCCTGAGCCCTACACCTTTGGCACAAGAGTAGATCAGTACTTAAAAGAATCTTCAGTCAGTTATGATTTGATACATGATAACCAGTCTTTGTGTTATGCACTTTTAAATATACAAAGAAGAGTACCGTTAGTTACTACGATCCACCACCCCATTACAAGAGACCATAAGTTAAGTCTAGAGCAAGCAAAAAACTGGAAGCAAAGATTATCTACAAATAGGTGGCATTCTTTTTTAAACATGCAAAAAAAAGTAACCCCCAAGTTAAACAGGATTATTTGTCCTTCTAATCAGTCAAAACTGGATGTAATTAAAGAATTTAAAGTGAACCCTTCAAAGATTGAAGTTGTCTTGAATGGTATCGACTTCGAAACTTTTAATATTAACAACGAGGTAAAAAAGATTCCTAATAGAATTGTTACCACTGCTAGCTCTGATATCCCACTAAAGGGGTTAAGATTCCTTATTGATGCCTTACCTTCAGTGATTGAGAGATATCCCCTAACGAATTTAGCTGTTATCGGAAAAGCAACAAAAGATGGAGAAGTAGAAAAACAAATTTCAAGATTAAATCTTGAATCAAAAATCTCTTTTTACTCAGAATTAGCTGAAATGGACATAGTGAACTTATATGCATCAGCTGAAATAGCAGTAATTCCTTCATTATATGAAGGATTTGGTTTTGGGGCTGGAGAAGCAATGGCTTGTGGCATACCCCTAATTTCAACTCATTCAGGTGGCTTAAAGGAAGTGGTTGGGAAGGCTGCTGTGAAAGTTATGCCAAAAGACTCAGAAGCATTAAGCATTGCCATACAGGAGTTATTCTCAAGTTCTGAAAAAAGAGAATATTATAAAAAAGTAGGCAGAGAAAGAATTGAAAAGGAATTTCAATGGTCAAGAGCAGCTAAGAAATATGTTGAAATTTTTGAAGAGGAAATAGATAGGTTTCAATATTATTAGGCTATGCAGACCATTAATTTTGATTACTTAAATATCAAAGCAAATGACTTAATCCTCGATATTGGCTGTGGAGAAGGTCGGCATGCTATTGGGCTTCATGTAGACAAAAAAGTGGATGTTGTCGGCTTGGATTTATCTATAGAAGATATAAGAACAGCAAAAAACAGAATTAAGGATTTTTCTATTTCTAGCGACAATACCTCGAGCTGTTTATTTGGTCTGGGCAACATACAACAGTTACCTTTTAAAAGCTCTTCCTACAATTCTATTATTTGTTCAGAAGTCTTAGAACACGTGGAATCTCCGCAAGAAGCTATGAAAGAAATGGTACGAGTATTAAAACCAGGAGGAGTTCTTGCAATTAGCGTCCCTAGATACCTGCCTGAAAGAATTTGCTGGTCGTTAAGCTCTGAATATCATAATGTAGCCGGTGGGCATAAAAGAATATTTAATCATAATCAATTAAAACGATTAGCTGAAACAGAAGGAGTAAAGTACCACCGTTTTCATTGGGCACATGCTCTCCACTCTCCTTATTGGTGGCTTAAATGTTTGTTTTGGGGAAGGGAGAAAGATCATCGGTTGGTAGAACTTTATCATCAGTTTTTAATATGGGATTTGATGAAGAAACCTCTTTTAACCAGGCTTCTTGAGAAATTATTACAGCCCTTGATTGGAAAAAGCTTGGTTATGTATTTTTTCAAAACATAATGACTGATCTTAGAAAGATAGATTTTTACAGGGCTTCCATAGACCTTATATTGGATGTTCAGTCCAAAGATGGCTCTATTTCATGGGAAAAAAAGGCTAAGTTAGACCCTTGGGATCATGTTGAGAGTGCGATGGCTCTTGTAGTTGCTGGAGAAATTGAAGCAGGTAAGAAAGCTTATAGATGGATGGCATCCTCACAAGAGGAAGTTGGAGGCTGGTGCGCAGAATATCGACAAGGCAAACCTTCTAATACCAGAATAGAAACAAATTTTAGTTCTTATTTGGCTGTAGGACTTTGGCACTTTTATCTAGTTACTCAAGATAAAAATTTTTTAGAAGAGAATTATCCAGTTTTAGATAAAGCAATATCATTTGTATGTTCCATGCAAACAAAACATGGGGATATTCTTTGGGCTTTAAACGAAGAAGGATTAAAACTTGATGACTCTTTGTTAGCTGGATGCAGTGCAATTTATAAGAGCTTAGAATGTTTCTGTGCAATTAGGAAAATCTTGGGTCTTGATTTTAAAGATTTAGAAGAAGCTAAACTCTCTTTAAAGACAGCCATACTAAGTAAGCCCGAAAGATTCGATCGAGGTTGGAAGAGTAAGGACAGATATAGTATGAACTGGTATTACCCCATACTTTGTGGGGTCGTAGATGGAGAAGGTGCAAAAATAAGATTTAATCAAAGGCTCAATGAGTTCGTAGTGGAGGGCTTGGGATGCAAGTGTGTCGTAGACGAACCTTGGGTAACGGTGGCTGAAAGTGCAGAATTAGTAATGGCACTCGCGGCTTCAGGTCAAATGAAAGAGGCCAAAGAGATTTTTTCATGGCTCCATCAATGGAAAGATCCAAAAGACGATCTCTATTGGACAGGTTATGTATATCCCGACGAGGCTTTCTGGCCGGTGGAAAAAACAACTTGGACAGCAGCAGCGGTATTACTAGCGGCTGATACTTTGTTTAAATATACTGGTGCAAGTGATTTATTTTTAAAAGATTGGAGTAAGTAGCGTGGAAAAATTACAAAGACCGAACAATATTCATCATCAGGCGTTTTTGTGCCGAGATGCAGAACAAACCCGATGGTTTTATGAAGACATCATGGGGTTTAAACTCGTTGCAGCATTGGATTTTGAATCTTCTCCAGGTTCTGGAGAGCCCCTGGAATATATGCACCTATTCTTTGAGATGGGCAATGGAGACCACATAGCTTTCTTTGACATACCCGATGATGTAGGTGAAGAAAAATTTGGTTATACCAGCGGTTTTGATCAACACATAGCATTTGAGGTTGAAACCCTAGAAGATTTAGATAATTGGAAGAATCACTTGAATGATAAATTGGGGTGGGCTTCAGATCCTATAGATCATGACTTTGTTCACTCTATCTATTTTTATGACCCGAATGGTTTAGCCTTAGAAATAACATGCAGGGATAAGGATTACGAGAAAATTATGAAAGAGGATCAAAGAAAGGCGCATAACAATTTAAAACTTTGGACTGAGAAGACGAGAGAAAAAAAAGAGTCTAAGGTTGGCTCCGAGAAGCTTCAAGAACGCGGATTAGATAGAAAGGAATTGATCAAGAGATTAAAGGTATCGGGTTTAGTATGACCGAAGTAGGCAGTTACGTAAGAAAACCAATTGCCATTATCTACGAAGAAAAATCAGCGTACAAAGATACCTACGCAGGTGCTGAAGACACGGTATTTTTAGAAGCTCATCATTTAATACCTTCTAAACCCATAACGGATTCAGTCATAGTTTTTATGCACCCGGCGGGTGCAGGTGGCGCCTATTTGCCGATGCCTATTGCATTAGCACGTAGCGGAATTCCAGTTATTTATTGCAATAGTAGATACCGAGGGGTCGATAGCGGCTTGATCATGGAAAAGGTTGTGATGGATCTAGGCGCTTGTGTCAGAGAGGCAAAAGCAAAATTAGGCTACCAAAAAATAATTCTGGGCGGATGGAGTGGGGGAGGTTCACTGTCGCTTTTTTACCAATCCCAAGCGGAGAAACCAAGCCTAAGAAACACCCCGGCTGGAGATCCTCCCGATCTGACTACCGCAGGATTAATCCCTTGTGATGCCGTCATGTTATTAGCTTCCCATTGCAGCAGAGCCACTACGCTTACCGAATGGTTGGACCCGTCCATTTTAGATGAGAGCCAACCGGAGGTACGCGATAGAGATTTGAATCTTTATGATCCTGAGAACCCCAATCAACCCCCCTACTCAAAGGAGTACTTAGACTTGTTTAGAAAAAAACAAATAGAGAGAAACCACAACATTACTGTATGGGTTCAAGAAAAGTTAGAAAGTTTCAAAGGGGATCCCACTAAAGAATTTGGTTTCATCGTGCACGGTACTATGGCCGATCCAAGGTGGTTGGACCCGACCATAGAGCCTAACGATAGAAAGCCAGGCTGGTGTTACCTGGGAGACCCCAAGGTTGTTAATGACAGTCCCGTTGGTATTGCCAGATTCACCAGTATTAGAAGTTGGCTTTCACAATGGTCATACGAGTTAAGTGAGGCCGATGGCGAAAAGTGTGCGGCCAAGATAAGTAAACCCATGTTGGTACTGGGTAATTCTGCTGACGATGCGTGCCCACCGAGTCACAATCAAAGACTCTTTGATTCAATCAGTCACGAAAACAAGAAGGTACACATTGTCAAAGGGGCCAATCATTATTACTTTGGTCAGAAGAGCCACTTAGAGGAAGCAACTCAAGTCTGTTCAAGTTGGATGCAAGATAATTCTTTTTTATAAGCTTAACAATGAAAAAACTACTCTTACTCTTAAGCATACTGTTAGCGACAAGTGCTTGGGGTCAGGAAGATAACGAGTTAAATACTTCATCAGCCGAATAGAGATTTTACATTCAAAGATTTAAAAAAAAGAGAAACTGGGGACTAAATACCAGCCTTGATTCGAGCAGTAATTAACGGTAACTGGGCGCGACCCTGAAAGGGTTCAGAACCAAGCACAAAAGTAGGTGCCATGCTGATCGATTGGGATTGCGCCGCTGCCCGAGCCGCATCAAGGTGTTCAAGCCCTCGGCTCCTGCTGTACTTTTGCCATCCATCGATAAGGGCTAAGTCTTGACCGGCTTTATCAAAGTTGGCTTGAAGACCATTGATCGCCAAGAGCAGTGGTTCAATATCTTGAGCCGAGTCAATAGTGCCGTTATCCCGCCAAAGATGAACAAAAACGCGTTGCACATAGTCATCAATGGCATCGCTGCTGGCCCGCTGCTCAAGCTGCAACCAAAGTAAACCCATATCAGCAAACTGACAATCAGTTTCACGATAAATATCCGTTAGAACATGGGGTGCGTATCGCTGAATATCGTTGGCATTATACTCACCGCGAATACGACGATGCTTAGTGCTTCGGTCTTCATACGCGACTTCATCAGCGGGGACTTTCAACGGTTTACTCACGAAGGGCCGCCAATAGACTGAAATCCTCTCACCCTTTAGCTGGAGAATGGCTTGCAACGCTAGATAGCTTTGCGGGCTTTTAAAATCAAAAAAGGTGGTCAACTGCCGAGGTATTATCATCAGCTCAGGTGCTGACCTTGGCTCCAAAGCACACTTGGCGAGCGCCGTATCATCCACCTCGGTGGTGAGGTGATAGGCCACATCAGGCGCTGGGCCCTGACGACCGCTTAGCTGCCAACTAATGCGCGGCAGGTTCTCTCGACCGAAGAATTTTTCATGTTGGGGATCAACGGCAGACTCGTTGGGCAAAATAAAAGTAGGAACGCCAAATATCCCTGCGTCGAAGGCAGATTGTTGTAGTCGAGCGTTCAAGGCCGCGCCTTCGCCTTGGGCATACTCGAGGAATCCATCTGTAGGCGCATCTATCTGTTCTAGTACTCGTAAGATAATAGACAAGTCTTCAGCATCCAACTCGCGTTTCCAGAAAGACTCGTAAGTCGCATCAATATATCGCTCAAGCAAACTGCCTTGGGAGCATTGCTCAGCGAGGTCAGCAAAACTCTTTAGCCAGAGCATTCCGATAGCTGGCAGATTAGTATTCCAAATTTTTACCGTACCGCGGATGGTCTTATCGCTTAAATTTGCATAGCGACGGCAGTCAAAGTAAGCGTATTTCACACCAGACCATTGCTCTTCAGTGCGATTTTGCTTCGTGACTTTTTTACCGCCCTTATCTAACTTGGCGGAACCCAAGTAGCTTGGAATATCCAAGACGAAGGGTCGCCAATCTGCAATTAAACCTAATTTTCCTAACATTTTTCTTGTTGGCGAAATCGATAAATATGCATAGGGACTCTTCAAGTCGATATAGATAATAAGTGATGCCTCAGACTTGAGGGGCAGTATCCCATCTGTAGGAAGCTTATATTTATTTCGATTCATCTTTTGTTACTCTACTATATTATTTATAACTCAACTCAGAACTATGTTTAATTTTAATCTTTTACCCAAACCAGCTAACAATGAATTTTCCGGCAACAAAATAGCTTTATGGGGATTTGTGTTTTTTGTAGCACTAATGACTTGGCGATCAATCATCCATATGTTTTTTGAAGAGTATGGATTGCATGAAATTGCAAATTTCATAGTGTTTAGCGGTAATCCTGACCCAAATCCAGTTATTTACTTATTTTTTTCTTTATGGGGTTTAGAACAGTTAATTATTTGTGCACTGTGTTGGATAGTTATTTTCAGATACAAAAGCTTAATCCCACTGATGTATGTATTTTGGATATTAGAATGGGGAGTTAGATTATTTTATTACCCTAATTTCGTGAAGCATTTAGATCCAAATCTCTATAAGACAGGACTTACTCCGGGCGCTGAAGGTGCCCCTTACACTCTAGTTTTACTTCTAGTACTTTTTCTTTTATCTATAAAGACAAATTCGAAATAAAGAACTTACAGGTTCTGTTTCAAGAATCTTCAACTGACTCCTATCTCAGCTTTCCACTCACTTAGTGTGTTCTCCAGACCACCAGCCAAGTCATCTACCTCTTCCTGATCAAATGTGAACTGATTTCTAATTGGTAATTGATTCAATAAGAGCTTTAACCATTGCTTCTGAATTAAAAAGATGAACATTAGAGTTATCAAATAAATATACTTGTCCACCAATTAAAGCTAAGTTCCCGGGATATAAAGTTAGGTGATAGTTAGCTTTATCTCTGTCGTTTTCATCAACCCAATCATTGATATTCCCTGTTCTAACTGCTTCCGTTCCGACTTTAATGTGTCTGTGATATAGGCTATTTCTAACTATAATCAAATCGTAACTGGGAATAATCCATATATTATTGGTGTTATATCCTTTCGCACCAAAGCCATAAACCTCTATGGAATCGTCATCATCAGTGAATTTATTATGTGTATACCACTGGTAGTTATAGAAAGTTGTGTCTGACCAATCAATATTTATTCCTGAACTTAAGGATTCTGTAATCCATTCTGATGAAATAATCTTCTCTCCATCCCAAAAGCCTTCATTTCGCCAAAGGAGTCCAAACCTAGCAAAATCTCTCGTAGTCATATCAATACAACAATATGCTAGGTAATTACCTTGACCATCTTTCCACCAATCAACACTCATTCCAACTTTAGAAAAAAGATAATAATCACCAAACTCTTGCACTGATTTTCCGGTTGCGTTCTGCAGAATTTCTCCAAGAAGCATTGTGTCAGCATTGCAATAAACCCAGTTATTAAAATATGGAGGATTGGCTTCAGATATATCTGGGTTAAAATCCCTGTCTTTTGAAGGGGTTAATTGATCTTCTTGAAAATAAATAGAACTTCCCCCGTTGCCGCCTGGAGGGCATTTAAGCGAAGATCGCATTTCGAGTATATTTTTGATAGTAATGCTGTTTTCTTTATCAGTTCCTATCCAATCTGGTAAATAACTAGACGCATACTCATCCACGGAATCAATAAATCCTTGCTCAATAGCTATGCCTATTAAGCTACTCGTTATTGATTTTGCCGATGACCAACTTGTTGCCAAACTGTCTTTGTCTTTATCTCCAAAAATATTTTGAAAATCGTCATAACTTAAACCTGTTCCCCAACTTAAGAGATTTTCGTCACTAAAAACTGATAGAAGTCCTGAGATAGTTGAATCTGAAATACCTTGATATTTTTCAACTACTATTTTTCCATTTCTTACAACCATTAAACCTTGGGTATTGAAGTCATCATCAAAAACATACTGTAGAACTTCTTCTAATTTATCTGGGTCCATTCCTTCTTCTTCGGGAAGGCTAAAGGACCAAGAAAAAGTGGGGACATCTTGAATGTTAGGGGCAACGATATCATTGGAAGAACCGCCATTTCCACAACCACCTAAAAGAAAAGGTAATAAAAAAAATATTCTAAAACATTTTTCCATACGGAGGAAACTACTAACCTGAAGAACTCTCAACCCACTCCCATCTCTGCTTCCCATTCATGAAGTGTGTTATCCAGACGGCCAATTAAGTCATCTACCTCTTCTTGATTAATGGATAAGGGAGGACAAATCATAAGCGGTAAGCCTCGCTTGAACATCGGTTCTCTGCGTCGACCATAGAGGGTACTGTAAAAAACAAGACCGTTCTTGAGAGTAAGTGAATGGAAAATACTTTCTGCACCTTTGCTGCTTGGAAAATATTCTCCAGACTCCTTGTTTTCCACCAGCTCGAGTGTCATGCATAATCCCCAGCCCCTAGCATCTGCCACACTAGGATGAGCTAAAAGTTGTTCTTTATAAGTAAATAAATGCTCACCCATTTTTTTAGAATTCTCAATTAAGTTATCTTCCCGGTAGATATCGATAGCCTTGGAACCCGCAGCACATGCAATTGGGTGTCCGCCATTAGTGAAGCCATGCACAAAATAAGCATTTCCTGCCTCAAAAGGTTCATTTATCTCATCTGAGACCATAACGGCCCCAAGTGGAATGTAGCATCCAGAAATTCCCTTGGCCGTTGTCATGATATCGGCTTCCACACCAAAATGTTCCATGGCAAACCATTTACCAGTTCGTCCAAATCCAGTGACTACCTCGTCAGCAATTAAAAGAACATCGTAGTGATCACATATTCTGCGAATTTCCTGCCAATACTCTTTTGGAGGTACAACTCCCCAATCAGACCCACATCCATGAGGTGTCGCTATGTAGGCGGCTACTGATTGTGGACCTTCAAAATAAATCATTTTCTCTAACCGCTCAGCGCACTTGATTGCCCATTCCTCACGAGTCATTCCTTCTGGTTTGTCGTGATCAGAGTATTGATGGATGTGTGGCCACTTGGTAAGCATCTGACCAAAGTATTTGTCGTAACCTGGATTACCCGAAAGTCCTTGGGTAGCCAAAGTCATCCCGTGGTAACTGCCATAATTAGAGATAATCTTATATTTTCCAGTATTGCCTTTGGCTAGGTGGTGTTGACGTGCTATTTTCATAGCGGTTTCTACAGCTTCAGATCCGCCAGATACAAGATAAGTCGTATTTAACTTTGAGGGTGTTACCTCAGATACCTTTGCGCAATAATCAGCCTGAGGTCGGGAGGCTAGAGTCGGATTAATGTGAGTAAAACTATCCATTTGATCACTGATAGCTTGCTTCATTCTTGAATCACCATGAGGTAAGGTAAATGCAAAAGGTCCACCCGAAGCATCGATATACCTATTATCATCAGTATCATAATAATAAATACCCTCGGCACGGGTTATCTCTACATCCATTGCGTGATAAGAAAAAATACGAGTCCAATCACCTTCAGGTTTTAGAGATGACGGACGGTTTCCTGAATTTATCGGTTTAGAAGTTTCTTCTTTAGATTTCATAGTTACCTCTATTCTCTTATTTAGTAACTATTTTTACCATTAATTTTTAAGTTGTGTAACAAAATTTCCTATTTCTTTCTTGGAACGTAATCTTACAAACTTGATGTGTGAGTACTCAGGGTTTTTAGAATTTATTGCGAATCTTTTACGATTGGTAAAGAACGTTTTCATTGTCCAAAGAATCATAGAGTCACGAGTAAAAAGGTGTTTCAAAACAGTCTCTTTATTACCTGCCCATAGTTCTTCATTCCTGAAACCTCTGATTAAACTTCTTTTTATTATTCTGTAAAGAACGATATGAAAAGGTAAATCTAGATACACGGCCATCTGACATCGCTTCCATTTGATGGGGATGGTTCTCGTATAGTTTCCATCCAGTACCCAACCATCAACAGACAAAGCTTCTTCCAACTTAGGAAACAACTCCTCATCCGTTGATTCAGTCCAGTTAGGTTTCCAAAACAATTCATCTAACTCAACATAAGGTATATTCAGCTTCTTAGCTATTCGCCTAGCGACAGAAGTTTTGCCACTTCCACTTGTTCCCATTACATTTATTCTCATTCCCACTCAATAACTTAATGGATTTTCTCAAATTGCCAGACTGTGTGTTCATCTATTTCCTCTTTCTTGAGGTTCAAAGTAAAGTATTCTCCTTTTAACCATGTCGCATATTGATTCATAGAAAAATTACTGTCTGCGCGTCCGCCATTACCACCTGCTATTACAAATTTAGCATGCTGTGGGTCAGCCAAATCGACCACTAAGCGAAAGGCGGGACCATGAAACACTCGACAAGGCACCTCGTTTTCCTTCGCCTTTCCAGGTCCTTTGCCCATATGAACAGCCATCCTTAGCGTCGTTGGGCTGCCCCCTATCTCATCAGGTCCTTTCTTCAGCTTTTCCCAAGTTGGGTAATTATTTAGACGATGCCGAAACTCGATCTTGTGTAGATTTCCCCATCGCCACTTTGAGTAATCACTTCCCAGTGACAGCTTGACCCGATCAACCACTTTTCTCATTTCTTCTTGGATTGTTGCCTTTAGTAATTCTTCGTGATCTATCCAATTTGTTTCTGGGTTCATAAAAGAACTAATATCAAAACGGTTTAATCCTGGTGCCCCTAAAGGCAACAGGTTTATCAGCTCATCTTTTAGTACCCTGTACATGTATTTACGTTGCCAAAACCTATCTAAGAAAGGGTAATATAGGCAAGCTCCTCTAGACTCTGCACTCGCACAACAATCCCACTCATCCAGCAATTTTGAGGCCAGCCTAACCTCTTTGTCTTTACTTGCTTGAAGTATCTTAATCAGGTCTGGTAATACATCATGTGCACGCAGGTCATATAAATCCAACTGCATCGAACAAAAATCTTCAACCGAGAACTTCTTCTTTTGACTTAGCAATTCCCTAATGCGATCCGCTCGTGCACTATGTGCCGGAAAATTATGGATATAAAATTCCCCTTTTTCGCCCATCGTGTCGTTATTGGCGGTCAAAGCAAACCCGCTGGAGGGGTTTTTTTCAACCAACAGCTGTTCTGGTTTAGCCAGCAAGAAGTCGTATTTATCTATCCATCCTGCTAAAGGTACCGAACCTGTTACTCCCTTCCGAACAGGAGTTGTGGTAGCAATATACCTTTCAAGTTGACTTTCTTTATCGACACAGATGATGTTATTCACAAGAGGACACACTTCATTTTCAAATAAAAACTCGCCGAACTCTCTTGCAGATCTAGCAGTTGGCAACAAGGCCAAAGCGCCAGCTGATGTCGCCACATTTTGTAGAGACCAATACAGACTCGTTTGATACTGTTCGTTCTTAGAGCTAGACATCCCAAGCTCTTTCATTAAAGGTTCTAAAAGAACTCCGTGGTGCGTTGTTTGAATTGTTATCTCTTGGCTGGATTTACCTTTTACTTCAATAGTTTCTATCCTAGTTTCCAGTGACTTCCATCCTGACTGTGTTCGATACTGATCGGCATTCATTTCTTCAATAAATAAGTCATAACAATCCACACAACCAGTGGTCAATCCCCATGCTATTTCTGAGGTATATCCCATCATGAAATAAGGAACGCCTGGAAAGGCAGCGCCAAAAGTATTCCAGGAACCCGCGTTGAGATGAACGTAAAAAAAAGTATTTGGTAGGCCATGAGGTTGATGAGGATCAGTCGCCAACATTGGTTTTCCCGAGGATGATAGCTCACCGGTAACAGCCCAGTTGTTACTGCCGGAGAAGGATGGAACGTTCACATCGGGATAGGCTAATTCGATCATCTTTGGATCTAGATTTCGTAATGGCTCATTGAGTTCGTGGATTAAGTCCCGGTCCTCATCGGAAAAATGTAATACATGATCAGAAAAATAATCTACTCCATGAGTAGCCATTAAACGCCCCAACACCAATTTTTCAGTCCAACTTTTGTGCTGAAACCAAGAGGTAAATCGGTGTCTAGCGGCAATATCCGCCCTATTGAACTCTCGAGGTTCCGCTTCAGCATGAGCAAACTCGGGCGGAATTTCATCTAACGATATTACGTAGGCGTTAAGTCCTTCAAGGTAGGCATCAGCAATCCAATCCCCATCACTGGCTGGAAGATCTGTCAGCCCTCCATGGACGTTAAATGCCCTTTGAAAGGCATCTTGCCGGATAAATCGCTCTCCTAATAAGGCAGCTGCCTCACCGTTGGCGTAGGCGCAGCTTAGATGAATTTGCCATAGTCTTTCATAACCTGCTGCGTAGCCCATTCCTCTGTAAGCATCAGCCACAGTGCTTGCGTACACGTGCGGAATTCCTAATCTATCCCAAACTATCTCAAAAGGAGCATCTGCTCCAGTAATTTTGTGCTTCAAAAATGTTCCTTATTGTTAAACAATTACTTCATACTCAATAATCTTAACTCCTAAGCATAGTTTGGTTCTAATGGTTGGGCGCGTTTTTAATTCTAGATTTAGGTTCTAGTTTTCATCTGCCCTTTTTAGGGGTTTTTTAAAGGGGATTGGTTCCCCGTTTTCGTACGCATGTGCCGAGTATAATTTTTGAATCCTTTTTGTCATTGATCCAGCCTTACCATCTCCAATTTTTCTTCCATCCGCTTCTAGAACCGGCGTAATTTCTCCTATGGTGCCTGAGGTGAATACTTCATCAGCTGAATAGAGATCTGTATTAGAGAGGTTTTTTTCATGGGTAATTATCCCTTCCTTGGCTGCTATTTCTAGAATCGTTTGCCTTGTTAATCCTGGTAAGCAACTATCTGTAGTAGGAGTCAATATTTGATTATCGCTAACTAAGAAAATATTGGTGTCATTGGTTTCAGAAATAAACCCATTAACATCTAGCATGACCGCACTATCAACATTAGCTGTATTGGCTTCTATTACGGCGAGGATATTATTTAACAGGTTGTTGTGATGAATTTTTGAATCCAAGTGTTGCGGCGAATTTCTTCTTATTGATGATGTTATTACTCTGATACCAGAATTTGAATAGACGGGAGGTTTCCACTCAGCTAGAACTATGAGCGTACAACCAAGCTGATTAAGTTTAGGATTCATCCCCGAAGTAATTTTTTCACCTCGGGTGAGTGTTAACCTAATATGAGTTTCATCCCACATGCCGTTAGCTTCGAGAGTGAGGAATATTGCTTTGCGGATATCATCCGACGAAGGTATAGATTTGAATGCAAGTGTTTTAGCCGAATTCTGGAGTCGTTTAAGATGATTGGTGAATGCCGCAATACGTCCTTTATATACTCTTAATCCCTCCCAGACGGCATCGCCCCCTTGTACTGCGCTATCAAAGACAGAAATCTTTGCTTCCTCTCTGGGCAGTAACACTCCATTGATATAAATGAGAATATTGGTATTACGTGGGTCCGGTAACTTCATAATTTTTCACCACTGGTTCGAATTGATTTGGTAAGTAGTTTCTCATAATAAGGTGTGCATTCTGTAAGAAGTTTTTTAAGTTCTACAGGAAAGTTAGGTTTAGGGCGATAAGGCAGGAATCCAGTGCTTTTATGCAACGATTGATACCAATACTTTGCCCAGATACCATCTTCCTTTCTAGGTTTAGCCGGCCAACTTAACATGGAATCGAAAAATTTAAGTTTTAAATGGCGACAAAGCTGTTTGAGTATGTCTTTCGGGTCCCTTAGTAATTCATCTGCATCAATAACAAGGGGATTGTTGTCCATACTTTCCAGGTTTTTATAGAGATGCCATTGTAGATCAAGTCCGGTATCGGCAAGGTTTGGATGCGGTATATTTTCTGCTAGAGATGGCAACATTTCTCTCGGATTTCGAATGAGGAGTATATTTTTGAATTTTGGAAGAAAATTACGATTTACATCAACTAAATGTTTTGTCATTTGCTTTAAGAATAGAACTTTTTTTCCATTTCCATCATTCCAGTTTAGAAGATTTTTCATAACGAAATTACCGTCGCAATTAACTGCAGCCATTATCTCCTCACGTCCCGGGTGCCTAACTCCTGTTTTACGAAGGTAATGACCGTATAGAGGCTCATCAACCACCCTGGTATCGTCTCGCTGTGCAAAACTGTACATAAGTGCGGTTGAAATATTACGAGGACCCGACCAGAGACATATTTTTTTCATAAAATAGTGTTCGAATTTAGGTTTTTCGACAAAAAATAGATTATATACAAATTTTTGTTGCCTTAACTGCAGAGTTTTCTCATATCTTCAAGACTTCGAGTATATTACTTTCTTGGACTAATCAATTAAGGAGCTTGGCATGCGATTATCTGAACCTAGAATCAATCCACTTGAAGAAAAGGACTGGAGCGAGGATGTAAAGGAACTAATGAAACCCTTTGTCAGTCAAGGCAGAGTATTTAATATTTTTAAAACGCTCGCGCATCATCCCGATTTAGCTAGACGTTGGATGGTTTTTGCTAATCACATCTTGGGCAAGTCCACTTTGCCTGACAGAGACCGGGAACTTCTGATTTTGAGAATCGGTTTTCTTTGTCAAGCGGGTTATGAATGGGGTCAGCATGTTCTTATTGCAAGAAGGTGTGATGTGAGCGATGAAGAAATTAGATCGACCCAGACGGGGCCTCAGACAGAAGGTTTGTCAGCAAAGGACAAAGTTTTGTTGCAAGCTGCGGATGAGCTACATAAAGACGCTCATGTCAGTAATGAGACTTGGAAGGGACTGGCTAGTTATTTTGATACCCAGCAATTGATGGATATAGTTTTTACGGTAGGTCAATACAATCTTGTGTCGATGGCGTTAAATAGTTTTGGAGTTCAATTAGATGAGGGATTGCCAGGATGGGACGT